>JAKLKR010000067.1 GCA_023150565.1 Planctomycetota bacterium
GCAAGAGCCGCTGACGCCATGCGCCCGGCCCTGAGCCGGTGGCGCCCGCGCCCCGGCCGGCTACCACCGCGGCATGCGCGTGGGACTGATGAGCTGGGGTTCGGATGGCGACATCCGGCCGCTGATCGCCCTCGGCGCCGGCCTGGCCGGGCGCGGGCATCGCGTCACCCTCGCCGCCGCCAGCGTGCAGGGCAGCGACTACGCCGGGCTGTGCGCCGCCGCCGGCATCGCCTGGCGGCCGATCCCCATCGCCGATGCCGCCGCGGTGCTGCGCGGCATCGCCGCCCTCGGGGTCCAGCACGAGCGCGACACGGTGCTGATCCGGCGGCTGTTCGAGCGCCTGTATGTGCCGGCGCTGGCGGGGATGGCTGACGAGGCGCGCGCGCTGGTGGCGGATTGCGACCTGCTCGCCGGCCACCACATGGCGGTACCGCTCACTGCTGCCGCCCGCGCCGCCGGACGGCCGCTCGCCACCGTCACCTACTGGCCCGGGTTCGTGCCGCGCGACGACCTGCCGCCGCCCGGCCTGCCGCGCGGACCGCGCTGGTTCAACCGCTGCGGCTGGTGGCTGCTGCGGCGCATGATCGATTCCTATCTGCTGGCGCCGAGCGCGTCCTGCTGGCGCGCGGCCGGGCTGGGGCGGCTGGCGCGGGTCGAGCAGGCGTGGTTCGCCGGGCGCGTCAATCTGGTGGCGGCGCCGCGCGTGCTGTGCCCGCCGGCGGCGGAATGGAGCGGCCGCCACCTGGTGACCGGGCCGCTGCTGATGCCGGAACGGGCCGAGGGCGGGGCCTTGCCGGCCGCAGTCGAGGCCTTCCTCGCCGCCGGTCCGCCGCCGCTGCACCTCGGGCTCGGCTCGCCGCAGGAGGCCGACCCGGTGGTGCTCACCCGTCTGCTGGTCGAGGCGGCGCGCCTGGCCGGGGTGCGCGCGCTGGTGCGCAGCCACGACCCCGCCCTGCCGCCAGGCACGGCGGTGGACCGTGTGCTGGCGGTGGGCGCGCTGCCGCACCGCCAGCTGCTGCCGCGCTGCGCCGGGGTGCTGCACCACGGCGGCGCCGGCACCACCGCCACCGCCCTCGCCGCCGGCCTGCCGGCGGCGGTGGTGCCCTTTTCGGACGAGCAGAAGGACTGGGGCCGGCGCCTGGCGGCGGCCGGTGCCTGCGCCGGGGTGCTGCCGGTGCGGCGCGCCACTCCTGAACGGCTGGCGCCGATTCTGCGCCGGCTGGCTGGCGATCAGATGCTGGGCACCGCGGCGCGGGCCGCCGCGGCGGCGATGGCGGCCGAGGATGGGGTGGCGGCGGCGGTGGCGGCGGTCGAGGCGATGGCGGCCTGACCGCGCCCGGCTACGGCATGTCGTCCATGCGCACGAACACCTGCTTGGCAGTGACCTCGGCGGGCAGGGTGCGAGACCAGGCCATGTGGCCGTCGGCGAACAGCAGGTCGCTGCCGCCGCGGTGGCGGCCGTAGACCAGGTTGGGCTGGCGGCCCCAGGGCAGGTTCCAGCTGTTGGCCCGCGCCTGGTCGGCGTACATCAGCTCGGGCGGGGCGGTGGGCGACTGGACCTCGCCGCGGGCGAACCAGCGCGCTTCCTGGGTGTCGGTGGCCAGCGCCAGCCCGGCGGGGTTGCGAAGGGCGTTTATCCGCACCGTCTTGCTCCATAGCTCGGCGTAGGTGGCGTTGTCGGTGATGCAGTAGCGGAACAGCCAGAAGTTGAGGCCGAAGCCCACGGTGTTCCAGGACACGCTGCCGGGGGCGCGGCGGTCGGACGGGCAGCCGAAGGGCGCGCCGCCGGTCCAGGGTGCGGCGGTGGTGCAGCCGCTGGCGGTGGCGCGCCCGTCGAGATAGCCGCCGACGCGGTCCTCGTCGGTCCAGGTCCAGTTCGAGCCGGCCGGCAGGCCCAGTTCGGGGTGCAGGGCGACCACGTTGCTCTGGATGAAGGCCGGGCACATCCGCCCCCGCCAGTCGGCGGCGTAGGCCTGCATGCCGCCGTGGATCTGGCGCAGGTTGGCGCTGCAGCCGAGCTGGCGGGCGCTCTCCTTGGCGGCCGTCACGGCGGGCATGAGCATGCCGGCGAGCACCGCGATGATGGCGATGACCACCAGGAGTTCGATGAGGGTGAAGGCGCGCTGGGGGGACATGGCCGCATCGTATCCCGCCCACAGCCCCGCCGGGCAGCCGGCCGATGGGTGCGAGGCGCGCTTCCATTCACGCAAAATGAACGGATCGTCGCATCATGGACAGCCAGCTCTGGCGCGTCTGGGCCCAGCTTGAGCGCATCGCTGCCGATCCCGGGCGCATCGAGGTGCTCACCGACGCCCGTTCCTGGCCCAGCACCGAGCACCGCCACCTGCATCCCAACCCCACCGGGGTGGTGGCGCTGAACGGGGTGGTGGGCCTGGCCCTGGCCGACGGCCGGCGGCTGCAGCTGCAGCCGGGCGACCTGTGCCTGATCGGCACCGGGGTGTGGCACGAGCACGATCCCACCGGCCAGGGCGGGACCTGGATCGGCCAGGGCTTCATGCCCACCTGGTCCGATCTGACGGTATCGCCGCTCGGCATCCGCGGCATCGGCCGGGTCGAGCGCGAGCCCACCCGCGCCCTGCTGGTGGCGGCGCTGGCCGCCGCCCCCGCCGCCCGCCGCGCCGCCGTCCAGGCCTGGCTGGCGCAGCTGGTGCAGGAGCCGGTGCGCATGCAGTGGCCCGAGGACCGCGCCCAGCGCGCGATGGTGTTCCAGATGTGGCGGCGCACGCATGTGCGCATCGATCCCGAGGAGCTGGTGCAGGTCAGCGGCGCGGCGCGCGCGCGGGCCTACCGGCTGTTCAGCGGGTGGTACGGCATGACCCCCAAGGCCTTCATCCTCGCCAGCCGGCTGGAGCTGGCTGAGACCCTGCTGACCCAGGGCCTGGGGGTGGCGGAGACCGCCTGGCGCTGCGGCTGGGACACCCCCGACACCTTCGCCCGCTGCTGGCGGCGCGCGCATGGCGTCCCGCCGGCGGAATGGATGCGCAGAGCAGCAGCGGTTCACTGAGACTTAACCTGAATTGCACCAAAATAGGGCCGCGCTCCCGCCATAAACAAGGTCCGAGGTGCCTGGCCATGGATGTCGCCGCCGATCCCCAGCAACGTCGACCCTGGTTCCTGATCCGCACCGTCGCCACCAAGCTGGCGCTGATCATCGCCCTGGTCGGCGCCACCGGCGGTGTGGTGGCGATGATCATCGTGTGGTCGGCGGCGCGCGATGCCCGCACCACCGCCAGGGCGGTGGGCACCATGCAGGAATCGGCCCTGCAGACCGCCGGCCACCAGGCCGAGCTGCTGCACGCCACCTCGCGCCAGCTGGCCGAGGCGGTGGCCGCCGCGCATGCCGCCCAGGACGGCTTCCGCCGCCAGGTGACCGCCTTCAAGAGCGTGCTGCTGCGCGGGGCGCGACCCGACCAGGACAAGCTCTTCCGCAGCCAGATGGAGCAGGCCGAGGCGGCGGTGGTGCAGGCCATGGCCCGCCTGGGGCGATTGACCTCCGCCGACGCCGACCTCACCAGGCTCGTCAAGAAGTTCAGCGAGGAGCATGGCAAGCTCGGCAGGTCCTACCGCAACGCCCTGGGGGTGCTCGAGATGGGCGAGACCCGCCAGGACGGGCTCAAGGCCGCGGATGACTACATGGTGGGGCGCGAGGACGCCCCCATCGCCCTGCTCGACCAGCTGGTGGCGGTGGCCGGGACGCGGGCCGAGACCCGCCTGGCGGAGGTGGTCGCCGAGGGCAGGCGCACCCTGGCCACCGAGGCCGAGGCCGAGGCCGAGCGCCTACGGCTGGAGGCGGCGATGGCCGCCTCGCTGCGCTCCAACCTCGCCCTCGGCCTGGCCGGCCTGCTGGCGGTGGTGGCCATGACCATCCTGGTGATGTGGCTGGTGCGGCGCGGGATGCGCCCGCTGCACGCCACCGTGGAGGTGCTCGACGCGGTGGCGGGCGGCGATTATGCCCGCCGGGTCCAGGCCACCGGCCAGGACGAGTTCGGCCACATGGCGCGTTCGCTCAACCGCACGGTCGACACCCTCGCCAGCCAGCGCCAGCTGATGCAGTCGAACGCCGCCGTGCTCGACGGCTCCTCCGGCACCCTGATCGCCTCCAGCACGCGCATGGCCGAGCTGTCGCACAGCACCGCCGAGCGCCTGCAGGCGGTGGGCGAGGCCACCCGCCAGGTCACCGATGGCATGGTCTCGGCCGCCGCCAGCACCGAGCAGATGTCGGGCAGTATCGCCGAGATCACCCGTTCGGCGTCCGAGGCGGCAGGCCGCGCGCGGGACGTGGTCGGCCGCGCCGGCCTGGCGGCGCAGGAGGTCCAGGCGCTCGCAGCGATGGGCCAGCGGGTGCAGGCGATCGCGGTCGCCATCGGCGAGATCGCCGACCAGACCGCATTGCTGTCGCTCAACGCCGCCATCGAGGCCGCCCACGCCGGGTCCGCCGGCCGCGGCTTCGCGGTGGTGGCGGGCGAGATCCGCTCGCTCTCGGCCAGCACCGCGCAGGCGGTGGCGGGGATCCGCAACGAGGTCGCCGAGGTATCCCGGCGCTGCTCGGCGGCGGTGGCGGCCTTCGCCGAGCTGGCCGAGCAGGTGCGCGGCATCGAGCAGGGGCAGACGAGCATCGCCGCGGCGATCGAGCAGCAGTCGGCCGCCACTCGCGCCATCGCCACCCAGGTGGCCGAGGCGGCGGCGGCGGCCGGGCGCATCTCCGTCACCCTGGCCGAGGTCACGTCCGCCAGCGAGAGCACCCGTGCCGGGGCCGAGACCACCGCCGCCGCCGCCAACGAGCTGTCGGTGATGGCCGGGACGCTCCACCGCCTGGTGGTCGACCAGGGTTCATCCCTGGCCGGTCCGGCCCATGCCGGCCCGCCGCCCCCGGCGCGCGAACACCATCCGCATGGGGCGGCGGCACGGCGCATCTGACCCATCCATGGTCACCGCCGCCGATTGCGCCCGCCTGATCGAACCGGTCGGACCTGGCCTGCCGGCCTGGCTGGTGCGCCAGCGTTTCGTCGACGACCCCGGGCTGCCCGGGCTGCCGGTGCAGGTGGATGGCAAGGTGGCGCACCTGCTCGACCGGCGCTCGTTCCTGGCCCGCTGCGCCGGGCGCTACGGCTGGAGTCTGGCGCAGGGCCACAGCCTGGAGGAATGGCTGGCCCTGCCCGGCTTCGGCGGCCCGCCTGCGAGCGTGCAGGCGGGAGCCAGCGTCGAGCAGCTGGCGGAGCTGTTCCAGGATGGGCCGGCCGGGGAGCAGGACCGCCTGGTGGTGGTGCTGGCCGGCACCCGCTACCGGGGGCTGGCGACCCAGAACGACTGCCTGACCGGGCTTCTGCGCCATGCCCGCGAGCAGGCGGCGGCGGTCGCCCGCGCCCGCGACGAGGCCCAGCGCCAGGCCAGGGCCAAGGACGCCTTCCTCGCCAACATGAGCCACGAGCTGCGCACCCCGCTGACCGCGGTGATCGGCTTCGCCGAGGCGGCGGCCGAGGTCCCCAGCTCGGTCGACCAGGCCGAGATGCTGCGCCTGGTGCGCTCGGCGGGCGAGAACCTGCTCGGGGTGGTCAACGACCTGCTCGACCTGGCCAAGATCGGCGGTGGCGGGCTGGTGCTCGCCCCGGCGCCGTTCGCGCCCCTGGCGCTGGCCAGCGATGCCCTGGCCCTGGTCCGGGGCAGGGCGGCGCTCAAGCGCCTGGCCCTGCGCCTGGTGGCCGACCAGGAGCTGCCCGGCCAGCTGGTGGGCGACGACCAGCGCCTGCGCCAGGTGCTAGTCAACCTGCTCGCCAACGCGGTCAAGTTCACCGAGCGCGGCAGCGTCACCCTGCGCCTGGGCTGGCAGGGCGGGATGCTGTCGGCGGCGGTCGAGGACACCGGGGTCGGCATCGCCGAGAGCGACCTCCAGCGGCTGTTCCGGCCGTTCTCCCAGGTCGATGAAAGCCTGACCCGGCGCCATCAGGGCGCCGGGCTGGGTCTGGCCATCTGCCGTCAGCTGGCGGAGCTGATGGGCGGCCGGCTGACGGTGACGAGCCGCCTCGGCCGCGGCAGCATCTTCAGCCTGGTGGTTCCGCTTGCGGTGGCGGGCGCCGCCGAGCGGAGCCTGCAGCCGGCGTGAGCGGCCGCAGGCGGTTCAGGTCCGGGACCATGGCACCGCCACCGCGGCGTTGACGTGGGCGTCGACGCTGCGCAGGAGCCGGCCGCGGGGCGGCCGGGCCCGTGGGTGCCTCTCCGCGCCCGCTCAGATGCCGCGGCGGGCGCGGCGGATCAGCTCCAGGTCGCCCTGGTTGCTGGTCACGGTGTGGCCCTTGAGCGGCAGGATCTTCTCGTGGATGGCGTCGATGATCCACGCCGGCTGCGGGAAGTAGCTGGACTCCAGCTCGGCCGCCGGGCTGATCCAGTTGCGGGTGCCGATCACCACCGGGGCGGCGTCGAGCTTGCCGAAGGCCAGGCGCTGGATGGTGCTGGCCATGGTGTGCATGAAGCTGCCGCGCTCGCAGGCGTCGCTCGCCAGCACGATGCGCCCGGTGCGCTTGACCGATTCCACGATCGGCTCGTAGTCGAAGGGCACCGCCCAGCGCGCATCCCACACCTCGGCGCTGACGCCGTACTTGTCCTGCAGGATCTTGGCCGCGTCGAGGGCGCGGTACATGGTCGAGCCCATGGTCAGGATGGTGAGGTCCTTGCCCGGGCGGCGCAGGGCGGGGGCGCCCTCGGGGATCTCATAGAAGCCGGCGGGGACGTCCTTGGCGAACTCCTCGCCGTTCTGGTACAGGCGCTGGCTCTCGAAGTAGACCAGCGGGTCGGTGCCGTTGAGGGCGGTGTGCAGGATGCCCTTGGCGTCGTAGGGGGTGACCGGGAAGGCGACCTTGAGCCCGGGGATCATCGCGCACATCGCCACCCAGTCCTGCGAGTGCTGGGCGCCGTACTTGGCGCCGACGCTGATGCGCAGGGTGAGCGGCATCTTGAGCACGCCGGCGCTCATCGACTGCCACTTGGCCATCTGGTTGAACACCTCGTCGCCGGCGCGGCCGAGGAAGTCGCAGTACATCAGCTCGACCACCGCGCGGCCGCCGCACAGGGCGTAGCCGACCCCGGTGCCGACGATGGCGGCCTCGGAGATCGGGCTGTTGAACAGCCGGTGGTAGGGCAGCAGCTCGGTGAGGCCGCGGTAGGCGCCGAAGGCGCCGCCCCAGTCGCGGTTCTCCTCGCCGTACGCCACCAGGGTGGGGTCGGTGGCGAAGTGGTGGGCCATGGCCTCGAAGATGGCGTCCGAGACGTTGTACTGCTTGGCCTTGGGCACCGCCGCGGTCTGGCCGACCAGCGAGCGCACCTTGCCGGCGATCTGCTTGGTGCGCAGGTTGTCGGCCAGCTTCTCGCGCAGCACCGGCTCGCGCGCCGAGAGCCTGGGCGCCTTGCTGTTGGAGTACATCAGCTCGCCGATCGCCTCGGCGTCCATGCGCGGGCTGAGCACCGGGTCGATGGCCAGCTTGAGGGTCTTGATCATCAGCGCCTTGACCTTGGCGCGCAGGTCGGCGTAGGTGGCCTCGCTGCACACCCCCGCCTTGATCAGCTCGGCGGAATAGGCCAGGATCGGGTCGGCCTGCTGCCAGGCCTCGATCTCGGCCTTCTCGCGGTAGCTGGACGCGTCCGAGGGCGAGTGGCCGCTGATGCGGTAGGTGATGGTGTCGAGCAGGGCGGGGCCGCGGCGCTCCTCGATCAGCTTGCGCTTGCGGATGACCGCGTCGGCCACCGCCAGGGGGTTGTAGCCGTCGACGCGCTCGGCGTGCATGGCGTCGTCGTTGACGCCGGCGCCGACGCGGGCGAGGAAGCCGTAGCCCATGGTCTCGCCGCAGGTCTGGCCGCCCATGCCGTAGAAGTTGTTGAAGAAGTTGAAGATGATCGGCAGGCCGCCCTTGTAGCCCTCCTCCCACAGGGTCTCAAGCTGGTCCATGCTGGCGAAGTTGAGCGCCTCCCACACCGGGCCGCAGCCCATCGAGGCGTCGCCGATGTTGGCGATGACGATGCCCTTCTGCTGGTTGCACTTCTTGAACAGCGCCGCGCCGGTGGCGATGTCGGCCGAGCCGCCGACGATGGCGTTGTTGGGGTAGATGCCGAAGGGGGTGAAGAAGGCGTGCATCGAGCCGCCGAGCCCCTTGTTGAAGCCGGTGATCTTGGCGAAGATCTCGGCCAGGGCGCCATAGACCAGGAACTCGGTGGCGAGGTCCTTGGTGCTGCCGCTGGCGCCCTTCTCGACCACCTTGAGGCAGGCGCCGCCGTCGAAGCCGCCCATCACCTTGGTCAGGTCGGCGTCGGCGAGGGTGCGGATCGCCGACATGCCCTTGGCGAGGATCTCGCCGTGGCTGCGGTGCGAGCCGAAGATGTAGTCGTCGGTGCTGAGGTTGAGCGCCTGGCCGACCGCCGAGGCCTCCTGGCCGATCGACAGGTGCGCCGGCCCGAGGTGGTCGTACTTGATGCCCTCGTAGCTGCCCTCGAGCTTGACCTTCTGCAGCATGGCCTCGAACTCGCGGATGATCAGCATGTCCTCGAGCACGCCCACCAGGCGCGGGTCGCCGTAGCGCTTGCGCTCGTCGGCGAGCGGCACCTTGTACTGGTTCACCGGGATCTCGGGCAGCTTGAGGACCTGCGCCTGGCGGACCTGCTTGGGATCGACGATCTGGGATTTGGGCATGGGGGGCTCGGGGTTCGGAGGGGTTGGAGGAGGAAGGGGAGGATCAGTGGGCGATGGTCCACGCCGCATCGCGCAGCGCTTCGCTCACGGTGGGATGGGGGAAGACCAGTTCGGTCAGTTCGCGCAGGCGGAACTCGGCCTCGATCATCGCCGACCAGGCGGCGACCTGCTCGCTGACGCCGCCGCCGACGCCGTGCACGCCCAGCAGCACGCCGGTCTTCTCGTGCAGCACCGCCTTGACCAGGCCCTTGCCGCCGAATTCGGCGAGGAAGCGCCCGTTGGCGGCGAGGTTCCACTTGGCGACCCTGACCGGGATGCCCTGGGCCTTGGCCGCCTCCTCGGTGAGGCCGGCGCCGGCCACCTCGGGGCTGGTGTAGATGACGCCGGGGATGGCGCTCCAGCGCATGCGGTCGCTCTCGCCGCAGATGTCGCGCACCGCCACCTCGGCCATGCGGCTGCCGACATGGGCGAGCATGATGCGGCTGGCGCAATCGCCCGCCGCCCAGATCCCGGGCACGTTGGTGCGGCAGCGCTCGTCGACCTGGACCAGGCGGTTCTTCACGTCCACGCCCACGGTCTCCAGCCCGAGGCCGTCGGTGTTGGGGGTGCGGCCGATGCACACCAGCACGGTGTCGGAAGCGGTGGCGGTCTCGACCCCGGCGGCGTCGACATGGTGCACCGCCTCGGCGGTGACCTTGGTGACCTTGTGGCCGAGGTGGAACTTAACCCCCTTGGCGGCCAGTTCCTCGCGCAGGATCCTGGCGCACTCGGTGTCGATGCCGGGGGTGATCTCGGGCATCAGCTCGACCACCTCGACCGCCACCCCGACGCTGGCGAAGAAGCAGGCGAATTCGACCCCGATGACCCCGCCGCCGATCACCACCAGGCGCTTGGGCAGGGCGGTCAGCGAGAGGATGGCGCTGCTGTCCTTCACATGCGGCAGGTCGAGGCCGGGGATGGGCGGCTTGGCCGGACGGCTGCCGGTGCACACCAGGATGGCCTTGGCCTGGTGGCGGGCGCCGCCGACCTCGACGGTGTCCTTGGCCACCAGCTTGGCGGTGCCCAGCACCACCTCGACCTTGAACTTCTTCATCAGGCCGCGGATGCCCTGGCGCAGGCCGTCCTGCACCTTCTGCTTGCGCGCCATCGCCACCGCGAGGTCGAAGCGCACGTTGTCGGCGCTGACGCCGTAGGCGGCCCCGTGGCTGGCGTTGTAGTAGGTCTTGGCGCAGGCCAGCAGGGCCTTGGTGGGCACGCAGCCCCAGTTCAGGCAGACCCCGCCGAGGTGCTCCTCGCGTTCGACCAGCAGCACCTTCTTGCCGTGGGCGCCGGCGCGTTCGGCGGCGACATAGCCGGCAGGGCCGGCACCGATGACGATGAGATCGTAGGACATGGTGGTTTCCGTGGCGTCGGGGGGTCAGGCGGCGAGCAGCACGTCGATGTTCTCGAGCGCCGCCACCAGGGCCTGGAGGAAGCGGGCGGCGGGGGCGCCGTCGAGGGCCTGGTGGTCGATGGTCAGGCTGAGGTGCAGGGCGGGCAGGAACTCGACCCCGTCCTTGCCCTCGTAGGGCTTGAGCGCGAGGCCGCCCACGCCCAGGATCGCCACCTCGGGCGCGTTCAGCACCGGGGTGAAGTATTCGATGCCGAGGGCGCCGAGGTTGGTGATGGTGAAGGTGCCGCCGGTGAGCTGCTCCGGGGTGGCCTTGCCCGCCTGGCAGGCCTTGGCCAGGGGCTTGAACTCGCCGGCGATCTGCGCCAGCGACTTGCGGTTGGCCTGGGCCAGCACCGGCACCATCAGGCCCTTGTCGGTGTCGACCGCCACCCCCAGGTTGACGTCGGCGAACTGGCGCACCTTGTCGCCAAGGAAGTGCGCGTTGAGGGCTGGGAAGCGCGGCAGGGTGCGGCTGACCGCGAACATCACCAGGTCGTTGATCGAGATCCCGGGCAGGCCGAGGGCCTCGGCCGAGGCCTTGGCCTTGGCGCGCCAGGCCTGGATCGCCACCGCCTTGGCGGTGGCGTTGAGGGTGAGCTGGGCGGTGCCGCCGAGCGAGGCGCGCATGCGTTCGGCGACGATCTTGCGGATGCCCTTGACCGGGGTGTCGGTGACCGCGCCGGGCGCGGCCGGGGCGGCGCAGGCGGGCTTGGCCGTGGCGGCCGGGGCGCTGGCGCCGAGGTCGCCGGCGAGCACCCGCCCGCCGATGCCGGTGCCGCTGGCGGGCACCGCCAGGCCGCCGGCGGCGGCGGCGCGCGCAGCCGGGGTGAGCTGGGCCTGGCCGCTGGCCACCGCCTGCACGTCGCGCTCGATCACCAGGCCCTGGGGGCCGCTGGCGGGCACCCGGGCGATGTCGATGCCGGCGGCCTGGGCGGCGGCGCGGGCGCGTGGCGAGCTGCCGGCGTCGGCAGCGCTGCTGGCTTCCCTGGGAGCGCCGGGCTCCAGCCCGGCAGTTGGTGCCGCCTGAAGAGCCGGGCTGGAGCCCGGCGCTCCCAGGGAAGAGGCCGCTGGTGCGGCCGGCGCCGCCGGCGCGGCCCCCGCCGGAGCCAGGGCGGCGACATCCTCGCCGGCGTTGCCCACCGCGCAGATCGCGGTCTGCACCGGCACGTCGTCGCCGGCCGGGCGGAAGATCGCCAGCAGCACACCGCTGGCGCTCGAGGGCACCTCGACGGTGGCCTTGTCGGTCTCGACCTCGCAGAGGGCGTCGCCCTCCTTGACCGCGTCGCCGACCTTCTTCAGCCAGCCTTTGATGACGCAGGATTCGACGCTGTTGCCTTGCTTGGGGAGGACGACGGCGGTGGCCATGGGGATGTCTTTCAGAGGATGCGGTTGAACGCGGTGCGGTAGGGATCCAGCCGCGGATCGGCGGGATCGAGATCGGTGGCGAGGATGGTGCGGGCGGGGTCGGTGGCCCAGCAGCCGGCGGCGGATTCGCCCAGCTTCTGGTGGTCGACGGCGAGGTGGATGGCGGCGGCGCGCCCGCACACCTGGCGCTTCACCTCGGCATCCTCGGGCGAGGGTTCGGACGGACCCAGGGTGGGATGCAGGGCGAAGGCGCTGAAGAAGGCGGCGGCGAAGGCCAGCCCCTCCAGCACCCGGCGGGCGTGGCTGCCGACGAAGTTGTCGGTCTCGCGGTTGAGCTGGCCGCCGATCAGGATCGCCTCGATGCCGGCGTTGCGGCCCAGGGCCATGAAGGTGTCGAGGTTGTTGGTGGCCACCGTCAGGCCGCCCCGGCGGCTGATCGCCTCGGCCAGGTGGTAGATCGTGGTCGAACCGTCGAGGTAGACGCATCCCCGCTCGGGCAGGAGGGTTGCGAGCTTGGCGGCGGCCGCCGACTTGCCCGCGCGGTTGCGTTCGAGGCGGGCCCCGAAGCGCAGCCGGCCGCCCGCCACCGCGCCGCCGTGCACGCGCGCCACCGCGCCTTCGGCGGCGAGCGCGGCGAGGTCGCGGCGGATGGTCATCTCGCTCACGTCCCAGCGCCGGGCCAGTTCCGCCACCGACACCGCGCCGTGCTCGGTGAGCAGCGCGCGCAGTTCCGCCTGGCGTTCATGGGCGAGCCGGTGTTTCATCGTGTGATATCAAACATAATCGCACATCTGCTCAGGGCAAGTCCCTGCTGGCGGGACCGCCACCGGCACCGGCATCTGGTCGTAAGTGACTATCGTTTATAACAGTGCGGCAATCTGGCTATTTCGTTGCAAAGCCTCCGCAGGCCCTGTCAAGACTCGGCAGGCGGGGCCTCACCCGGCCCATTTACAGCCCAGCCGGGCTTCCCAGCATGCCCGCCATGACCCCCAAGCAGTGCGCCGCCAAGCTCCTCCTCAACGTCATTCAGACGGGAGCCGTCCATCCCACCAAGCTCGACCGCATGCAGATGGCCGAGGCCCTCGGCACCCGCATCTCGGACGAGAAGCGCGCCAAGATCCTCACCTTCGTCACCAAGATCGAAGGTCCCTACGCCGAGCGCCTGGCCCGTCTGAGCGGCGAGGCCGACGCCGAGGGCGAGGCCGGCGAGAAGGCCGACAGCGCCGCCGGCTGAGCCCGGTCCTGACCACGCGGCCGACGCGGCCGCCTGCTGAAAACGCCACGACCCGCTGCCTGTGCAGCGGGTCGTGGCGTTGCTGCCGGGTCGTACCCGTGAGACCCTACTTCGCGGCCTTGTCGGCCTTGCCGGCCTTGCCCTCGCCGCCCTGCTTCTTCTCGGCGCGGTGGGCCTTGAGTTTCTCGCGCAGCGCCTGCATCTCCTCCTTGCTCAGTTCGCCATTGCCGTCGGCATCGGCCTTGGCGAACGCCTGGGGGTGCTTCTCCTTCAGCTTCTGCGACACGAAGGCGCGTGCCGCGGCGCGTTCGGTCTCGTCCAGCTTGCCGTCGTGGTTGGCGTCGAACTTCTGCTTCAGTTCGGCCAGGCGCGGGTGCTTGCCCTTGGTGGCGGCCTCGTCGCCGGCGGCGAGGGGGGCGGCGCAGCAGGCGATCAGGGCGAGGATGGTGGCGATGGGGCGCATGGCGGCCTCCGTGGCATGGGGTGATGGCCCCATCCTAGCCGCTTCCGCGGCGACCCGGCTGTGGGATTACTCGTCACCGATGGCGGCGGCCCGGCGCAGCGCCCCCGGGGTCTGGCCGGTGGCGCGGCGCACCGCGGTGGCGAGGTGGCCGCGGCTGGCATAGCCGCAGCGCCGGGCGACCTCGTCGAGCGGTTCCTCGGAGGTGGCGAGCAGGTGGCGCGCCAGGGCCAGGCGCTCGACGGCCAGGTAGCGCGCCGGGGTGGTGCCGTGGCGCCGGGCGAAGCGGCGGATGAAGTGGTCGACCCCCACCCCGGCGATGCGCGCCAGCTGGGCGACGGTGATCGGGGTGGCGAGGTTCTCGCGGATGTGGCGCACCGCCAGGTCGCGGTCGGGGTCGTCCTCGCCGGCGCTGCCGGCGCGCGGCGGCAGGCGCGCCAGCACCTGGTAGGCGAGCGCGCAGGCGCGCAGGCTGTCGTCGCGTGTCCAGCTGCCGGCGGCGCCGTCGCCGAGCTGGGTGCGCAGCAGGGGGTCGACCGCCAGCGCGCAGGGGGTGGTGGGCAGCCGGCGAGCGGGATCGTCGACGGTGAAGTGCAGATAGAAGTGGCGCACCGGCCGCTCCGGCGGCACCGCCGAGAACACCGTGCCGGCGGGCAGCAGCAGCACCTGGGCGGGATCGAGGGCGAAGCGGCCGTCCGGGCCCTCGACCGCTGCCCCGGGATCGAAGTCGTGGTACAGCCGCCAGAACGGGCTGGAGCGGTGGGTGAAGCTCCAGCCGGCGTCGATGCGCTTGAAGCCGACATAGGCGATGCGCACCAGCGGATGCATGGCAGCGATCCCGTCCGCGGCTCAGTAGCCGGTCGGCTGGTAGGCCCCGGTGCTGGCCGGAGCCGCGGCGGCCGGCGTCGCCGCTGCCGCCGGGGCCGGCACGCTGGCGCGCGGGTAGTCCTGGGGCAGCTCCGCCACCACCCATTCCGCCACCAGGCGGGCGCCGGCCTGGGTGAAGTGGCTGCGGTCGCCGGGGGCGGGGTTGAGCGCCTCGGTGCCCTCCTTGCCCATGCGCAGGTACTCGGCGCCGCTGCGGCGGTGCAGGTCGACCAGCGGCACCTTCTTTTCCGCCGCCACCGCCACCGTGCTGGCGGCGTAGGGGGCGAGGCCGTCGCTGAGGGTGCCGTCCTTGGCCCAGGTGCGGCGCTGCACCGGGGTGATCAGCACCGGGCGGGCCCCGGCGGCGCGCACCTCATCGACCATCAGGCGCAGGTTGTCGCGGAAGTCGCCGTCGGCGGCGGTGCTCTCGGGCTTGCCGGCGCCGTGCGAGTCGTTGTGCCCGAACTGGATCAGCACCCAGGTCGGCTTGCTGGCCAGGGCCTTGGTCCACAGCCCCTCGGCACGGTAGGTCTTGGTGCTGGCGCCGCTGCGCGCCGCATTGATCACCGTCACCCCCGGGGCGGTGAAGGCGCCCAGGTGGTCGCCCCAGCCGGCCACCGCCTGGGCGGGGGGGTGGTGGGCCATGGTCGAGTCGCCGCACAGCACCACCACCGGTGCGGGCTCGGCGGCGACGGCCAGGCCGGTGGTCAGGATGGCGGCGAACAGGGCGGGGCGCAGGGTCATGGCGGTCCGGGGGGCTCAGGGTTCGAGGAAGGCTATGTCGACCGCGTCGATCTGCACCCGGCCGCTGACCGGGCCGCGGGTGCCCAGCGACAGGGTGAGCTCGCTGGCCTGATCGGGGATGGGGCAGCGGAAGCCCATCAGCGTCCACTCCTGGCTGCCCAGCACTGCGCTGCCCAGGCCGAGGCCCTCGTTGTTCAGTTCGACCCCGGCGGCGCCGTCGCGGAAGTGCAGATAGGCCGAGAAGCCGCAGCGGTAGCCGTCGGGGGTGCGCTCGAGCGCGCAGCGCAGGTCGGTCAGGCGCAGCAGAAAGCTGACCTGGGCGATGCGGCCGCTGCGCGGGCGGCAGGGCAGGCGCTGGTACACCGCCAGGCGCGCGGGCAGGCTGGCGGACTCGGCGGGCGCCATCGTGATGTCGACCCCGCGCGACCCGCCCCAGCCGGCGCCGTCGGCGATGCGCAGGGCGGGATGGGCGCCCTGGATCCGCCACGCGCCGTCGCTGTCGAAGCCGCCGTCGGCCAGCGGTGCGGCGCCGTACAGCGCCAGCGCCCGGGCCGGTTCGCGGCCGCGCGCCACCACCTCGGCCGGCAGCGCCAGCAGCGGGTAATGCAGGCGCCGGCGGTAGGATTCGCCGGGCAGCGCGCCCCACGACTCCTTGCCGGCCAGACGGTCGATCTCGGCGTTGAGGCCGATCACCGCCGGCGCGCCGCCGGGGGCCACCAGCTCGTCCCACGGCACCTCCAGCAGCACCTGCCAGCCGCCGTCGTTGCGCGTGCGGCTGGCCCGTGCCGTGCTCGCCGCCTGCGGCCGCCGGTGGGCGTGCGACCACAGGGTCTGGCCGCCGGGGCTAGGGACTGCCGTGGCGATGTACTGGGTCACGGCCATCTTCTCGGCCCCGCCCGCCACCTGGTCGCAGTCCGGGCGGAAGCCGGGGGCGGCGTCGACGAACACCTCCAGCGCCGAGCCCTCGTACAGGCGGCCGTCGGGCGCCGGGCGCGGCACGGCCTCGGGCACGCTGGCGGCGATGGCGAGGTGGTCGGCATGGGCGGTGAGGGTGAGCGCGCTGCCCCGCGCCAGGGTGGCGCGCAGCGGCTGGTCGAGGGTCAGCGCCAGCACCGGCCGCGCCGCGCCCAGCTCCAGGCTGCCGCCGCCCGCCGGCTCGCCGTCGGCGCGCGCCGTCCACGGCAGGCGCGCCGGCAGCACCGCCGCCGGCAGCACCGCCGCCGGCAGCGCCACGGCCAGGCGCTCGGCGGCGTGGAAGCGGCAGTCAACCGCCGGCAGGCCGCTGCCCGGGAATTCCACCGTGGCCGCCGCCGCCAGGCCGGTGCGGTTGGCCGCCTCCAGGTGCAGGCGCCCCCCAACCACCGTCGCGGCCAGGGCGAGGGGCTCCGCCACCCGCCAGCGCGAGGCGCGCAGCAGCGCGGCGATGGTGGCGGGATCACCGCGCAGGAACAGCGGATCGGCGCTGCAGCGCAGCTCTCCGCTGGCGGCCAGGGGATTGCCGAACAGGTCAAGGATCTCGACCCCGGCGAAGCCGGTGGCCGGCGCCTGCCAATGCGAGCCGCCCGGGCGCAGGTCGTAGACCACGCCCAGACCGCGCCGGCCGTCGGCGCTGGCGAAGACCCCGCTGCGCACCAGCGGGTTGACCTCGATGCGCTCCAGTCCGGCCATCCCCTCGAGCAGGCAGGACAGGGCGTTGAGTCCGGCGAAGACCTGGTTGGGCACCAGCGCGGCACCGCGCCGGCGCTTGGTCAGGCTGTCCCACAGCGGCGCCGTGCTGACCGCCACCCCATGCCACAGACCGTCGAGGTAGTGGCGCTGGAGGTCGCCGGCCTCGTAGGTCGACTGCTCGTCGGCGCTCACGCCCTGGGTGCGGCCGGCCGGCAGCAGGTAGTAGCACTCGGTGTTCCACAGCGGCCGCGGTTCGCGCAGCAGGCCACGTAGGCCGGCGACCAGATCGCGGTATTTGAAGCGGTCCTGGCCCCGCAGGTCGAGCTCGGCCTGATAGGGGTGGAAGGCGATGGCATCGAGGAATCGCTCGTGGTGCAGCGCGGCCAGGGCCCGGGTCCAGTCGAGCGGTCGCGGGCCGACGTCGCCGGTGGCGCCGTTGCCCACCACCACCGCGTCGGGCCGCGCCTGCTTGATCAGGCGGTGGGCGCTCTCGAGCCGCGGGAGGTACTCCTCGGCGCTCCAGCCGTTGGAGGCCTCGTTCACCACCTCCCACCAGCGTACCCGCGGGCCGAACAGGCGCAGGCAGGCGGCGACGTAGCCGTCCCAGGCCGCCATCGGCGGGACCACCGTGCCAGGACGCAGGGTGGCGTCGCGGTACAGCCAGGCCGGCAGGGTGCCCTTGAGCGGCCGTGCCGTGGGCGCCGGGGCGTGGGTGAAGGTGGTGCCCAGCACCAGCAGCGGTTCCATCCCGGCGGCGGCGAGGGCGTCGAGCTGGCGTCCCAGCACGTCGGCGCGGAAACGGCCCGGCTCCGGCTCGACCAGGTTCCAGTCCGCCCACACCCGCACCGCCTGCACCCCGGCCAGGCGCAGCAGCTCGACCTCGTCGCCGGGGCGGCCGGTGACGGTGTGCATGGTCGGCTCGGTGGTCGGCGTCAGCGGCAGGGGGACATAGCTCTCCAGGTTGGCGCCCAGGCTGGCGCCGGGGCTGCCGGCGGGATGGCGCACCGGCGGCCGCGCCACCACCAGGTCGCCGCCGCAGCAGCGCAGCAGGACGCCGTCGCGGGCCAGCACCGTGCTGAAGCTGCCGAAGCGCGGCGCGGGCAGCGCCCAGCGTGCGCCCCAGGTGCGGCGCCCGTCGCGCCCCGGTGCCGCCTCCAGGGGTTCCAGCGCCAGTTCCTGGCGCGCCACCACGGCGCCGTCGTGGTCGTCGACCAGCGCCGCCGCCAGCGGGCCGCCGGCCTCGGCCAGGCGCGCGCGCACGCGCAGCTCCACCCGCTCGTCGGGGTGGTACACCGCCGGCTCGCGCAGGCCGAGCACCGCCGCCTCGTCCGCGGTCGTCGCCGGCACATCAAGGGGACGCACCGCCAGGTCGTCGATCTCGAGCGCGTTGAGGGTGCCCGGCGGCAGGGTCGAGCAGCGGAAGGCGAGCGCGTAGGGGAAGCCGCCGCGCACCGCGATGCGCCGGATGTGGCTGCGCCAGACGCGCTCCGGCCTGAGCGCGAAGGCGGTCAGCACCGGGTAGCGCTCCGCCACCGGCTTCCACTGCAGGGCGCGCGGATCGAAGGCGCGCAGGTCGACCACCACCTGCTGGGCGGGGTCGAAGGAGCCATCCTCGGCGGCATCGGCGCGCAGGCGGAACGACAGCTCGGCCTCGCCGTCGCGCTCAAGGGTGAAGCGCATGGGCCCGACATCGTACTCCACCCGCCCGCGCACCCCCGGCATGCGCAGGCAGCGTCCGCCGGCCCCGTCGTCGGCGGTCAGCGGCAGGTGGGCTGTCACCGGCACGGTGGGCAGGAAGAATTGACGCAGGTGGAAGCCGGGCGCCGCCTGCCCCACCTCGCCCAGCTCCAGGTTGCCGTTGAAGGGTTCGGCGGCGGCCGCGGCGGCGGCCAGCAGGCAGGGCAGCAGGGTGCGCATGGGGCCTCGTGCTCAGACCAGGGGGAGTACGGCGTTCCAGGTTTCGCTGGCGTGGTCGAACCCCCCGGGCCCGTCGGCGGTGGCGCCGAGCAGGTGCGAGGGCCGGCCGTCGGCGTCGAACAGCAGGTAGGGACGCTCCAGGCAGCCCAGCCGGGAACTGCTGCCGTCATCCCAGTCCACCTGGCGGGAATAGGCCCGCGCCGGCGCCCCCACCGTCCAGGTGCGGCCGTCAGACGAGACCAGATGGGCCCCGGCGTGGCGCTCGCCGGTGATGCCGCCGGTCATGTCCTTGGCGATCATGCGGTAGCGCGTCCCGTCCCACCATACGAAGGGGTCCTCGACGTGGTTGCCGTCGGGCAGGTCGAGCACCGGGCGGTCGCCCGCGCGCGTGAACGGCCCCAGCGGCGTCGGCGCGGTGGCCAGACCGATGCGCAGGCCCTGGGGGGTGTTGGAGCGGTAGTAGAGCAGCACCGAGCCGTCGCGCGCCAGGCACGGCGCCGGGTTGGTGACCACGCTGGCGTCCCAGGCTCCCGCCTGCGGCTGCAGCACCGGATAGTCGAGGCGCCGCCAGGGGCCCTCCAGGCGGTCCGCCTCCATCACCCCGATGCGCACCGTGGCATAGGCCTGGTCGACCACCGGCGTGCCGGCGGTTAGCGCGGCGGCATCCGGCACCGCGCCGGCATAGGTGGCGCCGATGTAGTAGAGGTACCACTTCCCGCCCCAGCGCAGCAGGGTGGGGTTGTGGGTCATGCGCCCGTCCCAGCTGCCGGCGCCACGTGCCGGCAGCACCACCTCGGCGAAGCGGTAGGGTCCCTCGGGGCGGTCGGCGACCGCGCGCACCACCTCCGAGGCCACCACATAGCCGCGGAAGAATGGCAGCCGTCGCGGCCAGCGCGAGGCGAACAGGTGCCAGGTGCCATCGTCGCCCTGGGCCGCGGCACCGCACCACACCCACCAGCCGGCCATGCGGAAGCCGGCCGCGCGGTTGGCGGGGCGGAGTTCGAGGGCGCAAGCGTGCATGGTCACCAGCTCCAGTGCGAGGTGTCGGCGGTCAGGTCGGCGCGCAGCCATCCCTCGACGTGGCCGTCGAAGTGCACCGCCTGGCAGCGGGCACGATGGCGGTAGGCGGCGGCATTGTTGTTCACCAGCGTGCCCTCCTGCGCCGGGGTGTAGAGGGCCGCTCCGCCGATATTGAACAGGCAGCCGCTGTTCACCGAGTCTCCGAACAGCATCACCCGGCTGGGGCTGGCGACCGCGGCGAGCACGATGCGGCTGGTCGAATTCGCCACCCCCCACTGGGGTCCGTCCGGCAGGCTGGCGTTCATGGCATAGCAGCCGCTCATCGGGTCCATCCCCCCGGGGATCGGGCGGGTCAGGGGGCAGGGGAGGTAGCGCGCGCGGGAGCTGCGTTTGTTCTGCCGGTCGCTGGTGTTGATGCCGATGTTTGGGCTGGTGACCTGGTCGAGCTTGTCGAGCAGGTCGAGGTTGCGGTACCACCAGCGGTCCCACAGCGCGGCGCCGGAGGCGTCATTGGCGTAGGCGGGGGCGATGGAGCCCTCCCAGTCCTGGGCATAGGCGAAGTCGGCCATCCCCATCTGGCGCAGGTTGGCGGCGCAATTGGCGCCGCGCGCGGCATCGCGCACCAGGTTGACCGCCGGCATCAGCATGGCGGCCAGCACCGCCACGATGGCGATCACCACCAGCAGCTCGATCAGGGTGAATCCCGGCAGGTGGCGGCGCATGACCGCAGTCTACCCCGCCGGGGGCCGGCCCGCGAGTCCTCCTGTCGATGTCCGTGTTCGCAGGATCGACTTCGGATCACCCCCGCCAGCGCCGCGGGGTGGTGCCGTGGCGGCTGCGGAAGGCGGTGATGAAGTGGCTGGCGGAGGCGAAGCCGCAGCGGCGGGCGGCCTCGGCCACGGTGCGGCCGCGGTCGCGCAGCAGGCTCTCGGCCAGGTCGAGGCGCTGCTGGCGCTGCCACGCCGCCGGGGTCTGGCCGACGCCGGCGGCGAACACCCGGGTGAGGTGCTCGCGGCTCACCCCCAGGGCGGCGGCGGCGTCCGCCACCCCCACGTCCTCGCCCAGGCGGGTGCGCAGCCAGGCCATCGCCTGCGCCGCGAGGTCGTGGCCGGGGTCCTCCGCCGGGCCCTCGGCGAGCGCGCTCAGCAGCTCCCAGGCGATGCGCGCCGAGGCGCCGGCGTCGAGGGTGGCGGTGGCCGAGCCGGCCGCCGGCAGGCGGTGCAGCAGGCCCTGCACCGCCGGATGGCCGGGGGCGAGCGGCAGCAGGTGGCCGCGCCCGGCGATCAATTCGGCGGCCACCGCCTCGGCGGCGCTGCCGGCGAGGTTGGCGTAGGCGAACTCCCACGTGGGCGCGCGGCCCAGGCCGTAGGCCAGGGGGGCGTCGCGGGTGATCGCCAGCAGGGCCAGGCCGGGCGGGATGGCGATGCCGTCGCCGGCGAAGCCGCCGGCCGGCCACAGCCGCCCCTCGCCGGCGAGGGTGAGCTGGATGATGACGTGGCGCTGGGCGCGCCGCGCCGGCTCCTGGCGGTAGGGCGGGGCGGCCCGCTCCCAGGCCAGGCGGAGGGTGCGCGGGAGCGCGGCGAGACCGCCGCCGGTCACCACATCGAGGACGCGGTCCATGTCACAAATATGACACCAATGGCACATCCCCGCCATGGAAACAGGTGCGCAGTCTCGTCATAGTCCATCACATGGACAGCATGCCGCCCGTCTCCCTGCCCCTCACCCAGGTCCTGGGGATGACCCTGGCCCTGCAGGGCGGGGTGGGCTTCCAGGTCGCCGCCAGCCTCGCCGAGCCGGAACCCGGCCTGGCCCTGCTCACCCTCGACCTGAGCGCCGGCAGCGCCGCGCCGCCGCCGGCCCTCGACGTGCTGCTGCGCCTGCCCTCGCCGGGGGTGTACTCGATCTGGCGCAGCAACGCCGACCACGACCGCCAGGTGCGGCCGGACTGGGCGCCGGCGCGGGTGGTGAGCAAGGCCACCGCGCAGGCCCCGGTGATCAGCCTGCTCGACCAGCAGGACGGCAACCTGCTCACGGTGGCGCTCGACGACGGCCTGCACCCGGCCGAGCTGGAGGCCGGGGTCAACGAGGAGCACGCCGACCTGCGCGTGCGCCTGCGCCTGTTCCGCTCGCTGCGCCAGCCCGCCGCCAGCCACCGGGTGGTGGTGCGCATCGACCGCCGCGCGCTGCCCTTCCAGCGTCCGCTGGCCGACATCGGCGCCTGGTGGGCGGCCCTCTACCCGCCGATGGCGGTGCCCGACTGCGGGCGGCGGCCGATGTATTCCACCTGGTACAGCTTCCACCAGGCCCTCGACGTGCCGCGGGTGGTCGAGCAGTGCCGCCTGGCCAAGGCCATGGGCTGCGCGGCGGTGATCGTCGACGACGGCTGGCAGTGCACCGACGGCAGCCGCGGCTACGCTTGGTGCGGCGACTGGCGGCCGGAGCGCATTCCCGCCATGCGCGCCTTCGTCGACGCGGTGCACGCGCTCGGCATGCAGTTCCTGCTGTGGTATTCCGTGCCCTTCGTGGGCGAGTGCGCGCAGGCGCATGGGCGCTTCGCCGGGCGCTACCTGCGCCACGACGCGCGCATGCGCGCCTCGATCCTCGATCCGCGCTACCCGGAGGTGCGCGAGTACCTGATCGCCACCTACGAGCGCGCCCTGGTCGAGTGGGACCTGGACGGCTTCAAGCTCGACTTCGTCGACAGTTTCCACGGCGATGGTTCGGAGCCCCAGGGCGCCGGCGATGGCCGCGACATCGGCGACGTCGATGAGGCGGTCGACCGCCTGCTGTCCGACGCCATGCGCCGGCTGCGCGCGCTCAAGCCGGACCTGCTGATCGAGTTCCGCCAGGGCTATGTCGGCCCGCTGATGCGCACCTACGGCAACCTGCTGCGCGCCGGCGACTGCCCCGCCGACGCCCTCACCAACCGCCGCCGCACCATCGACGTGCGCCTGCTGTGCGGCAGCACCGCCGCGCACGCCGACATGCTGATGTGGCATCCCGGCGAGGCGGTGGAGAACGCCGCGCTGCAGCTGCTCAACGTGCTCTTCGCGGTGCCGCAGTGGTCGATGCCGCTCGACCGCATCCCCGCCCCCCAGCGCGAGATGGCGACCTTCTGGACCGGGTGGTGGAACCGCCACCGGGCGGTGCTGCTGGACGGCTGGCTGGCTCCGCACCAGGCGGCGGCGGCCTATCCGCTGATCGAGGCCGGCGACGCCAGCGAGCGCGTGCTGGCGGTCTACGACCAGGTGGTGGCGGCGCCGGCGACCGGCATCCCCGCCACCCTGCTGGTGGTCAACGCCACCCTCGGCACGGGGGTGGTGCTCGATCTGCCCGAGGACCTGGGCGAGCGCACCCTGGTGGTGCACGACTGCCGCGGGCGCCAGGTGGCGCGCACCCGCGTGCACCTGGGCGCCGGCCTGCACCGCCTCGCCATCCCCGCCGCCGGGGTGGCGGAGCTGACGGGCTGAGGCGACGGATCTGCTCTTCT
>JAKLKR010000068.1 GCA_023150565.1 Planctomycetota bacterium
GGCGGGCGGCCGATCGCCGCCAGCGCCTCGGCGAGCAGGGCGCCCGCGCGCAGGTCGCGCGCCAGCGCCGCCGCCGGCGGCAGCTCGGCGCCGGGATGCTCGGTGAGGGCGGCGAGGTCGGCGGCGGCGAACGCCCCCGCCCCGGCCGGCAGATGCACCAGCGCCGGCAGCGCCGCCGGCCAGCGGCAGGGCAGCACCAGGTGCAGGCACCAGTCCTCGCCGTCGCGCGTGCCCGGCTGGCGATGGCGCACGCGCGGGGCGTGCAGCTCGACGTCGCCGGCGGCATAGGCGAGCGCGGCTCCGCCCTCGGCCTGCACCTGGCCGCAGCCGCGGTGGTGGTAGACCAGCTCGACCAGTTCGTGGTGGTGCCAGCCGGTGTCCCAGCCGGCGCGGGTGCGGGTGCGGTAGCCCAGCCCCAGGCGGGGCGGGCGGGCGCCCAGGGCGGCCAGCAGCTCAGCGCATCCGGCGGCCGGGTCCATGCCCCACCCTCGCACCAGACCAGCCGGTTTCAAGAACAGTGGCGGAAAAGGCGGAATGGAATAACCGGCCCCTGATGGGCATGATCCCAGCACAAGGAGCCGATCATGGCCAAGCGCGTCTGTTTCCCGGAACAAGGAAAAGTGGCGATCGAGGATTTCGATCCCGGCCAGCTGCGTCCGGGCCAGGTGCGCGTGCGCGCCCTCGCCAGCCTGATCTCGAACGGCACCGAAGGCATCCTGCTCAACCGCCGCTTCGCCCCCGGCTCGCACTGGGACGGCTGGTTCCAGCGCTGCGGCGGCTACCCCTGGCGGCCGGGCTACGCCCTGGTCGGCGAGGTGGTCGAGGCGGGCGCCGACAGCGAGTTGCCGCCCGGCACCCGTGTCGCCCTGCGCGGCGGCCACGCCTCCGAGCTGGTGGCCGACGCCGCCGGCTGCCACCCCCTGCCCGCCGGGCTCGACCCGGTGCTCGCGGCCTGGTTCGCGCTCGCCAAGATCACGTTCATCGGCGCCCAGGCGGCCGGCGCGGTGCTGGGCGAGCCGGTGGTGGTGATCGGCGGCGGCCCGATCGGGCAGATGGTGCTGCGCTGGCTCAAGACCGCCGGCGCCCAGCTGGTGTGCATCGATCCGGTCGAGGCCCGCCTGGAGCACGCCCGCCGCATCGGCGCCACCTGCCTGGCCGGCGACGTCGCCACCCTCGGCGAGGCGGTGCGCGAGGCCACCGGCGGCGGCGCCGCGGTGGTGATCGACGCCACCGGCAACCCCAAGGTCTTCGCCGCCGCCCTGGGCATGGCCCGCGCCCGCGGCACGGTGGTGCTGCTGGGCGACACCGGCACCCCGGCCGAGCAGCGCCTGACCGGCGACGTGATCCTCAAGGGCCTGCGCGTGGTCGGCGCCCACGACGGCCATGCCGACGGGGCTTGGAACGAACGGCGCATCGTCAACCTGTTCGCCAGCATGGTGGCGTCCGGGCGCATCGACATGGCCGGCCTGACCACCCACGTCCTGCCCGGGCGGCGCGCGGCCGAGGCCTACGCCGCCATCACCAACGATCCCTCGCGCACCCTCGGGGTCGCCATCGACTGGAGCGGAGAATGACCATGCGCATCGGCATGATCGGAACGGGCTGGATCGCCCCCCAGCACCTCGACGCCATCGTCCTGGTGCCGGGCGCCGAGATCGTCGCGGTCGCCGGCCGCGACCTGGCCAAGGCCGAGGCCCTGGCCAGGCCGCGCCGGGCCGCCGCCTATGGCGACTGGCAGGCGATGCTGGCGCGCGAACGCCTCGACGCGGTGTATGTCTGCCTCGCCCCCGCCGCCGCCGGCCCGGTGGCGCGCGGCTGCGCCGGCAGGGTGCGCGCGGTGATGGTCGAGAAGCCGGTCGACGGCGACCTCGCCGCCGCCGAGGCCACCGCCGCCGCCTTCGCCGCCGCCGGCACCATCGCCGGGGCCGCCTACCACAACCGCGTGCGCGCGGTGGTGGGGCGCATCAAGGCCCTGTGCGGCGAACGCGCGCCGGCGGTGGCCGACGCCTGGTGGCACGGCGGCATGCCGCCCCCGCTGTGGTGGCGCACCCGCGCGCAGTCGGGCGGGCAGCTGAGCGAGCAGGCCACCCACCTGGTCGACCTGCTGCGGGTGTGGATGGGCGAGGCGGTCGAGGTCAGCGCCTGCGCCGCCCACGGCTTCATGGCCGACGTACCCCAGTTCGACGTCGACGACGCGGTCGCCGCCACCATCCGCTTCGCCTCCGGGGCGGTGGCCACCGTGCACACCAGCTGCGTGGCGCGCGACGGCCAGGAGCAGGACGGCATCGGCCTGGCGCTGCGCGCGCGCGGCTGGGAGGCCCACCTCGCCGGCTGGGGCCTGGACGGCAGCATCCGCCGCGCCGGCGGTGCGGTCGAGGCGCTGGTGGCCGAGAAGGACGTCTACCGCCGCCAGGCCGAGGCCTTCCTGGCCGCGGCCGCCGCCGGAGATGCCGCGCTGCTGCCGTGCAGCTTCGCCGAGGGCGTCGCCACCCTGCGCCTGACCCGCGCCATCGACCGCGCAGCGGCGAGCGGCAAGCCGCAGCGGGTCTAGGTCCTGACACGGCAGTTTCCGCTCATGCCCTGGCCGCTTCCGCTCGCGCCGGCCGGGGGGTGGCCGGCCGGCGGCGTGACCGCTAGGATGGCGCCATGAGCGATCCGCTTTCCCTCCCGCCCGCCACCTGGGACCAGGCCGCCGGGGCCATCGTCTTCGCCGCCGCGCCGGGGCTCCGCTTCCGGCCCGAGGTCGTGGTGGGCGGGCGGGTAGTGGCCCTGCAACGTTGGCAGGTGCTGGCGGATGGCGCCCAGGCCGACGGCGATGGCATCATCCTGCGCATCACCTGCCGTGACGGCGCCGCCCGCGCCACGGTGAGCAACCGTGGTGCCACCACGCTGCGCCTGGACGCCTTCCGCTTTCGCGCCGAGGGCGGCCTGCTCGCCCGACCCGGACGCGAGCTGCGCCTCTACACCGAAGGCTGGACCATGACCACCCCGGCGATGAGCGTGCGCTGGGGCGAGCGCGAACCGCTGCTCAATCCCGACTACCGCGCCTTCGCCGCCCCTGATCCCGCCGAGCAGGGCAGCCGGCCGGCCAACCGCTTCCACGCCGACTTCGTGACGGTGCTGAATCATGTCTCCAGCGGCGCCAGCCTGCTGGTGGGATTCATCACCTCGGCCGACCAGGTGGCACGCATCGCCGTCACCCTGGCCGAGACCGGGCCGACGGAGCTGACCGCCACCTCGCTGGGCGACGGCATCGCCGTCCCGCCCGGCGGCGAGGTCGCCTCCGAGGAGCTGGTGGCGCTGGCCGGGACTGGCGCCGAGACGCGGCTGACGGCCTTCGCCGCGCGCTGGGGCGCGCGCATGCAGGCGCGCGCCGGCGGTCCGCTGCCCACCGGCTGGTGCAGCTGGTACTACTACTTCGAGAAGGTCACCGAGCGCGATGTGCTGGAGAACGCCGACTGGCTGGCGGCCAATCGTGCGCAGTTCCCGCTCGCCTACGTGCAGGTCGACGACGGCTGGCAGGCCGCCCTGGGCGACTGGACGGTCACCGACCCGGCCAGGTTCCCGCACGGGCCGCAGTGGCTGGTGCAGGAGATCCGCCGGCGCGGCTTCCGGCCCGGGCTGTGGCTGGCGCCCTTCCTCGTCGAGGAGCGCTCGCGCCTGGCCGCCGAGCACCCCGGCTGGCTGGTGCAGGACCGCACCGGCGCCACGGTGTGGGCGATGGACTGGCGCGGCTGCCGCACCGCCATCCTCGACTGCACCCGGCCCGAGGTCTGCGCCTGGCTGGAGGGCGTCTTCGCCACCCTGGCGGGCTGGGGCGTCGACTACGCCAAGCTCGACTTCCTGGTGCACGAGAGCGCGGTGACCGCCAAGGGCGGGGTCTACGCCGACCCCGGCGCCACCCGGGTGCAGGCCCTGCGCCGCGGCCTGGCGGCGATCCGCCGCGGCTTCGGCGACGGGCGCGTGCTGCTCGCCTGCACCAACGTGCTCGGGGCCGGGGTCGGCCTGGTCGACGCCTGCCGCATCGGCACCGACTTCCTGCCCGACTGGAACCGCGGCAACGAGCCCTTCCGCGAGGCCCCCACCGTCCCCAACGTCTGCCGCAACATCATCAACCGCACCTACCTCGACCGCCGGCTGTGGATCAACGATCCCGACACCGTGATCGTGCGCAGCGACGACAACCGCCTGAATGCGGCCGAGGTGCGCATGTGGGTCTCGGCGCTGTGGTTCGCCGGCGGCATGACCTTCGCCGGCGACCGCCTGTCGACCCTCACCCCCGAGCGCACCGCCCTGCTCAAGCTGCTGCTCGACCAACCCGACGCGGTGCTCGACCCGCGCCCGCTCGATCGCTTCGCCGAGGAATACCCGACGCTGTGGTGCGGCCGCCTGCGCCACGACCCCGCCACCACCGTGGTCGGCGCCTTCAACTTCGGCGAGCAGCCGCGCACCCTGCGCATCGACTGCGCCGCCGCCGGCCTGCCCGCCGGGCGGCCGCTGGCGGTGCGCGACTTCTGGGAAGGCGGTGCGGCGACCCAGGCGCGGGACGGCCTCGACCTCGACCTTGCGCCGCACACCTGCCGGGTGCTGCTGCTCACCCCGGCCTGACCCGGCTGGCCGGATCCGCTCCTGCCCTGGCTGCTTCCACTCATTCCAGCCGGGGCTGGAATGGTGTTATTTATTTCGTTATAATATGGACTGATCCCTATCGGAGCAGTCCATGACCGCGATCCCGTCACGCGCCCGTCGGCGCGCCTTCACCCTGATCGAACTGCTGGTGGTGATCGCCATCGTGGCCATCCTCGCCGGCATGCTGCTGCCGGCGGTCAACCTGGTGCGCGAGTCGGCGCGCGGGATCCAGTGCGGCAACGGCCTGCGCATGATGCAGTTGGCCAACCTCGCCTATTCCAGCGATTACGACGGCCTGTTCGTGCCCAGGTACCAGCGCAACGCCGACGGCAGCTACGACTGGACCAACTGGGACGGCAACCGCGACTTCCTGTCCCTGTGGACCGAGGATCGCGCCAGCAACGCCTACCTCGTCCCCGCCACCCTGCTGTGCCCCAAGGCCAGGAACTTCCAGCGCGGAGCCCCCGACTGGGTGCCCAACACCGCCCTCGCCTATGGCTTCTCCGCCGGCTTCCACGCCTGGCCGCCGCCGGTGTCCTACGCAGCCTCCTACCGTTCAACCCGCGGCCAGCTGCCAGACATCCTCGCCTTCGCCGATGGGCTCGACAGCGCCCTCGAACCGGCCAGCTACAACGACTACTGGGCGGGCGGCGCAGCCGCGCGCGAGGGCTACAAGAAGGCCTATGCCACCGCCTATCGCCACCAGTCCAAAACGAACCTCGTTTTCTATGACGGCCACATCGAACGCCACGCGGCCGCCTTCTTGTCCACCACCAAGCCGTTCTACGGCTGGTGAACTGCGGAGATCCGATGCCCCTCCTCCGTCCCCTGCTGTTCCTTCTCGCCATCCTCCTGACCGCCTGCACCACGGATGCCCCACCTCGGCCTGTGACCCCCCCAGGCGCATCGCCGACGGCGATCAGCGCACCGGCAGCGGATCACTTCAGCGCCGACCTCGCCACCGCCGCCAACATGGGCTTCGCCGACGACCAGCCCGGCGACGGGGTGGGCGGGTGGTCGGACCAGGGGCGCGACAACGCCTTCCCCGACTTCCCCCATGACCGCCCGGCCTTCGCCGGGGTGCCGTTCCGGGTCCTCGACCCGCAGGCCAACCACGGCCGCGCGGTGCTGACCCTGCGCCATCCGCTGCAGCTGCCACGCGGACCCGAGCGCGCCAGCCTGCCGCTGCCGGCCGGCGCGCACGGGCGCTACCTGTATCTGCTGCACGCCGCCTGCTTCGGCCCTGCCAACGGCGCCACCGTGGGCACGGTGGCCGCCGGCGGCGCCACCGCCGCGGTGGTGGGCGGGCGCGACCTCGCCGACTGGTGGAACCCCAGCGCCCTGGCCAACGGCGCGCTGGCGGCCGAGCGCCCCAACGGCAGCGCGCTGGTGGGGGTGTACGTGTCGCGCTTCGACCTCGGCCAGGACCGCCCGGCCGGACAGGTCGAGGTCTCCACCAGCGGAGCGGCGCTGTGGATCGTCCTCGGCGCCACCCTCAGCACCCGCGACCTGCCGCTGCCCGAGCGCCGCGGCCTGCACATCACCGCCGGGGCGGAGTGGCGTGCGGCCGCCGCGTGCGGCCTGGCGGTGCAGGCGGGCAGCGCCCTCGACCTGTCCGCCCTGGTCGGCAGCGCCCCCGCCGGCAGCCGCGGGCGCATCATCGCCCGGCCCGACGGCAGCCTGGCCTGCGCCGGCGATCCCGCCACCCCGGTACGCTTCCTCGGCTGCTCCTACGACCTGCGCGACCTGCCGCACGACCAGGCCGGGATCGAGGCCCTCGCCGAGGCCACCCGCCGGCAGGGCTACAACCTGGTGCGCTTCCACTTCCTCGACGCCTATCTCGCCAAGGCCTATGCGCGCTGGGGGGCCAAACCCGACCCGGCGGCGCTGGCCGCGTTCGACCGCCGTGCCGCCGCCGGCGAGGCGATCTTCGATCCCGAGGCGCTCGACACCGTCGACCGCCTGGTGGCGGCGCTCAAGCAGCGCGGCATCTACCTCTATGTCGACGCCATGAGCTCGTGGGCCGGCTACTATCCGGTGAGCCCGTGGATGCCGGGCGCCGGCGGGGTCGAGGACCTCAACGGCCGCCTGCTGGTGGACCCCGCCGCCCGCGCCCACTGGCGCGACTGCGTGCGCGCGCTGCTCACCCGCACCAATCCCTACACCGGCACCCGCCTGGCCGACGACCCGCAGGTGGCGGTGGTGCTGGGCTTCAACGAGATGCCCGGCCACTGGCCCAAGGAAGGGCCGCCGGCGCGCCTGCTCGGCCCCTGGCGCGCCTTCCTCGCCACCCGCTTCGCCGATGCCGCCGCCTGGCGCGCGGCCTGGAACCACGGCGAGGCGGTCGCCTCCTTCGAGCAGGTGCCGCTGTTCGCCGCCGCCGACATCTGGCATGACCGCCGCCGCGCCCTGGTGGGCGCCTTCCTCAACCGGCTCGAGGAGGACACCGCCGGCTGGATGGAGGCCGAGTTGCGCGGCTGGGGCTACCAGGGCCTCTTCACCCAGTTCGACTGGCTCTATCACACCCGGCTGTACCTGGCGCGCGCGCGCGGCGGCGCGGTGTCGATGCATGGCTACTTCGGCCATCCCTCCAACGGCGTCGCGCCCGGCTCGACGGTGGTGCAGACCAGCTCGCTCACCGACGCCCTGGGCTGGTGGCGGGGCATCGCCAGCGCGCGCATCGCCGGCCTGCCGCTGCTGGTCACCGAGTACGGCCAGGTGTTCTGGAACCGCCATCGCTACGAGGAGGGCCTGGCGGTGGGCGCCTATGCCGCCTTCCAGGATGCGTCGCTGCTCACCGCCCATTCCGGCCCGGTGCAGCTGGTCCAGAAGGTGGTCGGCCCGTTCAACGTCGGCAAGGATCCGGTGGCGCGCGCCAGCCAGGTGGTCACCGCCCTGGCCTTCACCGGCCGCGCGGTGGCGGTGGCGCCGCGGCGCATCGACCTGGCGCTGACCCGCGCCCAGGCCCTCGACCGGCCCGACCGCGCCATCAGCGGCGAACAGACCCGGCTCGGCCTGCTCGCCGGCCTGGCGGTGGCGGTCGAAGGCCACGCCCCGTCATCGACCGCCGCCCTGGTGCTGCCGGTCGACGACGGCGCCACCACGGTGGATTCGCGCTTCTGGTCGAGCGTGGTCGAGCAGGGCGGAGGCCGGTTCGCCGGCACGGTCGCGGAACTGCGCCGCGCCGGCCTGCTGCCGGCCGGCAACCGCAGCGACCCCGCCGCCGAGATCTACCACAGCCTGGGCGGCGAACTGCTGCTGGAGGCCAAGGCACGCCGCCTGAGCGTGGTCACCACCACCCTGGCCGGGGTGTGTGCACCCGCGTTCACCGCCCCGCAGCGGGTCGGTGCGCTCACCGTCGAGTCGGCCTCGGTGGCGGGTTCGATCACCGCTGGCAGCCGCGACGGCCAGGCCCTGGAGCGCAGCGCGCGGCTGCTGCTGGTGCTGGCCACCGACGCGCGCAACAGCGGGGCGCGCTACCGCGACCAGGACGGGGCGATGCTGGAGGAGCAGGGCGGCCTGCCGGTGCTGCTGCGCACCGGCCGCTTCGCCCTGCGCTTGTCGCGCGCCGCCGGCGCCCCGCCGCTGCGCGCCTGGGCCCTGGCCCTGGATGGCAGCCGCCGCGACGAACTGACGGTGTTGAAGGTCGACGGCGGAGCGCGCCTGGAGGTCGACACCGGCGCCCTGCCGGCCGGCGCCACCCCGTTCATCGAGCTGGCGGAGCGCTGACCGGTGGCACGGGCGTCCCGCCCGTGGCATTGCGCCACCCATCAATGCCGCCTGGGACCGCACTCCACGGGCGGAACGCCCGTGCCACGGAAGACAGCGCTGAGCGTCAGCGCCACAGGCGCACGCCCAGGATCTGGCCCGGGACGTAGGGCAGACTCACTGCACCGTCAGTGACCGTCAGTTCCTGGCGCACCGCGCCGAAGCCGTCCACCAGGGCGGCGCGGCGGGCGGTGCCGGTGCGCAGCAGGGCGCTGCCGCGCTGGCCGGCGGCCTCGTGCAGGCGCAGGGTGCAGCCGTCGGCGGTGGGCTGGACCCAGGCCGGCACCAGCGAACCGGCGGCGTCCAGCGCCAGCGGCGACGGCCAGGCGGGGCCGGCGACGCGCAGCGGGGCGGTGAACAGGGCGTCGGCGGCGGCGGCGGTGGAGGGCCGGCCGGGCTCGCTGCGGCGGCGATGGCGGCCGAGCGCGAAGCGGATGAGCTGGTCGCCCTGGTCGCACTCGGGATCGGGAAAGGTGGGGGCGCGCAGCAGCGACAGGCCGAGCACGCCGTCGCGGGCCGAGAAGCCCCAGCTGGCCTCGGCGGCGATGGCCAGGCCTTCGCCGTCGTCGTCGGTGACCGCCGCCCAGCGCGCGCCGGGGACCTCCCACTGGGCCTCCTCGACGGCGCCGGCGGGGTGCTGGCTGCGCCCGACCGCGCCGAAGGGGCAGCCGAACCACGCCAGCCGTCCGGCGCAGGCGGTGGGGGCGTACCACTTGAGCAGCTGATGACGTTCGGCCCATGCCACCCGGCATTCGAGGCGCAGCCAGCGGCTGCCGGCCTCGAGGATGTGGTCGACCACCAGGCGCGAGCGCTCGCCCAGCGCCGCCTCGCTGCGCAGCACCGCACGCGCCGGGCCGGCCTCGACCAGCACCGGGGCGCCCAGCGCCACCGGGCGGGGATGGGCGAGGGTGTAGTGGTCGATGTCCCAGGCGTCGTAGTTGCGCGGGAAGTCGTCGTGCAGGGCGAAATGCCCGGGCTCGGTCATGGGCAACGCATCGTCGTCGACGCTGAGCGCGGCCAGCCGGCCCTGGCCGTCGAAGCGGGCCTCGACCAGGCCGTTGGCCAGGCGCTGCGGCGACGCCTCCACCGCCGCGACTGGCTCCAGGGCGGCGTCCGCCGGCGCCACCGCCAGCGCCGGCAGGCGGCGCAGCCAGGCGCGGCCGTCGCGCTCCTCGGCCAGCGCCAGCTCCTGCGGCAGCGGGTTGAACCAGCCGCTGCCGGCCCCGCCCAGGGCGGCGGCGGCGGCTGCCTCGGCCTGCTCCGCCAGGCGCTCCAGCTCCGGGGTCATCTGCTGGTAGACCAGGGCGATCGAGGTCCCGGGCAGGGCGTCGTGGAACTGGGCCGCGCACAGGCGCAGCCAGGGCTCCTGCGGGATGGGGCCGAGGCCGGCGGCGGCGTGCGCGGCCTCGTGCGCCTGCAGGGCGCGCTCCAGCCGGCGGTAGACGCTCTTGAAGCGACGCTGCGAGGTCAGCACCCCGCGGTGGAACTCCAGGTACAGCTCGCCCTCCCACACCGGCAGCTCTGCGCGGCGGGCTTCGAGGCGGGCCATCACCGGCTCGACCCGCTCCCAGCGCGCCGCCGGCACCCCGCCCAGGTCGGCGTAGCGGCGGGCGCGGCGCAGCATCTCGGGGGTGGGTCCGCCGCCGCCGTCGCCGTAGCCGGTGGGGGCGATGAACTCGGGATGGACGTCGCTCTGCAGGTGCTCGCGCGCGCTCTCGACCAGGCGTTCGGCCTCGGCCCCGCCGGCGTAGCCGCGGGTGACCAGGTGGCTGACCACCTCGCTGCCGTCGGCGCCGCGCCAGCGGAACGAGGTGTAGGGGAAGCGGGTGACCGCCGACCACGCCAGCTTGCTGGTGCAAAACGCGGTGATGCCGCCCTGGGCGAGCAGCGCCGGCAGGCAGGCGCTGTAGCCGAAGCAGTCGGGCATCCAGCAGGTGCGGCTGATGCTGCCGGTGACGGCGCGGGCGTACTCCTGGCCGATCACCAGCCCGCGCAGCAGGGCCTCGCCGCAGGGCATATGGGTGTCGGGCTCGACCTCGAAGCCGCCCAGCAGCTCCCAGCGGCCCTCGGCGATGCGCTGGCGAACCGCCGCGAACTGGCCGGGCGACTCGCGTTCGCAGGCGCGGTAGAGCGCGGGCATGCTCTGGGTGAAGGTGAACGCCGGGTCCTCCTCCATCAGGCGCAGCACGGTGGCCCAGGTGTGCACGCGCTTGCGCTCGGTGATCGACTCCGGCCACAGGTAGACCAGGTCGAGGTGGCTGTGGCCGACCAGCGCCGCCTGCGGCTGCCAGCGCTCGGCGGGCAGGGCCGCGCGCAGCGCCGTCAGCGCCGCCGCCAGGGCCCCGAGCCCGCCGCTCGTGAAGGCGTCGGCGGCGCGGTCGAGACCGCCGAGCAGGTGGCGCAGCAGCGGGCTGACCGTGCCCGGCTCGTCGCAGCGCCCGATCGAGGCCGGCCAGCGCAGGCCGTGCTGCTGCGCCAGGTGCTGGGCGAGCTGCACCAGGGCGTCGAGGTCGGCCAGCACCTCCTCGGCCGCAGCGTCGGTCAGCACCGCCTCGCAGCCGTCGAAACGGCAGCCGGCGGGGCCGATGGGGGTGGCGCCGGGCGCCCACAGCCCGGTCTGCCAGGCGCCGGCGTCGATCCACACCGTCAGCGCGCGCGCCGGCAGCGGGCAGTCGGGATGGGCCACGTCGAGCCCGGCCCAGGGCTGGCCGTCGATCCACGCCGTGGCCTCGCCCTGGCAGCGCCAGGCCAGGCGCCGGCCCTCGGGGCCCGCCGGCACCGCGACCGCAAACCAGCGCTGAGCCCAGCCGCCGCCCGCCGGGCCGAAGTGCTCGCCCGGGCGCACCGGCGCCTGTGGCTGGCCCTGGGCCACGGCCAGGGCCACCGGCGGATCGTTCACCGGACCGCTGCGCACCTCCAGCGCGGTGCGCGCGGCGATGCGGCGCTCGGCCACCCGCAGGCGCACCCGCTCGATGCGCTGCAGCGCCAGCTGGGGGAGGGGATTGCGGATGCGCTCGGCCATGGCGCCATCCTAGCACGGCAGGGATGCGGTGGCATCGCTGGTCCGGCAGCGGCCATACCGGTTCCGGCAACCGCGCGGATGCCAAATGCTGGAATGCTGGGACACCCCCCGGCGCCATTCCAGCATTTCAGCATTTGGCATTTTCCACTCAGCCCCGGTCCTGCCCCGGCGGCACCCCGTGCACGCGCTTATACACGGTCGAGAAGTGGAAGGGGTTGGCGTAGCCCAGCGCCACCGCCACCGCCGCCACCGGGGCGGCGCTGTCGCGCAGCAGCTGGCGGGCGCGCTCCATGCGGAAGCGCGCATACAGGCGCGCCGGGGATGCCCCCAGCTCGGCGGCGCAGCGGGCGGTGAGGGTGCGCGGGGCCAGGCCCATGCCGCGCGCCAGGTCGGCGAGCGACAGCCCGCCGTCGGGGGCGCCGGCGAACAGCGCCTCGAGCTCGCGCGCGAAGCGGTGGCGCGCCGCCTGCCCGACCAGGCGCGGGTGGAGCAGGGCGGGCGGCAGGGCGCGCAACAGCACGCATAACGCCTGGAAAGCGAGGGCGTCGAGCTCGAAGGGCAGGTAGGCATCGTCGCGCCCGCGCGCCGCGGCGATGCGCTCGGCGATCGCCGCCAGGCCGGCGGCGGCGGCCGCGTCCAGCACCCGCGCCGGCACCGGGACGGCGTCCGCCAGCAGCGGCGCCGAACGCCCCGGCCGCTCGCCGGGCAGCAGGCGCAGGGTCAGGCAGCGGAAGCGCACTGGCGCGTCGCAGCGGTCCTCGTGCAGGTCGCCGGGCGCCACCAGCAGGGCCTGGCCAGGCACCACCTCGACCGCCTCGCCGGCGACCAGGCCGCGGTAGCGGCCGCGCTCGATCAGCAGCAGTTCGACGTGGGGATGGAGATGCGGCGCGATGCGGTGGCGGCGCCCATCGCGCAGGCGCAGGCACTCGAAGGCGACATGGAACGGGAACCCGGCGGCGGCCTCGGGCCGCCAGAAATCGGGTTCCGCCGCCATCGCGGCCTTACAGCAAGTCCGCCGCCACCCCGGCCAGCTCGCTGCGCTCGCTCTTGGTCAGGGTGACATGGCCCGAGAGGGTCTGGTTGCGCAGGCGCTCGACCACGTAGGTCAGGCCGTTGCTGTTGCTGTCGAGGTAGGGGTTGTCGATCTGGTGCGGGTCGCCGGTGAGCACGATCTTGGATTCGCCGCCGATGCGGCTGATGATGGTCTTGATCTCGTGCGGGGTGAGGTTCTGCGCCTCGTCGACGATGACGAACTGCTTGGAGATCGAGCGGCCGCGGATGTAGGTCAGGGCTTCGAGGGTGACCGACTCCTCCTCGATCAGGCGCTTGATCACCTCGTCGGGATCACGCTCCTCCTGCGCCAGCAGGAAGTGCAGGTTATCGAAGATCGGCCCCATCCAGTGGCTGAGCTTGTCGTCCTTGGAGCCGGGCAGGTAGCCGATGTCCTGGCCGAGCGGCATGATCGGACGGCTGACCAGCAGCTTCTTGTAGCGCTCGTCGTGCACCACCTTGGTCAGGCCGCAGGCGAGCGCGAGCAGGGTCTTGCCGGTGCCGGCGCGGCCGACCAGGGTCACCAGCTTGACCGAGTCGTCGAGCAGCAGCTCGAAGGCCATGCGCTGCTCCGGGCTGCGCGGGGTCACCGAGAACAGCTGGGGTGACTCGTCGGGCAGCGGGCGCAGCACCTTGGCTTGGGCGTCGTAGCGCGCCAGCAGGTGGCGTTCCGGCTCCTTCTTGTCGCGCACCAGCACGAACTGGTTGTGGCTGAGCGGGGCCTCCTCCTCGTTGACCAGGCCCTTGGTCGGGAACGACTCGCGGCCAGTGAGCTTCTCGAGGGTGGCGGCGGTGACCTCGACGATGGAGTAGCCGGTGTAGAGCTCGTCGATGTTGACGCGCTGGTTCTTGAAGTCCTCGCTGACGATGCCGAGGGCGTCGGCCTTGATGCGCGCGTTGATGTCCTTGGAGACGAAGATGACCTGGTGACCCTCGCGCCGCAGCATCTGCGCGCAGCCGAGGATGTTGTTGTCGCTCACCCCCGGCAGCATGCCCTTGAGGTCGTCGTAGCCGAGCACCACCTGGATCAGGCCGCCCTGGGGGGTGGGCACGCCTTCGCGCAGCGAGCCCTTGGCGCGCAGCTTGTCGAGCGCGCGCGACACCTCGCGGGCGTTGGCGCCCAGCTCGTTGTTGGCGCTCTTGAAGCGGTCGAGCTCCTCCAGCACGGTCATCGGGATCACCACCCGGTTGTCCTTGAACGCCATCAGCGAGTTGGCGCTGTGGAGCAGGACGTTGGTATCGATGATGAAGGTCTTGCGCTTGGTGTCGGCCATGTCCGCCACTATCGGGCACCTGCCGGATGCACAAGAACGTCCGGGCGTCCGGGCGTCCGGGCGTCCTCGCATCCATAGCCAGCAGGGGATCCGGTCCCACCTCTTCCGACGCCCGGACGACCGGACGCCCGGACGACCGGACGGTTCCTCTGCTCCGACGCCCGGACGCCCGGACGCCCGGACGACCGGTCCTCTACTTCTTGCGCGCGTTGGCCGCGGCGGCGACGAGTTCGAGCTGGGCGATGGCGTCCTGCCACTGCTTCTGCACCTGGCGGTCGGCGCGGCGCACCTCGGTGAGGGCGGCGTCGAGCGCGCGCATGTCGTTGCGCTTGACCGCCTCCTGGCCGCGCAGGAGGGCGCCCACCAGGGCGCGGCGCTGGTGCAGGTCGACCAGGCGTTCAAGGTCGGCGGCCTGCTCGGGGGCGAGCTGGCTGCGCGCCCGGCGCATCAGCGCCGCCGCCTGCACCGGATCGTCGGCCACCAGCTGCATCGCCACCGCCGTCGCCTGCTCGCCTGGGGTGGCGCCGGGGAAGAGCGCGGCATCGACGAACAGCTTGCCCTGCTGGCGCGGCGGCAGCTGGCTCCAGCTCAGGTTGGAGCCGCTGCCGGCGGCCGAGGTCAGGGTCACGCCCTGGGCGTCGGCGGCGGTGAGGTCCCACTGGTCGCCGGTGGTGGGATGGAGCACGCGCAGGCGCGAACGCTGCCCGAGCAGGCGCTGCAGGAAGGCGATGCGCTGCCCCCACAGCTCGGCGAGCAGGCGCAGCGAGCGCCCCTCGGGGGTGGCCGCCGGGATGGCGTCGAACGCCTGCTGGGCGAGCGCCGGCTGGTTGGCGCCCAGCGCCTGTTCGAGCTGGCCGAGGGCGGCCGCGGCCGGCTCGGCCTTCACCGTCACCAGCACCCCGGCGGCGGCGGATCCCGGGTCGTCCTTGGCCTCGGCCCCGGTGGCGCTGGCCACGGTCGCGGCCGGGACCGGCGCCAGCGATGGCGGCAGCGCCTTGGCCTGGTCGCGGGTGCGCGCGCGCACCATCAGGGTGCGCGCCCAGTCGTCGTCGCCGGGCATGCCCCACAGGGTGAGGGCGGGGGCGAGGGCGGCACCCAGGTCTTCCAGCGGCAGGCCGCGCTCGACCTTGTCCTCAAGCTCGCGCCGGCGGGCGCCGTGGCGGTCGCGGATGGCCTGGAGCTGGAGGTCGCGCACCTCCGGCGGCTCGATGCGCGCCGCCATCGCGGTGGCCTCGGCGAAGCGCTCGCCCACCATCAGGTCGGCGATGCGGCGCTGCAGCTCCATGCGCGCCGCCGCCTCGGCCTGGGTCTGGGGCGGCTTGGGCGGGGTGGCGCCGCCGGTCGATGGACCGATGGCGGAACGCTGGGGTTCCGCCGTCTTGGCCAGGACCGGAGCCGGGGTCGGCACCGGCGCCGTGACGCGCGGCGGCGGGACCGGTTCGGGGGCCGGCGGCTGCTCGCTGCCGACTGGCGGCCGGCGCTCGTTGTGCAGCACCACCGCCACCGCCACCGCGGCGGCAAGGATGGCCACCACCACCACGGCCACGCCCATGCCGGCGCCCGAGCCCTTGCGCCGCGGCTGCGCCGCCGGCTGCGCCGCCGGAGCGCCGCCACCGGGCTGGTTCAGGCGCGAACGCGAGACCGTGCTGACGCCGGCTTGGCCGGACGGATGGCCGCCGCCGTGCTGCTGCGAGCTCGGCCGCCGGCCGCCTTGGCCGTGACCGTGGCCATGGCCGTGGCCGGGCTGGCCCGGGCGCCCGGACGGGTTGCGCTGGGCGGCGGTGAGCTGGAGGTTTTGGCGCTTGGCGCCTCCGCCGAAGCGGTCGAGCTGGTCGATCAGCTCGCGGTAGCCCTGGAAGCGCTCGCGGCGGTCCACCGCCACCAGCTTCTGGTAGAAGATGTTGAGTTCGCGGCTGATGCCCTGCACCGCGTCGCGCAGCATGCGCGGGCCGTTGGCCGAGATCTTGTGCAGCGCCTCGTGGGCGTTGTAGCCGGTGACCAGGCCCTCGCCGGTCATCATGCGGAACAGCACGGCGCCGAGCAGGAACATGTCGCTGCGCACGTCGCTGCGGGTCTCGTCCGAGAGGTGCTCGGGGGCGAGGTAGTATTCCGTCGCCGCGCTGGCGCCGGCCAGCTCGCGCACCAGGAAGCGGTGGTTGACCGGCACGCTCAGCTCGTCGACCAGCACGTTGCCGTCGCCGCTCACCAGCACGCAGTCGGGGCGCAGCCAGCCGTGCACCGCGCCGTGGCGGGCGCCTTCCTCCAGCGCCAGGGCCATCTGCCGCAGCAGGCCCATGGCGTGCGGCGGGGCGAGGGCGCGGCGGCGCGCCAGCACCAGCGACAGGGGCTCGTGGTCGGGCGGATCGGCGGAGAGGAACACCATCGCCTCGCCGTTGGTGCGCACCCCCACCAGGGGCAGGATGTTGGGATGCTTGACCTGGCCGGCGAGGCGGGCGTAGGGCTCGATCTGCTCGCGGTAGCCGGGCTGGTTGAGCAGCGCCGGGGCGAGTTCGAGGGCGCGCAGCGAACGCCCGGTGGAGGTCTCGCGCACGCGATGGCGCACGCCCTGGGCCGAGCGGTCGAGTTCGGCCACCACGGTGAAGCCGGGGATGCCGTAGGAGGCCTCGCCAGGGGCGCCGACCCCCCCCGCGGCGATCGTCGGCTGGGCGGCGGCTGGCGAGAGCTCGCCCACCTCGAGCGCGCCGGCGGCGCCGGCGGCATGCGGCTGGGCGGCCTGCTCGACCGGGGCGTATTCGTCCGGTGGCAGCACCGACTGCGCCTGCGAATGCTCGGGCTGGCGGGTGATGCCGCGGTCGCCGTCGACCACCTCGAGCTGGCTGCCGCACACCCCGCAGGTGTAGACCTCGCCGGCGGCGGCGGTGGGCACCTCGAGCATGGCCTGGCAGCGGTGGCAGGCGATCAGCCAGGAACGCGGCGCCGGCGCCGCCGGCATCTCGGCCGCCTTGCCCATCTCGACCACCAGGCGCAGCACCTCGTGCACCGTTTCCAGCACCCCGCGGCCCTCGCTGGCGACGGCGGCGAAGGACGGCCAGCCGCGCACGTTCATCAGCGGGTCGAGCTGCTCGCGCTTGAGCGCGGTGGGGGCGTCCTGCTTGTTGTACTGCATCACCACCGGCAGGTCTTCCGGCAGGCCGTGGTGGCGCAGGTTGCCCAGCATCTCGTTCATCGACTCGATGTTCTCGTCGAGCGCCTCGCGGCGGCTGTCGGCGACGAACACCACCCCGTCGGCCCCGGCGAGCAGCTGGCGGCGGGTGCCGGCGTAGTAGCTCTGCCCGGGGATGGTCCAGAACTCGGCCTGGATGCCGCAGCCGTGCACCAGCCCGAACTCGGTGCACTGGAGGTGGAAGTGCACCGTGCGTTCGGAGTGGGCCTCCTCGCTGGCCAGCTCGCTGGCGCTGCCGGCGGGGGCGTTGGCGCGCACCAGGGCGAGGTTGGTGGTCTTGCCGGCCAGGCCGGGACCGCAGTAGACGATCTTGGCCAGCAGCAGGCGGCGGCCGTGGTCGATGCGCATGGGTCAGCCCGGGTCCGAGGTGGTGCGCAACGACAGCAGCACCAGCAGGGCGAAGCCCACGGTGATGCCGCTGTCGGCGATGTTGAAGGTGGGGAAGGGGTTCAGCGGCCAGAACCCGAGGTCGACATGGATGAAGTCGCGCACCCCGCCCAGGCGGCCGAGGCGGAAGGCGATGCGGTCGATGGCATTGCCCAGCGCCCCGCCCAGCACCAGGCCGAAGGCGAGATTCTCCCACACCCCGGCCAGGCGGTAGGTGCGCCACCAGTACCAGGTCAGGGCAGGGATGAGCAGCAGGGTCACCGCCAGCACCAGCGCCGGCATCGACGAGCCCATGCTCCAGGCCACCCCCTGGTTGTAGGCCAGCCAGATCAGCGCGTGGGGATGGTCGCCCACCCGCCAGAGGGTGAACAGCAGCTCCTTGGTCGCCAGATCGAGCACCAGGGTGGCGATCAGCGCGGGCAGGAACCAGCGCAGCCACGGCACCGGGGCGGCGCGGTCGGCGGGCTGGGCAGGAGAAGATTGCGTCGGCATGGTCCGGGCGTGCACAAGGGGAGTGTAGAAGCAAGGATACCAGCTGGCAAACGTGGACCTGCGCCCCGGGTTGCAACCCCATGGTACGGTATGAACGCGGATCACTTGGCGGTTTGGCCATCCGGACGGCAGATTGCATCCCCCCGCCCAGGGCAACAGTCCGCGCCCCATCCCTGGAGGTGCCCATGCTCCCCGACGACCGCTTCCTGGTGCAGAACTACGGCCGCCAGCCGGTGTGCTTCGTGCGTGGCGAAGGCAGCCGCCTGTGGGACGACCAGGGGCGCGAGTACCTCGACGCCTTCGCCGGGGTGGCGGTGAGCGCCCTCGGCCACGCCCATCCGCGCCTGACCGCCACCATCGCCCGCCAGGCCGCCACCCTGGTGCACGTCAGCAACCACTACCACATCCGCGAGCAGGCCGACCTCGCCGCCACCCTGGCGCGCCAGGCCGGCTTCCCCGCCCGGGTGCTGTTCTGCAATACCGGCACCGAGGCCAACGAGTGCGCCTACAAGGCGGTGCGGCTGTGGGCCAACGTGGTGCACGGCGGCGGCAAGCCGCGCATGCTCGCCTTCACCGGCAGCTTCCACGGCCGCACCATGGGCGCCCTGTCGCTCACCCACACCGCCAAGTACCGCGAGCCCTTCGCCCCGCTGCTGCCGTGCGAATTCCTGCCCTTCGGCGACCTCGCCGCCGCCGAGGCGGCGTTCGACGCCGGGGTGGCGGGGGTGATCATCGAGCCGGTCCAGGGCGAGAGCGGCGTCCATCCCACCCCGCCCGGGTTCCTCGCCGGGCTGCGCCGGCTGTGCGACCGCCACCAGGCCCTGCTGGTGGTGGACGAGATCCAGACCGGCATGGCGCGCACCGGCCGGCCCTTCGCCTGGCAGCACGACGGCGCCATCCCCGACATCATGACCCTGGCCAAGGGCCTGGGCGGCGGGCTGCCGATCGGCGCCGCGGTGATGGGCGAGGCGGTGGCGGCGCTGATCAAGCCCGGCCTGCACGGCACCACCTTCGGCGGCAACCCGCTCGCCTGCGCCGCCGCCCAGGTGGTGGCCGACACCGTGCTCGACCCCGCCTTCTGCGCCGCGGTGGCCACCAAGGGCGAGCGCCTGATGGCCGGCCTGCGCCGCCTCTTCGGCGCCGGCGCGGTGCGCGGCCGCGGCCTGCTGGTGGGGGTGCAGCTCGACAGCGACCCCTCGGCGCTGGTGGCGGCGGCGCGCACCCACGGCCTGGTGGTGGGCCCCGCCGGCGGCAACACCCTGCGCCTGGCCCCGCCGCTGACCGTCAGCGACGGCGACCTCGACGAGATGGTGGCGCGGCTGGGCCGGGCCAAGGCCGGCTGATCCAGAATCCGGCCATTCGACCGCCACGACGCCACGACGCCACGGCCGGAAATTGAAATGAATAGCCGAGCATCCTTCACAACCACAAGGTGAAGGCGCCGATCTCCATAAGCGCTTTCCTCGTGGCGTCGTGGCGTCGTGGCGGTGATCTATCTGCCTGCCAGTCTGATGCCGCCTACCCCAGCCCGATCAGCACCGCGCCCGCCACCGCCACCGCCGCCCCGACCCAGGCGAGAGGATGCGGGCGGTCGCCCTCGACCGCCCAGGTCAGCGGCATCACCGCCACCGGCACCAGCGCCAGCAGCGCCAGCACCGGACCGGCCTTGGCCCCCACCAGCGCCCACTGGTAGCACGCCACCCCCAGCACCGGCCCGCCCAGGGTCGCCGCCAGCAGCCACGGCCAGCCGCGCCGCCAGTCCGGAGCCACGGTGGCGGCGAAGCGGGAGGTCTTCTGCCGCACCCCGAGACGCAACCACGGCCACAGCGCCGAGGCCGCCACCACCACCGCGATGCCGCCCAGGATGCGCCACAGCGCCGCCCCCAGCCCGGCCATCGGCCCGCCCAGGTCGACCCCGTCGGTGGCCGACACCAGCACCGCCTGGCGCGTCACCACCCCCGAAACCGCCATGCCCACCGCCGCCACCAGGCCGCCGGCGCAGCCCACCCACAGGTCGGCGCGGGTGCGCGCCACCGTGCTGCCCGGGGCAAGCGCCACCGCCACCCCGACCACGCACAGGCTGCAGGCCAGGATCTCGACCCCGCCCAGGGAACCGCCCAGCCACCACCACTCCAGCAGGGCGGCGATCGGCACCGCCGCGCACTGCTCGATCAGGGTCACCAGGCGCGCCCCGGCGCGGGCGCAGCCGAGGAAGTAGGCGAAATCCCCCAGCCCGAGCCCGATCGCGCCCGAGGCCAGCAGCCACCAGGCGGTGGGGCCGGGCGGAATCAGCGCCCCCAGCGCGATCACCGGCAGCGCCAGCAGGGCGAAGGCCGCCACCAGGCGCAGGCGCGAGGCGCGGGTCGCCCCGAGCAGCGCGGCGGTGCGTCCGACCGCCACCGCGGAGATCGACCAGCACACCAGGGTGAGCATTGCCGGGATCATGCTAAATTGTTTTAGTTAAGACAGTAGACCGCACAAGGCGAATCCCGGGCGGCTCATCCTGGGCCACCGCACCAGAGGCGAAAGGCCTTCACCGCCGGCCGCCGCCGGCACCCTGCCGGCCGTGGTCGACCATCCCACCGCACCCCGCCCGACCCTGGCCGACATCGCCGCCCGCTGCGGCCTGACCAAGGCCACCGTGAGCAAGGCGCTGCACCGCCAGGCCGACCGCTACCCGATCTCGGCCGAGGTGCGGCGCCGGGTCGAGGCGGTGGCGGCCGAGCTCGGCTACCAGCCGGAATGGCGGCGCCGCGCCGCCGCCTCGCGCCGCTCGCACACCGTCGGCCTGATGTTCGGCGGCTACAGCCCGCACCTGCGCGGAGTGATGGAGGACTTCACCGACCAGCTCGCCGAGACCCTCGACCGCCGCGGCTACCGCCTGGCCTACGCCCCGGTGGCGGGCGATCTCGACGCCTGGCGCAGCGGGCGGGCCCACCTCGGCTTCGACGGCCTGGTGCTGATCGACCCCCTGCCGGCCGGCATCGACGGCATCCGCGAGCTGGGGCTGCCGACGGTGGCGGTCAACCAGTTCACCTCGGCGCCGATCACCCACTTCCTCGCCGACGAGCGCCTGCACGGCCGGCTGGCGGTCGAGCACCTCGCCGGGCTCGGGCACCGCTCGCTGCTGTTCGTGCGCCGCGGCCGCAACGCCTACCACTATTCCTGCGCCTGGCGGCTGGAAGGCATCGAACAGGCCTGCGCCGAGCGCGGCATCGCGCTCGAGGTGGCGATGGGCCCGCACGAGCCGGCCGAACTGATCGCCCTGGCGCGCGCGCGCGCCGCCACCGCGGTGATCGGCTGGAGCCACGAGGACGTGCTGTTCCTGCTCGCCCAGCTGTGGCGCCAGGGGGTGCGGGTGCCGGACGGGTTCAGCCTGCTGTGCTTCGACGACGTCAAGGCGGTGCGCCTGGCCACCCCGCCGATCACCGTGGTGGCGGTGCCGATCGAGGAGCTCACCCGCCGCGCCGCCGAGCACCTGATCGAGCAGATCGAGGGCCGCATCGAACCCGGCGGCGGCCAGGTGGTGGTGCCGGGGCGGCTGATCGCCCGCGAATCCACCGCCCCGCCCGCGCCGCGCTGAGCGGTTGCAGGCCGGCCCGGGAGGCCCGTCAGCCGGCGGCGGGAGGCTCGCCCGGCTCGGCGCGCAGCTCTTCCAGGCGGGCGGCGTAGCGGTCGAGCTGGGCCTTGGCCTGGCGCACCGCGCGCAGGCCGGCCTCGTAGCGGACGAGGGCGTCCTCGAGCGACAGCTCGCCGGTCTCGAGGGCGGCGACCGCCTCCTCGACCTGCTGGAAGTGGTCCTCGATGCTGGTCTGCCTGGCCATGGCGGGGATGATGGGGGCCGCCGCGCCCAGGGGAACCCGTCACCGCCGGCCGTCGCCAGGGATCCACCCTTGCTCCGGCGATCGGCCCGCCCTACTGTCGGCCTACCTGTTAGCGAGACATCCGACGTGCAGAAAACCGGCTTGACCATCCGCGACGCCGACGCCGAAGGCGTGGCGATCGTCCATATCAGCGGCTATCTTGATGGTCACACCATCATGAACCTGGAGCGGCACATCGACCAGCTGACGCGCACCGGGCGCAAGCGCATGGTCATGGAGCTGTCGGGCCTGGCCTACATCGCCAGCGCCGGCGTCGGCCTGTTCATCAACATCAGCCATCGTCTCAAGGGCCAGGGCGGCCGCCTCGAGCTGGTATCGCCGTCCGAGAGCGTGATGGAGATCTTCACCATCCTCGGCCTCGACACCATCCTCGCCATCCATCCCAGCCTCGACGCCGGACTGTCGGCGGCCAAGAGCTGAGGGCGCGGCGGTGGCGCTCGCCCGCGACATCGAGCGCCTGGTGCGCACCTTCGTCGCCCAGCACGTCGACCGCGCCTACATCAAGCACTACCTGATGGAGACCTACCAGCTTCCTGAAAAGGACGCGGAGGCGACCCTGGTCAAGCTCGGCCTGCCACCCGAAGGCGGCAACCGCCGCGGGCCCGGGCCCAAGGGCGGCGACAGCTCGACTTCAGGACGCCTGAAAAAGCAGACCTTCTTCTGAGCTGTTTACCCAGGGGCTTCGCCCCTACGGCCTTTGCAGGCCTACCCCCCGGGCTTGGTCGCGACTCGATTCCCTCGGCAGGCCTCCGGAATCGTGGCGGCATCGGCTGCGCCGATTCTATGCCGCCACCGTCGCTCGGCGCCCGCCGCTGTTGCTCAGGGGCTTCGCCCCTACGGCCTTTGCAGGCCTACCCCCGGGCTTTGTCGCGACTCGCATCCGGCGGCAGGCCGCCGGATGCGTGGCGGCATCGGCTGCGCCGATTTTATGCCGCCACCGTCGCTCGGCGCCCGCCCCATCGCGCGCGATGGGGCCCCGTCTGCTCAGGGGCTGCGCCCAATGGCGATAAGCTAAGGCAGAGCGTGTGCCGTGGACGGCTCGTATGGAGCATCGACGCCCACGTCGACGCCGCGGTGACGCTGCAATGGTCCCAGATCGGCGCGCAAGAGACTCCGTCGACGTGGGCGTCGACGCTCCGAATGCAGCCGTCCGCCATTCTCCCGCCGTCGCGACCGGCGGCCGCGCG
>JAKLKR010000069.1 GCA_023150565.1 Planctomycetota bacterium
CCCTGCGACCGCCGCCACCCAGGCCTGCGCCGGCAGCTGGCGCAGATCCCCATCCCCCACCTGGCCGCCGATCCGGCGGCGGCGGCCACCCTGGCGCGCCGGCTGCGCGACCAGGATCCCGCCCGCTGGAGCCAGCCCGGCTTCGCCATCGTGCCGCTCGGCACCGGGCTGCTGGTGGCGGGCGACGCCGACGCCATCCACGCCGCGCTCGATGCGCTCGCGCGCATGGACGCCGGCGGCGGCTGAGCGTTGCGCTGGCCCCGCGCCCGGCTGTGATCCCGCGGCGATGGACCTGCTCTCCTGGCTGAACCGTTCCTGGCCGATCTGGCGCACCCGCGGCCTGACCGTGGGGGTGTCGTTGTGGCTGCTGATCGTGGCCGGGCTGTTCGCCATCCAGGGTGCCCATGCCTTCGGCTTCGCCTGGCTGCCGGCGGCGGCGACCCTGGCGGTGGTGGCCATGGTCATCCACGCCCTCGCCCACGTGGCGGCGGTGCGCCTGGTGCGCGGGCAGATCTCCGAGACCACCGCCAGCGCCCTGGTCGAGCAGTCCTCCCCGTTCATCCCGCCACGTCCCTGGCCGGTGTTCGCCAGTGCCATCGCTGGCCCCTTGGCCAACGGCCTGGTGGCGGTCGGCGCCTGGCAGGCGGCTGCCCACGCCCCCGCCTGGCTGCAGCCGGCGCTGGCCCTGACGCTGTGGGCCAATGCCGGGGTGGCGCTGCTCAACTGCCTGGCCTGTTCGCCCTTCGACGGCCGGCTGTTCTGGCGCGGCCTGCTCTGGCCGCTGCTCGGCCTGCGCCGTGCCAGCGCCGCCACCATCGGGCTCGGCTACCTCTCCGCCGCCCTGCTGCTGTTCTTGGGGGCGGCTTCCACCGACCTGCTCGCCTTCCTGATGGGCCTGATGTGCCTGTTCTCGACCATCACCGACCACCGCGTCTTCCGCAGCGGGATGGAGCCGGCCCTCGATCTGGTGCCCGACCGCCCCCTGCCCTCGTTCTGGGATCGCTGGAAGCACCGCCGCGCCGCCGCCGCCCAGGCCCGCCAGGCCCGCCAGGAGGCCGACGAGCAGGAGGTGCTCGACCGCCTGCTGGCCAAGGTCTCGGCCGAGGGCCTGCCCAGCCTGACCGCGGGCGAGCGCGCCACCCTGCAGCGCATCAGCCAGCGCCAGAAGGAACGCGCTGGCCGCTGAGCCGGCGGCGCCATCATCCCCCCGCACCAGCCATGCCCTACGTCCCCTCGCGCTTCGCCTACCGCCGCCGCCCGACCGTGCCCGTGATGGTGGGCCGGGTCCAGGTCGGCGGCGCCATCGCCGGCCGCCCCGCCCCGGTGGTGGTGCAGAGCATGTGCACCACCAGGACCACCGACGTGGCCGCCACCGTCGCCCAGTGCGTGGTGCTGGCCGAGGCCGGCTGCGAGATCGTGCGCGTCACCGCTCCCGGGCTGAAGGACGCCCAGGCGCTCAAGGACATCCGCGCCGGCTTCAGCGCCGCCGGATTCCGCGACGTGCCGCTGGTGGCCGACATCCACTTCATGCCGGCGGCGGCGATGGAAGCAGTCGAGCACGTCGAGAAGGTGCGGGTCAACCCCGGCAACTTCGCCGACAAGAAGGCCTTCAAGGTGGTCGAGTACAGCGACGCGCTCTACCGTGAGGAGGTCGAGCGCATGGCCGAGCGCTTCGCCCCGCTGGTGCGCCGGGCCAAGGCGCTGGGCCGCAGCCTGCGCATCGGCACCAACCACGGCTCGCTCAGCGACCGCATCATGAACCGCCACGGCGACAGCCCGGCGGGGATGGTGGAATCCGCGCTCGAATTCGTGCGCATCTGCGAGAGCGAAGGCTTCCGCGAGCTGATCATCTCGATGAAGGCCTCGAACCCCAAGGTGATGGTGCAGGCCTACCGCCTGCTGGTCGACCGGCTCGAGGCCGGCGGCCACCCTCCCTACCCGCTGCACCTGGGGGTGACCGAGGCCGGCGACGGCGAGGACGGCCGCACCAAGAGCGCCGCCGGCATCGGCGCGCTGATGGAGGATGGCCTGGGCGACACCATCCGCGTCAGCCTGACCGAGCCGCCCGAATGCGAGATCCCGGTCGCGCGCGCGCTGGTGGCGCGCTACGCCGCCTGGAGCGACCACGCGGCGCCCGCCGGCTGCCCGGACGAGGCCGTCGACCCCTTCCAGTTCCGTCGCCGCGCCGCGGAGATCACCCGCCTGGGCGCCGAGCTGCCCATCGGCGGCACCCTGCTGCCGCGGGTGCTGGCCCCGGCCGGGGCCGCCGGCGGAACCCCGCCCGCCGACGGCCTGGTGGGTGATGTCCCCGGCCAGGTGGCGCTGGGCTCCGCCCCGGGCGGAATCCTGCCGCTCGATGTGCCGGCGAGCGAGCCGGTGGCCGGCCTGCGCCGGGCGGTGGCCGCCGCCCCGGCGGGGGTGGCGCTGGGCATCGGCGATCCCGGCAGCCTGGGCGAGACGCGCGCCTACCGCCTGCTGGCGGCGCTCTGCGAGGAGCGCTTCCGCGCCGGCGACGGCCAGCGCCACGCCCTCTGCCTGGCCCTGCCCCGGCTGGCCGACGAACTCGCCATCGCCGCGGTGGCCGGCGGCCTGCTGATCGACGGCCTGGGCGACGCCCTGTACCTCCCAGCCGCCACCGACCCCCGCCGCCTGGGCTTCACCCTGCTGCAGGCGGTCAAGGCGCGCCAGACCCGCACCGACTACGTCGCCTGCCCGAGCTGCGGCCGCACCCAGTTCGACCTGATGGAGGTGACCGCTCACATCCGCGCGGTGACCGGCCATCTCGACGGGGTGACCATCGCGATCATGGGCTGCATCGTCAACGGCCCCGGCGAGATGGCCGACGCCGACTTCGGCTACGTCGGCAGCGGCCCCGGCAAGATCGACCTCTACCGCGGCAAGACCAAGGTCCGCAGCGGCATCCCCGAGGCCCAGGCCCGCGACGAGCTGCTGCGGCTGATCCGAGAGCATGGGATGTGGAAGGAGCCGGCATGACCGGCAACCCCACCCGTCCCTGCCGGTGAGGCCCCCGTGATCAGCCTGCCTCCCGGCCTGCCCGACCACCCGGACCGCACCCGGCTAGAGCAGGCCCTCGCCGACCTTCATCGTGATCTGTCACGGCTCGATGCCGGCAGCATGGGGCTATCGGCGTATGGCGAACGCTACCTGCGCGACCACCAGGGCATCCTGGCCTACTCGCTGCAGACCGCGGCCACCCTGCTGCTCTGGACCCTGGGCGCACGTCCCGGGTCCTGGTCGACCGCCACCCTGGTCGACTATGGCGCGGGCCTGGGCCTGCAGGGCCTGCTCGCCCGGGCGGCAGGGGTGGGCAAGGTGGTCCTCTGCGACCTCTTCGCCGAATCCTGCGACAACGCATCCCGGCTCGGCCGCGGCCTCGGGCTCGAGGCCGACGCCATCATCCCCGGCGACCTGCCCGACCTCGTCCGCGCATGCCGCGCACGGCAGCTGGATCCCGATGCCATCATATCCTACGATGTGCTCGAGCACATCTACGACCTGCCCGGCCACATCGCCCTGCTCCCCTCCCTGGGGCGGGCCCCCCTGCATCTGGCCTACGCCTCGAGCGCCAACGCAGCCAACCCGCGCCTGCGCTCCCGGCTGATGGCCGGCCACCGCCGGATCGAGCTCCAGGGGGTGCCGCCCAGGCCGGGAAGCAGGCCAGACGACAGCCACAGCGCCTTCCTGGCCCTGCGCAGGGACCTGCTCGCCCGCCACGCCCCAGGCCTTGCCGCCGAGGATCTTGATCGCCTGGCGGAGATGACCCGCGGGCTCGCCGGCGAGGACCTTGCCACCGCAGCCAGGATGAGGGCGGCCGGACACGACCTTCACTACCGGCCCGACCACCCCACCAACACCTGCGATCCTGCCACCGGCAACTGGCATGAGTGCCTGGTCTCCCACCCCAACCTGCTGCGCTGGTTCGAGCAGGCCGGCTTCCAGGCCTCCATCCGCGGCGGCTATTATGGCGCCATCGGAGGATGGGGGCCGCGCACGGTGAAACGGATCCTGAATACCGCCATCCGGCTGGCGCCTCGCCGCTCGGTGGCGCTGGCGCCATGCTTCGTAGTGCAGGCTTCGCTGCCGGCAGCCGACCACCGCAGGCCGTCGGCCCTGCCCGTGCACGACCGCGCCACCCGGTTGCCGCCGTCGTGACCTCGGCCGGACGGGTCCTGCATCTGAGCTGGATCCCCGACCCCGGTCGCTGGCCGGGAGTTGTGGCCAAGCTCGGCCAGATGGCCGAGGCCGCCCGCGCCACCGGCCTGCCCCTGGACGTGGCGGTGGTGTCGCGCGATGGGGCGGATGGAACCCGCGCGGTGCACTACCTGCCGGGCACCCCACCCCGCAGGCTGCAGGAGCGCCTGCTGCGCTTCCTGCTGCTGGGCCGCACCTGCCGGTTGTCCGCCTACCGGGCGGTGATCCTGCGCTATTCCGCCGGGCCCGATCCCTCGCTGTGGCACCTGCTCGCCGGCCATGGCCGGCGCCTGGTCAGCGAGCACCACAGCGACGAGCCGCTCGAACTGCGTTCCCTCCATCCCGGGCCGGAGGGCCTGCTGCGCGCCACCCTGGAGCGGCTGCGCCAGCAGCGGCTGCTCGCCGGCATCGCCGGCGCCATCGGCGTCACCGGCGAGATCGCCGGCCGCCTGCGCTCCATCGCGCCTGGCGGGACGCCGGTGGCGGTGATCCCCAACGGCATCGATGTGGGCTCCATCGCCGCCACCGGGTTCTCGCCCTGGCGGGGCGGCCCGCTCGAGCTCGGCATGCTCTGCGGCGACATGGGTCCGTGGTTCGGCATCGACCGCCTGCTCGCCGGCATCGAGGCGGAGCCGGAGGCGGGGGTGCGGCTGCACCTGGTCGGCCCCCTCCCGACCGGCGGCCTGCTCGCACGCTGCCGGGCCCTGGGTCCGCGGGTCAGGCTGCACGGCCTGCTGCGCGGGGCGGAGCTCGACCGGGTGTGCGCCGGCTGGCACCTGGGGTCGGCCGCCCTGGGCATGCACCGCAAGGGCCTGGCCGAGGCCTGCACCCTCAAGGTGCGGGAATACCTCGCCCGCGGCCTGCCTTTCCTGGTCTCGCACCGCGATCCCGACCTGCCCGAAGGCCTGCCCGGATGCTTCCGGCTACCGGCTGACGACGGCACGGTCTCCGCGGCGGCCATCACCGCCGCCGCCGCCACCGCCGGCCGCGCTGGACCGTCCCTGGGCGACGAACTGCGCTCCTGGGCGGCCCGTCGCTGCGACTGGCGTCCGCTGGTGGCGAGGATGCACGCCTTCGCCCTGGCCGCGACCGGCGCCTGACTCCGCCTTGAGGACGTTCGCTCGACGCGATAGTGCCTCACCATGAGCCATGGCTTCGTCCTGATCGGCTGCGGCCGCATCGCCCAGCGCCATGCCGAACTGCTTGCCAGCGGCACCATCGCCGGCGCCAGGCTGGTGGCGGTGGTCGACGTGGACGGTGGACGCGCGCGTGCGCTCGGCGAGCGCCACCGGGTGCCCTGGACCACCTCCATCGCCGAGGGGCTGGGCACGCCCGGCTGCGACGCCGCCTCCATCCTCACCCCCAGCGGCCTCCACCACGAGCACGCCATCATCGCCGCCCAGGCCGGCAAGCATGTGGTGGTCGAAAAACCCATGGCGTTGCGCCTGGAGCACGCCGACCGCATGATCCGCGCCTGCGACGATGCCGGGGTCAAGCTGTTCGTGGTCAAGCAGAACCGCTTCAACGTCCCGGTGATGCACCTGCGCCGCGCACTCGAGGCCGGCCGCCTCGGCAAGCTCGTCCTGGGCACGGTGCGGGTGCGCTGGTGCCGGGACCAGTCCTACTACGACCAGGACGCCTGGCGCGGCACCTGGGCGCTGGATGGCGGGGTGCTCGCCAACCAGGCCAGCCACCACATCGACCTGCTCGAATGGATGATGGGCGAGGTCGAGAGCGTCCATGCCCGAGCCAGCACCGCGCTCGCCCGCATCGAGACCGAGGATACCGCGGTGGCCACCCTGCGCTTCCGCAACGGCGCCCTGGGCATCATCGAGGCCACCACCGCCACCCGGCCGAAGGACCTCGAAGGCTCGATCTCGATCCTGGGCGAACGCGGCAGCGTCGAGATCGGCGGCTTCGCGGTCAACCAGCTGCGGACCTGGCAGTTCGCCGAACCCCTGCCCGGAGACGACGACATCCGCGCCAACGGCTCGGTGAACCCTCCCGACGTGTACGGGTTCGGCCACCGAGCCTACTACGAGCATGTGGTCGACTGCCTCGACCACCGCCGCAAGGCCCTCATCGATGGGCTCGAGGGACGCCTCAGCCTGGAGCTGATCAGCGCCCTCTACGAGAGCATCGCCAGCGGCCAGGAGGTGCCCCTGCGCTTCTCGCCCCGCCACTGCCGGCTGGGCCGCTGACCGTGTCCGCCACCCCGGCCAGCCTCCGCCGCAGCGGGATCACCGAGGTCGACTTCGGCGCCGGAGTGACCGTGGTCGAACCGGTGAACCTCTACGGCTGCCGGATCGGCGACGGCTGCTTCATCGGCCCTTTCACCGAGATCCAGCGCGGCGCCTCGATCGGACCGCGTACCAGGGTGCAGTCCCACTGCTTCATCTGCGACCTGGTCGAGATCGGCGCCGACTGCTTCGTCGGCCATGGGGTGATGTTCGTCAACGACCTGTTCCAGGACGGCGGCCCGGCCCGCGGACGACGCGAACTGTGGCGCCCCACCCGCATCGGCGACGGAGTCTCCATCGGCAGCAACGCCACCATCCTGCCGGTCGCCATCTGCGCGCGCACGGTGATCGGAGCGGGGGCGGTGGTGGTCCGCGACATCACCGTGCCGGGCACCTATGCCGGCAATCCCGCCCGCCTGCTCAGGACCCTGCCGTGACCCAGCGCCTGCCCCTGGCCGACCTCCACGCCCAGTACCTGTCGATCAAGCCCGAGATCGACGAGGCCATCGCCGCGGTCATCCGCGACAGCAGCTTCATCCGCGGCCCCTGGGTCGACCGCTTCGAGGGCGAGTTCGCCGCCCTCGCCCAGGCCCCGCACTGCGTGTCCTGCGCCAACGGGACCGATGCCCTCTATATCGCCATGCGCGCACTCGGCGTGCGCCCCGGCGACGAGGTCATCACCAGCGCGCATTCGTGGATCGCGACCTCCGAGACCATCACCCAGGCCGGCGGGACGGTGGTTTTCGCCGACACGGATCCCGCCACCCACACCATCGACCCGGCGCATGTAGCGGCACTGATCACCCCGCGCACGGTGGGGATCATCCCGGTGCACCTGTACGGCCAGATGGCCGACATGGCCGCCCTCGGCGCCCTGGCGGCGGCGCACCGCCTGTGGATGGTCGAGGACTGCGCCCAGGCCCATCTTGCCGCCTTTGACGGCCGGCCGGTGGGCAGTTTCGGGACCATCGCCGCGTACTCGTTCTATCCCGGCAAGAACCTCGGGGCGATGGGTGATGCCGGGGCGGTCACCACCGCCGACCCCGCCCTGGCCCGCACCATGGCGATGTTCGCCCGCCACGGCGGCCTCAAGAAGCACGACCACGAGATCGAAGGGGTCAACAGCCGGCTCGACGGCCTGCAGGCGGCCATCCTGTGCGCCAAGCTGCCGCACCTGCCGCGCTGGACTGAACGGCGGCGGGAGCTGGCAGGGCGCTACCATCGACTGCTGGCCGGCATCCCCGGCCTGACCCTGCCGACGGAGGCCGCGGGCCGTCGCCATGTCTGGCACCTGTATGTGGTGCAGCATCCGCGGCGCGACGCCCTCGCCGCCCACCTCGCCGGATTGGGCATCCAGACCACCATCAATTACCCCGTCGCCCTGCCCTTCGTGCCGGCCTACCGCCGCCTGGGGCACGCCCCCACCCACTTCCCGGTCGCCCATGCCCAGCAATCCCGCATCCTCTCGCTGCCGCTCTTCCCGGAGATGACCGCTGCGCAGCAGGATCTCGTCGCCGGTGCCATCCGCTCCTTCCCCGGCTAGGCCGGGACGCGGACCCGTCCATCCATGGCAGCGCCCCCCATCGTAGGCACCCCCCGCCCGCGGGTGGCCGGCGTCGATGCGCTGCGGGCGCTCCTCGCCATCAGCGTGATGGTCTATCACCTGTCCTGCTGGTCGACGGAGCGCCTCTGGCCTATCGCCCCCTGGCTCGAGGTCGCCGGCATCTACGCCGTGGACGGTTTCTTCGTCATCAGCGGCTTCAGCCTTTGGTTGGCCTATGCCGGCCGGAACCTGGCCGGGATCGATGAGCTGGGCCGCTATTCATGGCGGCGGTTCGCCCGCATCTTCCCTCTCTATGCCCTCGCCCTGGCCGCTTCGGTGGCGATCGATGCCGCCGGCGGACAGGCGACCCCCGCGCGCGACATCCTGCTCAACCTCACGGGCGCCTTCGCCGCCTGCCCGCACAAGGCCATCCCCACCGGCGGCTGGTCGATCGGGGTCGAGCTCAGCTGCTACCTGGTCCTGCCCCTGGTCATCATCGGCCTGCGCTCCTGGACCGCTCATCTCCTCCTGCTGGCCGGGGCCATCGTCCTCGCCGCCGCCACCACCGCGGGATTCCTCGACCCCTCCCGTCCACTGCCCTTCAGCTGGAAGCCCTACACCGCCATCAGCAACCATTTCGCACTCTTCGCCGCTGGGATCCTCCTCGCCAAGGTGCGCTCGAGCTTCAACGTCGATGGCCGCGTCGCTTGGGCGCTCGGCTCCGCCGGCCTGGTCGCGCTGCTGGTGATGTCCCCATTCGCCGGCAACCAGATCACCATGTCGACCGGCTGGCGCCGGCCGGCGTTCTGCCTCGCCACCGTCATAGCCATAGCGGGCGTCGCCCTTGCCACCCTTCCGAGCGGACGGGATAAGCACCTGCGCCAGCTGGGTGATCTCAGCTTCAGCCTCTACCTGCTGCACCCGATCTGCTGGAAACTTACCGTGATGCTCACGGGCAGCCGGGGCGGCGGCAGCATGCTGGTGGCCATGGGGACCACCCTGCTCGCCTCGGCGGCATGCTTCCGCTGGCTGGAGCGCCCCTGCATGGAGCTCCCCCCGCCCTGGCGGCGGAAGGGCACAGGGTCCCCGGCCGGTGGGAGCTCCCTGCCTATGGCCGCCTCAGGGGCGGGGGCGCCGGATCCAGGAGCGCAGCCGTCCGGCAGTCCGCAGGGCCGAGAACAGGGGTGAGCGTTCCATGGTGGCGTAGCCCTCTCGCCCGGCCGGCGGCCGGGCGACAACGCGCTCCAGCTCCTCTGGGGACCAGCCGAGCTTCTTGGCCACGAATATGCGGTCGAGGCGGGCGACCAGCGGGTCGCAGGCGGGCTGCCGCAGGCGATCCAAGGCCTCGTCCCTGGCCATCTCACCCGCGCAGATAAGGCTCGAGTAGTGGCAGCGGCGCTTGTCGTAGCCGAACTTGACCGGCAGCAGCCAGGACTGGTAGAAGCGGGTGTAGAGGGATTCATGGTGCTTCCCGCCGTAGTCGTTCCATCCCAGTCGGGCGGAGAGCTCAGCCACCGCGTCGCAGCGACGGTAGCCGGCCAGGTCGAGCAGGTTGACCACCCGGTGGCGCAGACGGTCGCGGGCGATCTGCCAGTAGCTGCGATGAGGGAAGCCGGCCAGCGGCCGGGTGCCATGCCGCCGGTGCACATCGCGGATGTAGATCCAGTCCGAATGGCCGTGCGACCAGGCCCGGGGCAGGTGGCTCTCGGTCGACGAACTGATGCCCGAGATGATCCAGGGGGTGCCGAAGCGGGCGGCGCAGGCGTGGATGGCGGCCAGGATGGCATGGTCGGTGGGGACCTCGCAATCCGGCAACGAGGCGAGCAGGAACGAGCGCTGCAGGTCCGAGAACTCCTCCCAGTCGAGGACCACCGTCTCGAGGTCGACATCGAGGCCCCTGACCAGGCGTTCGATGTTGGCCACCGCCGCGGCGGTGTTCCAGCCATTGTCCAGGTGCAGGGCCAGCGGCCGCAGACCAAGATCGACGGCCTTCATCAGCGCATAGGAACTGTCAGCGCCGCCGCTGACACCGACCACGCAGTCGTAGGCCCCCCGGCCGCGCTGGGCGCGGATATTCGCGGCCAGCGCACGCAGCTCAGCCTCCGGAAGGGCGCGCGCACTGCGCTGCGCCCGGTCATGGGCCAGGCAGTAGCCGCACACGCCATCCTCCCCCAGCCGGAGGTCCGGGTCGCTGCCATCCATCACGCAGCGCCGGCAGACGTTCATCGTTCCCATCGTCCGACCTCGTCGCCGGGATAGGTGAGCAGCACCGCCTCACGGCGGCCGAACAGGCTGAACAGGCTGCCGGCGGCGACGGCGGCAGCCCCCGCCGCGACCCCGGCGCGCAGGTCGCCGACACTTCCCGCCCCACCCAGGGCCACCACCGGGACCCCGACCGCCGAGGAGACCATCCTGACCAGCTCAAGGTCATAGCCGCAGCGCGTGCCATCGCGGTCGACCTGGTGGATGATGAGTTCCCCGGCTCCGGCATCAGCCAGCCGGCGGGCGGCCAGGACCGGGTCATCGGCCACCTCGATGGTGCCCCGCGAGCGCACCACCCGGAAACCGGCTCCGCCGCCACCTCGCACATCGAGCGACACCACCACGCTCTGGCTGCCGACCCGCGCCGCCAGTTCGGAGACGAATCCCAGCCGCTGCAGGGCCGAGGAGCCGATCACCACCTTCTCGAAGCCGGCCTGGAGCACCGATTCGGCCTGGGCGGCGGTGGTTATCCCGCCCCCGTACGAGACCGGCATGAACGCCTCGCTGGCCAGCCGTCCCAGCAGGTCGAGGTCGGGACTGCGACCCTGCGCACCGATGTCGAGCAGGACCAGTTCGTCGGCCTCCTTGTCGCTGAAGATGCGCATCGCGTTGATGGGATCGCCGAGGTAGCGCGGCTCGGCGAAACGGCGGGTCTTCACCAGCCGCCTCTCCAGCAGGGTGAGACAGGGGATGATGCGGGCCCTAGGCACGATCCGCGCCCAGCACGAAGCGTTCGAGCAGCCTGCGCCCGAAGCGGTGGCTCTTCTCGGGATGGAACTGGACCCCCATGAGGTTGCCCCGTTCGAAGGCCGCAACGAACCGCCGGCCATGCTCGGCGGTGGCGACCGCGGCCGGGTCGTCGTCATCGGCGGCGATCGCGAAGCTGTGCGCGAAGTAGAAGCGCTGGTCCGCCGCGCCCGGCTCGAACAGCACGCCGGCGCGCTCGACCCGCACCGGGGCCCAGCCCATGTGCGGCAAACGGAAACCGGACGACTCGGGTCCAGGGCGCATGCGTTCGACCCGGACCGGCAGCCAGCCGAAGCCGGCCTGCACCCCTTCATCGCTGCCCTGGGCCATCAGCTGCATCCCCAGGCAGATCCCCAGCACCGGGCAGCCGGCCCTGGCAAGGCCATCCAGCGCCTCCCACAGGCCTTTGGTCCGCAGCCCGGCGACCCCGCGATCGAATGATCCAACCCCCGGCAGCACCACCCGCCGGGCCCCCGCGAGGTCGCTCCCGCTGCGGGCCGCCACCGCCTCGACACCGATGCGGTGCATCATCGAGACCAGCGAGCCGACATTGCCCATGCCGCTGTCGACCACATGCACGAGCATCAGCGCTCCCCTGGACTGACGGCCCGGGGCAGCACCTCCGCCCCGGGAAGCCCGCGCCCGCAGGCGGTCGGAGGGAGGATCACCGGCGTGCCAGGGCGAGCAAGTCCAAGCAGCCGCCGACCTTCGCCGACAGCGAAAAGTCACGACTGTCCACCGTCGTACGGCGCTGGCCGGAAACCGGGAGCCGGAGGCGGGCCCGCAACGACGCCGACGCCACCGCCACCAGGAATCCGATCCAGCCGGACAGCCGGCCCTGCAGGCGGCGACGTTCGAGCGCCATGAGGTCGTCGCTGGCGACGATGCCGGCGATCTCGACCGCGGGGAAGACCGCAGCGACGCTGCGGCGCAGCGAACTGGCGCTGTGCTCGCGCACGTGGTAGGGGTTCCACGGGCGCTGGAACGGCCGCAGCCTGAGACGGCGATTGGGGGTGGTGAGGTAGAGCCTGCCGCCCGGCCTGAGCACGCGGCAGGCCTCACGCAGGAAATCGCCTTCCTGCGCGACATGCTCGATCACCTGGAAGCTTGCCAGGACGTCGAAGGAGGCGTCCGGGAAGGGCAGGGCGGTGCCGGTGCCGATGCGGAAGTCGACGCCGGGATAGCGGGATGCGGCATAGCCCACCGCCTCGGGCGATGGATCCACCGCAATGACCCGGTGGCCGGCACCGGCCAGGATGTGGGCGCCATATCCGCTGCCGCATCCCACCTCGAGCACATCAACCGGCCGCGGCTCGCGCCGCAGCAGCTCGGCATAGGGGAAGCGGTGGCGCTCCTCCTCGAAGGACTCGGGCACGGTCGCCACGCCATCCCGGCATACCACCCGGCAGTGGTCCTCGCCGGCCGGCTGCTCGGTCCGCCTCCCGGCGATGAGGCCCGCCACCTCGGCGCGGATCCCCTGGTCGCGCCCGCTGGCCGAGAACAGGTCGACCACGCGCTGGCGGATCAGCGCCGGCCTGCCCGGGTCATCCTCGGCGATGGCGGACCGGAAGGCGGCGGCGGCGGCGGCGGGATCTGCCACCGGCACCACCAGTCCCTGGTCGCCGGCCACCTCCGGGATCGAGCCGCGGTCGGTGACCACCGGCCGGCAACCGCAGGCCATGGCCTCGACCAGGGCCATGCCGAAGCCCTCATGGTAGGAAAGCTGGGCGTAGACCTTGGCGCTGCCCAGCTCATCGACCAGTTGGGCGGGGGTCAGTTCGCCCAGAAAGGCGACGTTGGCGGGTATGCGTCCGAGCAGTTCATCCCGCGCCGCCCCGCTGACCACCATCCCCCCGATGCGGAAGTCCAGCTCGGGAGCCAGGCGGGCGGCCGCCACCATGGTGTCGATGCCTTTGCGGCGCAGCGAGCTGCGGCTGATCATCCCGACCGTCAGCACCACCGGCCGCTTGTCCACGCCAAGCGGGAAGCGGCCGGCATCGATGCCCAGGTAGAGCACCGAGCACCGCGACGCGTCCATTCCCGGCAGGGCGAGGAAGTCGTGCATGCTGGCGCGGGAGAACAGCAGCACCCGGCTGGCCAGGCGGTAACCCAGGCAGAACAGCAGGAAGCGGCAGAATCCCCGGGGGTCGAGCCCATATCCGATCTCCGGCACATGCACCACGTCGGCGCCGCCGCAGATAACCGCCACCGGCCGGCCCAGCAGCCAGGCCATCAGCACCACCGGCGCGCAGGAGCCGAACCAGCAGACCACGCAGCGCGCGCGCCGCACCCGGCGCCAGGCGCGCGGATTCAGCAGCACCCCCAGGTAGGCGATGCGTGCCCAGTGCCCCTGCACGGTCATGGTATCGAGTTCGTAGGCCTGGCGCAGAGCCGCCGCATCGTTGACGATGAAGGACGACACCGGTTCGTCGCGGGGGTCGTCGTGGACCAGCAGCACCCGTTCACGGCTCATCGGCCCCCCTCCCATCGCCCCGCCTCCTGCGCGATCCGTTCGGCGATCCGACGGCCGGCCTGGCCATCCAGGATCCCCCAGCGCGATGCCCCCGCCGCGCTCGCCGCCGCCAGCCCGGCGCGCTCGCCGTCATCGGCGGCCAGACGGCGGAGGATGGCCTCGAATTCGCCCAGGTCCTCGGTCGCCAGACGCCCGGCCATGCCGCGGTAGTCATCCTGGCGGTAGCGGTAGACATCATAGTCGATGATCGGCCGGCCGCACAACGCCGCCCACTGCACGGTGGTGGAGCCGGAGGCCACGAAGAGGTCGCACAGCGGGACCGCTTCCGCGGTATGGCCATCCCACACCGCGGCACCTGCCGCGGCCATCCGTTCGCGCACCGCCCCCCCGATGGAGGGATGCAGGCTGAACACCACGTTCCAGCCCGGCAATGACCCCCCCAGGCGGACGAAATGGTCGACCACCTGGCGGTGGTCGGGGAACACGCACTCGGGGCGACCTCCCGGGCGATAGAATTCGTCGGGCGGAACCGCCCACAGCAGCAGGGGACGGCCCGGATCGGCCAGCCCCAGGCGGGCGCACAACTCACCGCGGCGCGCGGCCGGATCCTCCAGCAGCCGGCGCATCGAATCGTGCAGGATACCGCCCACCAGCGCCACCTGGTGCTCGGGCAACCCCTCGCGCCGGCAGGACTGCAGTGCTGCCTCGCTCTCGACCAGGATGCAGTCGGAATACCCGCTGTGCAGCACCCATGGCAGCGGTGGCGCGATCCCCAGCATCTCACGCGCCCAGATGTGCCCGGACGGCAGCCTCACCAGTTCGGTGCCCCTGTATCGGTACAACCAGCGCGGAAACGCCCATGCCGCCAGGCGGTTCCCCAGCCGGCCGGCCTGCAGCGATGGCTCGAAACGGAAGGCCTCCGCGTTCTCGTCCTGATGGATCATCCATCCGGCAACCACCAGCGCCGGCACTCCTTCGAGGTGCGCCGCGCGCACGTAGGCGGCGGTGTCGTAATGGGCGACATCCGCACCCAGCAGGACCACACCGATGCGCTCGCGGCGGATCAGCCGCCTGATGGCGGCGATCCTGCGCTGCAGCAGGACGGCCTGGAACGGGAATGAATCGCGCATGCGCCGCCAGAAAGGCCGCAGGATCGATTTCGCCCGCGCCGTGCCGCCGGCCGCTCCGGCCGGCGACGGCCGGAGCGGGACTTCCGCCACCTCGGTCCAGCCGGTCACCTCCAGCCCAGCCTCGCGGCAGCGACGGGCATCGTCACGCCAGCGGCCATAGGGCACCGGGAAGTGCATCACCGGCCTGCATGAGCCCAGGTCGCGCAGGGCGCAGGCCACCGGAAACAGGTTGGTGAAGAAGGAATCGAGATGCACCGCCACCAGGGCATTCCTCACCAGCAACCTCCCCGAATGCGCGCCCTTGCCGGCGCCGCACGCCGGCAAAGACGGGACTTTCGCCCGCACGAGGGCAGTTCAAGACCAATGTCGGCGCAGGTCCTTGCCCATTGCGGGCCTGGACTGCGCTCCATCCTCCGCGACCAGCGCGAACGCTGGCCCCGGCCGGCCGGAGCGCCCATGGGACGTCGCCCGTCCGCCGCCAACCAGCCGAGGACCTCCCACCCGTGCGCATTACCCCCCAGATGCCTGGACTGGCCGCCATGGCCGGAGAACTCTGGCGTGCGCGCGAGACCCTGATCCTGCTCTCCCGCCGCGACCTGCTGGTGCGCTACCGCCGCAGCATCATCGGCCTGCTGTGGGTCCTGTTCAAACCCGGGATGAGCACCCTGATCTTCGCCTTCGTTTTCGGACGGTTGGCCAAGCTGCCGGACCATGGGGTGCCCTATGTGGTCCTGGTGCTGTCGGCGATGATCCCTTGGCAGTTCTTTTCCGGCGTGCTGACCGAGGCGGGCAGTTCGATCCTCGCCAACCACACCCTCATCACCAAGGTCTACCTGCCGCGTCTGCTCTTGCCGCTCTCCTGCATCCCGGTCAACCTCCTCGATCTGGCCGCCGGCCTGGCCATGCTCGCCCTGGCCATGGCCTGGTTCGGATGTGTGCCGCAATGGCCGGTCCTCCTGCTCCCGCTGGCGGTGCTGCCGCTCTCCCTGGTCGCCCTCGGCGCCGGCCTGTGGTCGGCGGCCCTGCTCGCCCGCTTCGCCGACATGAAGAACGTCCTGCCCTACCTGCTGCAGTTCGGCATGCTGGTGTCGCCGGTGGCATTCAGCAGCAGTCTCATCCCCGACCATCTGAGACCGTGGTACGCACTCAACCCCATGGTCGCCCCGCTCGATCTCTTCCGGGCCTCGATCCTGGGGTCATCCTATGCCCTCGACCCGGCCCTGATCCTGCCTTCGCTGGGCACTGGGCTGCTGCTCTTCTTCACCGGAGTCCTGGCCTTCCGTCGGCTCGAACGCGATTTCGCCGATGTCCTCTGACACCATCATCCGTGCCGTTGGCGTCGCCAAGCGCTACCGCATCCATGCCGGTGCGCCGGTCTCGCTCCACGAGACCCTGGGTCATGCTCTGCGGCTGCGCCGACCCCCCCGGCAGTGGCAGGAGTTCTGGGCCCTGCGCGACCTCTCGCTCACCATCCGGCGCGGCGAGAAGGTGGCATTCCTGGGACGCAATGGCGCCGGCAAGTCGACCCTGCTCAAACTGGTTTGCCGCATCACCCCCCCCACCAGCGGATACATCGACGTCGAGGGCCGGGTGGCCAGCATGCTCGAGGTAGGAACCGGCTTCCATCCGGAGCTCTCCGGCCGGGACAACATCTTCCTCAATGCTTCGATCCTCGGACTCACCCGCCGGCAGACGCTGGAGCGGTTCGACCGCATCACCGCCTTCGCCGACATCGGGGCCTTCCTCGACACCCCGGTCAAGCATTTCTCCTCGGGCATGTACGTACGTCTCGCCTTCGCCGTCGCCGCCCACACCGAACCCGACATCCTGGTGATAGACGAGGTGCTGACGGTCGGCGATGTGGCCTTCCGTGAAAAGTGCCGCGAGCACCTCACCGGCCACGGCCAGGCGGACCGCACCATGCTCATGGTCAGCCACGAACTGGAGCACCTCGTCCGGGTGGCGACGCGCGGGGTGGTCCTGGACCAGGGCCAGGTCTGCTTCGATGGGCCCATCGCCGATGCCATCGACCACCATCGCCGGCTCAGGCCGGCGGAAGTCGCACGGGGATGATCGCCACCGCCTGCCCTGGATCGGGGCTGGCGGATGTGCCCAGGGGCTTCCAGGCCAGCTTCCCCTTGAGGCGGACGGCTTGAGCCCCCACACTGGCCGCTCGCATGCGCTCCACCCTCGCCTTCTTCGGCCAGATGGCCTCGCGCTGGCGCGAGACCGGGGCCATCGCGCCGAGCGGGCCGGTGCTGGCGAAGGCCATGGTGCGCACCGTCGGACCGGTCGCACCCGGGCAGATCATCGTCGAGCTGGGGCCGGGGACGGGGTCGTTCACCAAGGAGCTGATCCGCCGCTACCCCGCCAACCGGGTCGTGGCGATCGAGTTCAACCCCATTTTTGTCAACAACTTGCGCCGTGACATGCCGGCCGCGCTGGTGATCGAGGGGTGCGCCTCGCAGCTGCCGCGGCTGCTGCACCAGGCCGGCATCGACTGCCGGCAGGTGGGGGCGGTGGTGAGCGGGCTGCCGCTGCTGGTGCTGCCCGAGGAACTCAGCGCCGGCATCCTCCATGCCGTCGCCGAGATCCTGCCCCATGGCCGGCCGTTCGTGCAGTTCACCTATTCGAAGAAGCGCTGGGAGCGCTTCTCGCCGCGCGGCTTCCAGGCCCACCCCTCGCGCCGGGTGTGGCTCAACTTCCCGCCCGCGGTGATCCTGCCCTTCACCCGCGCCTGCTGAGGGCCGGCGCGGTGCGCCTCGCCTTCCTTATCCCCTCGAAGGACCGCCATCCGACCCTGGTGCGCTGGCTGCCGTCGGTGCTGCGCGCCGCCGGCCGCTGCGGAGCCGCGGTGCTGGTGTGCGACCAGTCGGCGCGGCCATTCCCCGCCCTGCCCGGGGTGACGGTGCTGCACCGCCCCGACCTGCCCGGCCTGCCCGCGGCGCGCAACGTGCTGCTCGCCGCCTGTCCAGCCGCCGAGCTGGTGTGCTTCCTCGACGATGACACCGAGGTGGCGGCTGATTTCGGCCTGCGCCTGGCAGCCCACGCCGCCGGCGACCCCCGCGCCGCCGGCTGGGGTCCGGTGGTCGAGCTGCGCCCGCGCCGGCTGCGGCGGCTGTTCCGCCTGGCCCAGTTCGGCGCCCTCGCCGACGTGCGGCGGCGGCTCGGCCGGCGCCAGGATGTGGCCAGCGACGCGCTGTTCGGCTGCGCCATGGCCTTCCGCCGCGACGCGCTGGGGCCGGTGCGCTTCGATGCCCGCCTGCGCGGCTACGGCCTGGGCGAGGACCTCGACTTCTGCCGCCGCCTGGCGGCGCATTGCCGCCGGCGCCGGCCCTTCCGCCTATGCGCCGACCTGCGCGCCATCCACCACAATGCCACCGCCAACCGCGCCGACCCGCTGGCACGCGGCCGCGCCAAGGGACGCTTCCTGCTCTGGCTGGCGCGCCGTCACGGCGGCGGCAACCCCGCCACCCTCGGCCATCTGCTGCTGGCGCTGGCGGCGGCGGGCAGCGGCCGCGGGCAGGAGCCGGCCTCCTGGCGCGGGGTGCTGGCCGGCGTCCTTCCCTGGTTGTGGTGACTCCATGACTCCCGCCATCTCCGTCATCGTCCCCATCCGCAACGAGGCGGGCACCATCGCCGAACTGACCGACCGCCTGCCCGGCCTGGGCACCTATGCCGAGGCGATCCTGGTCGAGGGCCACAGCCGCGACGATTCCTGGCAGGTGGCCTGCGCGCAGTGCGCGCGCTGGCCGGCGGGGGCGGTGACCGTGCTGCGCCAGCCCGGCCGGGGCAAGGCCGACGCCGTACGCCACGGCCTGGCGCATGCCCGCGGCCGCTACGGGGTGATCCTCGACGCCGACCTGGGGGTCGATCCCGAACTGGTCCCCTGCTTCGTCGCCCCGCTTCTGGATGGGCGCATCGGACTGGTGAACGGCGCGCGCATCATCCAGCGGCGCGAGCGCAGCGCCATGCGCCCGGCCAACGCGATCGGCAATGCCGTGTTCGCCTCCGCCATGTCGATGGCCATCGGGCGCCGGCTGCAGGATGCGCTGTGCGGCACCAAGGCGTTCACCCTCGCCGACTGGCGCCGATGGAGCCGGATCACCCGCCGCTGGCAGCACCGCGACCCCTTCGGGGACTTCGAGATCCTCGCTGGCGCCGCCCTGCTTGGACGCCGCTTCCTCAACCTGCCGGTCGACTACCGCGCACGCAAGTACGGCAGCACCAACATCGACCGCTGGCGCGACGGCGCCCGCCTCGCCAGCCTGGTCTGGCTGGTGGCGCGCGAGATCAGGTTCCGCCCATGATCCGGCCGGCGCCCGGGGGACGGGCCTGGGCCCTGGCCCTGGGCCTGCTCTCCTTCCACCTCGCCCTGTGGATCGGTCCCTTCGGCTACAAGGATCTGTTCGAGTATGCCACCATCACCGAACAGCTCTGGCGGCACGGCACCTTCGCCCTGACCGATGGCGAGCAGAGCCGGTTCTGCTGGGGGTTCCCGGTGCTCTGCCTGCCGTGGCAGGCGCTCGGCGCCGGCTTCGAGACGCTGACCGGGGCCGACGAAGCCTCGCGCTGGTTCCTGGCCGCCTTTCCCCTCCTCGCCACCATCGCCTGCAGCCTGCTGGTGCTGTTGGCGCCCGGCCAGGCGGACCGGCGCGACCGCCACCTGGCGGCGCTGCTGCTGGGCCTGTCGGCGCCGGCGCTCTACTACAGCCGCATGCTCCACCTTGAACCGGTGACGGGGCTCGCGCTCATGGCCGGGACCCTGCTCGGAGCACGCCAGGGCCCGGCAACCTCGCTCGCGGCCGGAGCCTGCCTGGGGATGGCGCTGTCCTGCCATTTCGCCTATGCGCCCGGGGTGGCGGTGCTGGGGCTCGGATGCGCATGGTTGCGCTGGTCCCGCGGTGACCGCCTCGCGGCATTGGCGCTCTTGGGAATCCTGGGGGCGATCAGCCTCCTGACCCCGGCGATCAACGCCATGCGCTATGGCAGCCCCTGGTCGGACGGCTACAGCCGCGGCGAGCAGGTCGGCTGGCAGGCGGCGGAACTGTGGCGCAACCTCCCCTGGCTGGGACTGGTGTTGGCCGCCACCCCCTGGCTCCTGCCGACCCTGCTGGGCACCTGGCGACGCTTCCCGCAAGGCGCCATCATCGGCCTCGCCTGCTGCTGCCAGACCCTGGCCTGGCTGGGAACCTGGCAGTTCAGCTCATTCCCGCTGCGCTACCTGATGGCCTGGACCATGCTGGCAGGGCTCCTGCTTCCCGAGGCGCTGCACCGGCTGCGCAGCCTGCCGCGGTGGGGTGCAGTCATCCTGCGCTGGGGAGTGCTTGCCTGCCTGCTGGCGACCGCCCTGGTGCTTGCCGGCTGGCAGGAGAGCCGACCGTTCATCATCGATCACAACCACGTCCTCTATCCCGGCCAATTGCTCACCAACGTATGGTACGTCGCCAAGGACCCACCGTACCTGCACGGGAATCCCTACCAATGGTTCCATCCCCAATTGGGTGAAGTGCTGACTCCCTATTGTCCGCTGACCTGGAGCGGCCTGTGCGCCGCCCTGGCCTTGGTCGCATCCGGCCTGGGCCTTGTCCTGCTTGCCAGGCCCCCTGCCAAGCCCGGATCAGCGCCCACCGCGCCAGGCGGTCGGGCTGGTGCCCACCACCCGGCGGAACTGGGCTGAGAAGGTGAAGGCGTCGGGGTAGCCCAGCTCGGCGGCGGCGCGCTGCACCGTCATGCCGGGCTCGAGCAGCAGCGAACGCGCGCGCTCGATGCGGCGCTGGATGCGGTAGGCGCCGGGCGACAGGCCGGTGGCGGCGCGGAAGTCCTTGCGGAAGCGCTCGTAGCTCAGGCCGATCTCCGCCGCCAGCGCCTCCAGCTCGAGCCGCGGGTCCTCGCCCAGCCGCCGGCAGGCGGCGGCGATGCGCGGGTCGTCGGCGTCGCGCCGCGGGCCCGCCGACAGCAGCGACACCGCCAGCGCGAACACCTCCGCCGCCAGCTGCGGCAGGCCGGCGGCATCGGAACGGTGCAGACGCGGCTGCAGATCCTCGATCGCGCGCTGGATGCGGCCCGGGTCGTTGATGGTGAACACCGGCCGCGCCGGGTCGGCCAGGCCGAAGGCGGTGAGGGCCTCGGCCGCCGGCGGCCCCAGCGCCACCCAGCATTCGCACCAGCGCGGCTGCGGGGCGATGTCGAGGCTGTGGGGCACGCGCGGGAAGCGCTGGAACACGGTACCGGGCACGATCGCGTGGGTGCGGCCGTCGCCGCCGCGGTAGCCGGCGGAGCCCTGCAGGCACAGCACCGCGCTCCAGTGGGTGCGGCGGGTGGCGCGCCCGTCGTTGCCGGCGCTCTTGTGCACCAAGCCCACCCCGATCAGGCCGGCCTCGCCCCCCACGCCGAGGGTGCGGTAGACGGTCTGGCCGCGCGGCAGGGCCTCGGCCATGCGTCCCTACTCGACGATCTCGGCGCTGCAGGGGCTGCGGTCGGGATGGCTGAGGATGTGGAAGAGCTCCTCGGCCTCGGCGTTCTGCAGGCGGATGCAGCCGTGGCTGACCAGCGCCTGCATCTTGGCGTCGGGGCCGGTGTAGCCATGGATGCCGATGCCGGCCTGGCCCAGCTCCTTGGCGTCGAAGGGCAGCCAGATCGGGCCGAGGATGTTCTCGGGGTCGCCGTACTTCAGCACCTGCTTGGTGACGGGATGGGTCCAGTCGGGATGCCACACGCGGTTGACCACGTGGGTGCGGCCGGTGGGGGTGGGCGATTCCTTGGCCCCGTGGCTGATCAGGTAGCGGCGGGCGAAGATGCCGCCGATGAACAGGTCGAGGCCGAAATCGCTCTTGTCGACGTGCAGGGCGAAGCCCTTCTCGCCTTCGGGCTGCTGGTTCAGCTTGAGCACCTTGAGGCTGTCGCCCAGGCGCAGGTTGCTGTCGTTGACATCCTTGCCGCGCAGGCGGTTGAGCAGTTCGCGGCTCATCCCGTACTTGCGCGCGATGGCGTCGGGGTTGTCACCCTTCTGCACCGTGTGCACGCCGAACAGGCGGTCGGCCGGCCAGTTCTGCTTGGAGAAGAACAGCGCATTGCCGAGCGGGGTGAGGCGGGTGCGCACCAGCTCCTGCTCGCGCTCGCGCGCGGCGCCGGGCTGGTTGTAGATCGCGCGCAGGGCCTTGCTGTAGGCGCGGGCGATCTCGGGGGCGTTGGCGGCGCCGAGCGGATCGGCGCCGGCGGCGCTCCACAGCTTGTCGGCATGGTCCAGCGCGGTGACCGCCTCGGCAGGCAGCTGCGCCTGGGGCGGGCCGAGCACCACCCCGCCCGGGGTCATCAGCGCATCGGGCGGGCCCTCGGGCACCGCCGGGGCGGTGCTGCGGTGCTTCCACGCCCACCAACCGCCGCCGGCGAGCAGCGCGATGACGATCAGGGCGATGACGGCTTTCATGGGGTTTCTCCGCGAAGCCGGCAATGTGACGAGGGGAAGCGCCGGCGCAATCATCCCCCCGCAGGGAGTTTCCGGTAATTGCCCCCTGCCTCCCCCGTACATCATGCATCAGCGACCATGGCCGCCCTCGACCATCTGCTTGCCGCCATCGCCCGCCGCCACCTGGCCGCCCAGGTGGCGCTGGCCGGCAGCCATGGCTGGTGGTGGTGCGCGGGGGCTGCGACGATGGCGGTGGCGGCGGTGCGCCTGAGCGGCTGGGACGACCTGGCATGGTCGCCGGCCGCGCTCGCCATCCCCGCCCTGCTCGCCGGCGGCTGGGCGGTGCTGCGCGTGCGCCGGCCCCCGGCCGCGGCCTGCGCCCGCCTGGCCGACCAGGCCAACGGCGGCGACGACCTGCTGCTGACCGCGGTGCAGTGCCGCGCCGGCGAGGGCGACTGGCTGGCGCTGGTGCGCAGCCGCGCCGAGGCCGCCGCCGCCC
>JAKLKR010000006.1 GCA_023150565.1 Planctomycetota bacterium
GTCGGCGCACCAGAGACTCCGTCGACGTGGGCGTCGACGCTCCAAATGCGGCCGTCCGCCATTCACCCGCCTTGGCTTGACGCCATTGGACTGAAGCCGGCGCTACGAATCGTGCTCAGCCGGGCGGTGGAGTGCGGAACCGGCGATGCGACTGCGGCTCGGTCGAAGCCGTGCCGCCGGCGGGGGGATGGCTGCCCGCCGGCGCGTGTCCCGCCGCCGGCGGCTGGCCGCCCACCGGCGGGCAGATCGCGTTGGTGAAGCTGCAGTGGTCCCACACCGCGCCGCCGACGTGGGCGCCGGTGAAGTTGGCGCCGCGGAAGATCGCCCCTTTCGCCACCACCGCGTCGAGGTTGGCGTCGCGGAAATGCACCTCGGAGCAGTCGGTCTTCTCCAGATTGGCGTTCTTGAACAGCGCCTCCTGGGCGTCGGCGGCGAACATCACCGCCTCCTTGAGCATGGCCTTGTAGAGGATGGTGTGGCGCAACGAGGCCTTGCGCAGTTCGGCGCCGGTGAGGTCGGCCTCGGTCAGGTTGGCACGGCCGAGGTCGGCGCCGTTGAGGTTGGCGCGGTGCAGCGAGCAGCCAGAGAGGTCGGCGCCGCGCAGGTCGCAGCCGTGCAGGTCCATGTGCGCGAGGTCGAGGCCGCTGAGGTCGAGACCGGACAGGCGCGGGTGGTCGCCGGCGCTGATCAGGGCGACGACGAGTTGGGTGCGGGTGATCTCGGCCATGGCGTGGGCCTCCACCCCCAGTCTACCCTTGTCCCGGCGGCGGCGCAAACAGCCGGTAAAAAACAGCACCCCGGCGCGTTGGCGCCGGGGTGGTCTGCAGGCGATCCGGGTGACCGGATCCGCGGCTGGTTGCTCAGCAGGGCTTCTTCTTCATCGCCTTCTTGGCAGCGGGCTTCTTGGCGACGGCCTTCTTGGCGACGACCTTCTTGACGGCCTTCTTGGCGACGACCTTCTTGGCGACGGCCTTCTTGGCGGCGGGCTTCTTGGCTGCGGGCATGGGGTGCTCCTCCCGAAAGGGGAATGGGTGATAGGGCAGATATAGAGGGGTCGAGTTCGGTTCGCAATTTCAATCTCTGCTGGAAACGCGTTCAGACGGGTTGCCAAGCCTGACACCGCACCAGACTACGCCGGCTGGAGCCGCCATGACCGACCGCACGCGCATCAGCCACCCCCTGGTCCGCGCCCCCAATCCCACCCTCGCCATCGGCCAGATCGGCGGGCACGTGAAGCGCGGCTTCGCGCATCCGCGCGGCAAGCGCACCAACAAGACCATGGCGCTGGTCTCGGCGCTGCCCCTCGAACCCGGCAGCGACCGCCTGGTGCTGGCCTTCATGGACCGCAGCGATCCCGGCGAAACCTTCGATAATCAGCCGCATAAAGGCGATAATCTGGTGGTCATCGTGCCCAAGGCCGAGGTCCACCTGTCGATCATCAACGGGGTCTGCCCGGGCGACTGGAAGGGGGCCAAGCTGATGTGGGGGAAGCCGATCGAGGAGCCGGTCGACCTCGACGTCGACCCCACCGGCCTCGACGTGGCGGCCTCGGACGCCTGGGTCGACATGGTCGACGAGCTGGGCTGCGACTGCTCCAAGGTGGGCGGCTACCCGTTGTGGGCCAACGCCCCGATCGATGTCGAGGGCCTGTGCGGGCGCCCGCTGCGCTTCCACCACCGCATCGCCGGCGACCTGGTCGACCTCAAGCTCGGCGACGGGGGGGTGGTCTACGTGTTCGTCGACCCCGACGGCAGCGGCGGAGCCTTGTGCTGGCAGCAGGCCCGGTATTGATCCCCCCAGCTTCGGAGCACCCTATGCGCATCGCCGTTTCCGCCGTCCTGGCCGCCTTTTCCATCACCTGTGCCGCCGCCGAAGGCGCCACCACCGCCGCCGCCAAGCCAGGAACCTGGGCCGAGGTCCAGCCCATCCTCGCCGAGCGCTGCGTCGAGTGCCACGGTCCGGACAAGGCCAAGGAGAAGCTGCGCCTGGACAGCGCCGCCTTCACCCTCAAGGGCAGCAAGCACGGCGCGGTGCTGACCCCGGGCAAGCCCGAGGCCGGCAGTCTGATGAAGATGGTGACCCTGCCCGACGGCCACGATGACCGCATGCCGCCCAAGGGCGCGCGCCTGAGCGAGGCCCAGGTCGACGCCATCCGCCGCTGGATCGCCGCCGGCGCCCCGCAGTGACCCCGACCGACGGACAACCGGCCCGCCTGCTGGTGTTCTTCGCCCGGGTGGGCGACCTGGTGATGCTCACCCCCTGCCTGCGCGCGCTCGCCGCCGACGCCCCGCTGCACCTGCTGGCGCGGCCGTGGGCGGCGCCGCTGCTCGCCGGCCAGCCCTTCCTGGCCGGCATCCACGGCTGCGCCAAGCCCAACGTGCCGCGCTGGCGCGACTGGCTGGCGGGCAGCCCGCGCGCCCGCCTGGGGGCCGCGCTCGGGGCCATGCCCTGGCGCGAGGTCCTGGTGTTCAACGCCGAGCGCACCTCGGTGAAGGGCTGGATCGACGGCTGGCGCGGCCCCGCCCCGCTGGTCGAGCTGCCCATCGACCACGCCGCCGGCGGGCACATGGCCGACCGCCTGGCCGATGCCCTGCGCCGGGCCGGCTACGCCCTGCCCGACGGTCCCGCCACCCCCCGGCTGGAGGTGCCGGCCGCGGCCCTGGCCGAGGCGCGCGCCCGCCTGGCCCCGCTCGGCCGGCGGGTGCTGGCGCTGCAGGCCGGATCCTCGCTCACCGACCGCTGGTTCCGCCGCCAGCCCAACCTCAAGGGCCTGGCCCCGGCGGTGTGGGCGGGGGCGCTGGCGCGCCTGATCACCGCCGGCCACGCCGACGGCGCGGTGCTGCGGGTGCCGTTGGGCGCCCTGCCCGCCACGCTCGCCGCCTGCGCCGGTTGCCTGTCGGTGGACACCGGCCCGGCGCACATCGCCGCCGCCGTCGGCTGCCCGACCCTGACCGTGTTCGGCCCCAGTTCGGCGGAGATCTACGGTCCGCGTGGCCCGGGGCCGACCCGCCACCTCGAAGGCGCCGCCGCCTGCCGGCCGTGCCTGGGCACCAGGGCCTTCAAGCGTTGCCGCGCCAACGTGTGCCTGGCCGGGGTCACCGCCGAGGCGTTGGCCGAAGCCTGGCTCGCGCTCAGCCCATCAGCTTGATCAGCGCCTGGCGGGCGCGGTACAGGCGCTTCTCGACGTTGGCCAGGCTGAGCCCGAGGGTGGCGGCGATCTCCTCGTAGCCGAGGGCGGCCTCGTAGCGCAGGGCGAGGATCTCGCGCTGCTCGGCGGTGAGCTGCCCCAGGGCGGCGCGCAGGCGCTCCAGGCGCGGGTCCTCGGGCTCCGGCGCCTTGGCCGGGGGATCGCTGGCGGGCAGGGGGCGTTCGCGCTGGCGGTCGGCCCGGCGCAGGCGGTCGAGGGCCTCGCGGCGCACGATCTGGGCGACCCAGCCGGCGAAGCCGCCCGGCTCGGCGAGCTGGCCGAGGCGCTCCCAGGCGCGCAGGAAGGCCTCCTGCACCGCGTCGTCGGCGGCGGCATGGTCGCCCAGCACCGCGCGCGCGATGGCGCGTGCGCGCGGCAGGTGGACCTCGACCAGGGCGGCGAAGGCGTGCCGTTCCCCGGCCAGGGCGCGCTGCACCAGATCGGCGTCGCCGTCGGACATGGGCGCCGGTTGTAGGGGCGGCGCCGGCGCGCGCAGCGGGCGAGCGCGCGCCCCCGCCTCAGGGCGTGAGGTTCGCCGGCCCCACCACGAACAGGCCGGCGGGGCCGAGGGTCACCCGGCCGTCGGCGGGGATGGCGACCGGGGCGCCGAGGAAGTCGCAGGCCTCGGCCACCGCGCCGGATAGGCGCAGGGTGGCGGGAGCCTCGCCCTCCTGCCGCCACAGCGCCCAGGCGCAGCTGCCGTCGGGGCGCTTCCAGCCCCAGCGCGCCACCGCCTTGCCCGGCTCGGGGCTGGCCAGCACGGTCGAGCCGGGCGGGCGCAGGCGCACCAGGGTGCCATAGGCGCCCCACGCTGGCTTGGGGCTGAGGTCGCGGTGGAGCAGGCCGAAGTGGTCCTCCTTGTCGTAGTCCTTGCCCTCGGTGGCCTGCAGCTCGTACCAGAAGATGCGCTCGACCCCGGCGTGCAGGGCGTGCAGGTAGCTCGCCACCAGCAGCTGGCCCTGCTCGGCCAGGGTCACGCCCGGGTGGGTCTCCATCAGCGGCACCACCACGGTGGCGCCCTTCAGGTCGCCGTAGCGGTAGAGCCCGGCGGCGCAGCCGCGCCAGGACTCGTGGCTGGCCTCGACCAGCGGGGTGAAGGTGTCGCCCGGCTTGAGCGCGCGGTCGGTGAGGAAGCGGGTGGCGTGCTGGATCTGGCCGATCTGCGGAGGGAAGTGCGCCGTCCACTGCGCCACCGGCTTGACCGCCGCCTTGGTCGGGGCGCCGCTCCTGGTCCAGTCCGCCTCCCAGCCGATGCGCAGGCGCTGGCGGTAGCTCTCGGGGGCGTTGCGCTGCATCGTCCAGCTGCCGTCGGCGGCGCGCTGCCAGGTGTTATAGAACGGCACCCCGTGGGTCAGCAGCAGCACCCCGCCGCGGCGCACGTAGTCTTCGATGGCGTCGAACTGCGCCTGCGGGAAGCCCTCGCTGGGAGGCATCAGCAGGCAGCGGTCGCGCGCGGGGTCGAGCCCGGCGAGGTCCGCCACCGCGATCCGCCGGCTGGTCGATCCGGCCGGCAGGATCCAGCCCACGGTGGCGTCGTTGAAGGCGCGGGTGGGCAGGCCCGGCTCGTCCAGCACCGCCACCGTCCAGCCGCGCGCCTGCGCGTCGATGGCGGCCAGGCCGGCGCGGATCGCCCCCGCCACCAGGGGCGGGATGCCGGTCTGGGTCGCCCAGCCCAGCTCGGTGAACCACAGCGGCCTGCCGCCGGCGCCATGGCGCGCGAGCAGGGCCTCGAGCGCGGCGATGTCGGCCGGCAGCTGCGCCACCTCGTGCGCTGGGCGGTAGGGATGCACGTTCATGGCATCGAAGCGCGCCCCGGCCTTGAGCGCGGCCTCGATGAAGGGCAGCGGGATCGAGGCGGTGCCGCCGAACAGCACGGTGGCGCCGGGGTCGACCTCGTGGATGACTCGATGGGTGTCGGCGAGCAGGGCGCCATAGGCGGCGCCATCGGGCTGGTCCCAGGCATAGGACAGGTTGGGTTCGTTCCACACCTCCCAGTGGTGCAGGCGGCCGCGGTAGCGCGTCACCGCCCGGCGCACGAACTCCAGCCATTCCTCGCGGTGCGAGCCCGAGGGCTTGGCCCACTTGGCCTGGTAGGTGAGGATGGGCAGCAGGCGGATGCCGCCGGCCTCGGCGGCGTCGACCGAGGCGTCGAGCATCTCCCACTTCCACACCCCGGGCGCGGGCTGGACGTTGGGCCAGTCGAAGTCCCCGCGCACCCAGCCCAGGCCGGCCGGGCGCATGAGGGCGTATTCGCGCGCGGCGATGGCGTGCTCGCCGGGCCGGGTGACATGGGCGCAGACCCCGTAGGGATTGGCCTCGGCCCGGGCCTGGGCCGGTGGCGCCGGCTCGGGGGCGCGGGCCTGGGTGGCGGGCGGCGCGCCCTGGCAGGCGGCGAGGGCGAGCAGGCTGCCGGCGATGGCCAGCAGGGTGCGGGAGGTGGTCATGTGGGGTCCTCAGGATGGTCGTGATTTCCAATGGCGGCCAGGGGGTCGCGCGCACCGCACAAATGGCAGGTGCGCCCCTGGGACCGCCGGGCTCCAGCCCGGCACTTCAAGCCGCGCCAACTGCCGGGCTGGAGCCCGGCGATCCCAGGGAAGAGTGGCCTGCTGGCCTCACTCCTTGAGCAGCACCCAGCCGTAGTTGTAGGGGTCCTTGTCGCGGCCGATGCCGTCGGCCCAGTGCAGGTAGCCCTTGCGGCCCTGGCCGTCGTCGTCGTTGACCAGCAGCGACAGGCCGATCATCGACCCGGCCTTGGTCTCGGCGGGCAGGCCCACGCCCGCCCACGGCAGGGTCAGCTCGTAGGTGGTGGTGGTGCCGTCGCGCTTGATCGCCGCCTGGATGTCGGTGGCCGGGCCGTCGTCCACGCCGGCGCGGTTATGGCGCCGCCACACCGCCGGGCCCTTTTCGGTCAGGGCCACGTCGAGGTCGATGTGCGCCAGCTCGCCGCCTACCGGCTTGCCGTTGTGGAGCGCCAGCTGCAGGCCGTCTCCCTCCCAGGTGCGGTCGCCCGACCAGGTCTGGCGGTGCACGTCGTCGGTGACGGTGACGGTCAGCTGCAGGCCGGTGGCCGACCAGCGCGCGCTCAGCGCGGCGTCGAGGTCGGCCTGGCCCTTGCGCGGCAGCTTGTCGTTGAGGGTGGTGTAGTCCTTGTCGCTGCCGAACGCGGTCGCGGCCGGCGCAGCGCCGGCGGCGGGGACGGCGTTCAGCAGGGGGCCGAAGCGGTGGAACACCCCGCGGATCGGGCGCTGCGACTCGGGGAACTCCTTGCGTTCGGCCTTGGCCAGGGTGAGCCCGGCGAGGTCGCCCTCGATCACGATCGGGCGCTCGCGCACGCTGAGCTTCAGCACCGCCGGGTCGCCGTCCTTCTTGCCGGGGGTGAAGGTGCGCTGCACCGAGCCGTGGCCGATGGTGGTGAGGGCGGCCTCGCGCTTCGCCGTCGCCGGGATGGCGTAGGTGAGCTGCCAGTCGTCATCCTTCTTGGCGTTCCACGCCGCCACCAGGCTGGTGCCGCGGGTGGTGCGGTACTTCAGCACCCACACGTCGGGGTTGCCGGCGTCGAGGCGCGCCTCGAAGGTGGCGCCGGTGATCAGGCGGGCCACGTCCTTGTAGGCGTAGTACGGCGCCTTGGGGGTGAGGTCCTGGCGGATCAGGCCGAAGTTGTCCTCGTTGTAGGCGGCATTCCAGGCGTCGTCGCGGATCTGGTACCACCACAGGCCCTTGATGTAGGTGTGGGTGCGCGCCAGCAGGTAGAGCTTGGCCAGGCTGATGGCGGTGTAGTCCTGGGTGCTGCCGCTGCTGGCGATGTGGTTGGGCCAGCCCATCTCGGTCAGGTACAGCGGCACCGGCTTGCCGCCGCTGGCCGCGCGCAGGAAGGCGTCGACCCCGGCCATGCGCGTGTGCCAGGCCTCGGCGGTGCGCTCGCCGCTGTAATTGTAGGTGTGCAGCGAGACGGCGTCGCAGTGTTTGATCACCCCCAGGTCGAGGGTCTGCTTGAGGAACTCGTCGCCGGTGCACACCGAGTTGGCGATTACCACGATCGACGGGTCGATGGCCTTGATGCGCGGATAGACCGCCGCCAGCAGCTTGACGTAGGCGGCGGGATCGCCGGTGCGCTTGAGTTCGGCCGGCATGCCGCAGCCGCCGTCCCACTCGTTCCACACCTGGTAATAGGTCGACTTGCCTTTGAGCGCCTTGACCACCGCCTCGCTGTAGCGCACGAAGCCCTCGATCGCCTCGTCCGAGCGCGGATAGCCGCCGTTGTCGTAGAACTTGTTGGAATAATCCAGGATGTTGAGCGTGGTCATGCCCAGGGCGCGGGCCTTGTCCACGTAGGCGATGTACTGCTCGGGCACGCTGATGGTGCCTTTGACCTGTTCGCAGCGCCCCCACGAGACCTCGTCGCGGATCGCCTGCACCCCCGCCTGCTGCGCCAGCGGCAGGTAGTCGGGCTCGGGTCCGCGGTGGGTGCACAGCCCGAGCAGGAAGTCGGGCTCGGCGGCGGCCAGGGACAGGCAGGCGAGCAGGGTCGAGGGCAGCAGGGTGCGGAGCATGCGGGGGGGTCCTGGGGTTGGCGGTGGGGAAGGGGGTCAGGGGACCCAGCGGCTGGCGGTGCCGAGGTCGCTGCGGGTCAGCGTCTCGGTGTGTCCGTCGCACATCAGGGTGTTGGCGCGGCCGCGGTGGCGCACCGCCGCGGCCATGGCGCTGACCCCGGGCGATCCGGGGCCTTCGCTGCCGTTGTAGAGGTTGTTGGCCCAGTTGGCGATCTGCCAGTCGAGCGCGTCGGCGATGAACATCAGGTCGCTGCTGCGGGTGAGCTGGCCCAGGCTCAGGCTGCCGACCAGATAGGGGGTGGCGGCGGCCGGCTTGAGGTGCTGGTTCATGCCATAGCTCAGGCCGACCTGGTTCCAGGTCGTCCAGCTGGCCGGCGGCTTGCTCAACGGGCAGAGCATGCGCCGGGGCACGCAGACGATGGCGTCGATGGGGTCGAGGGCGGCGACGAAGTCCGGGTTGGCCATCCAGTCGCCGGTCGGCTCGATGCGGGTACCGGCCGAGTTGTTGATGAAGCGCGGCGCCATCATCTGCTCCCACGACTCGGCGTAGATCAGGTTGGCCAGGCCGAACTGCCGCAGGTTGTTGGCGCACCTGGAGCCCTGCGCCGAGGCTTTGACCAGGTTGATGGCCGGCAGCAGCATGCCGGCGAGGATCGCCACGATGGCGATGACCACCAGCAGTTCGATCAGGGTGAAGGCGTGGCGGATCATGGCACGCCGGTCCAGATGTTGGGCGAGACCATGGCCGAGGCGCTGGTGTTGGCCTTGTTCACCTTCTCCCACGGCGCCAGGGATTCCACGTGCAGATCGGCCATCAGGTAGGTCGACTTGCCGCGGTGGCGGATGCGCAACGACCAGTGGAGACCCGGGGCGAACGCCGGGTTGTCGTTGGGCGCGCCGGCATACGGGGGGGCGACATTGCCGTTCCAGTCGCGCGCCCCGACGGCATTGACCGCCCATTTCTCGCCCAGCAGCACCAAGTTGGAGCGTGAGGGCAGCTGGTTGAGCAGGGCGCCGGCCCATCCCATGGGGTAGATCGCGCGGCCGGTGGTGGTGTTCACCGCGGTGCTGACGGCGTAGCTCAGGCCGAAGCCGTCGGCCGGTGCGCTGGCGTAGTTGCTGCGTGGGCAGATCCACACCTTGCTCGCGGTGCGGGTCTGACCGTCATCGAGGTAGAAGCGCAGCGGCGCGTACCAGTGGTAGTAGACGAGGTCGGGCGGGTAGTAGTCGGACGCCACTGCCAGGCCGCCGGTGATGGTCATCGCCATCACGCCCTCGTGGTCATCGGCGTATGTCTGCACCGCCATGCCCAGCTGGCGGATGTTGTTGCCGCACACCGCCGACTTGGCCACATCGCGCACCAGGTTGACTGCCGGCAGCAGCATGCCGGCGAGGATCGCCACGATGGCGATGACCACCAGCAGTTCGATCAGGGTGAAGGCGCGGTGACGCATGGAGACCTCCGCAGTCTGCGGCCAGTAGGGGAGTCTACCCCCGATTTGGCCGCGATGCTGGTGGTCGATCATGACCAGGAGATACCTCAGGACGGCACAATTGTTTAATTGTTCACTATGGTGTGTGGCAGTTATATAAGTTGTTTAATACTAATAATTAGAGTTAAAGTTAATTGGCCTCCATCAAACTGCAGGTGGGCAATAAACGGGCCTATTGTCTGCTGTAAATGTCCGATCATGCTGCGGGCATGCCCGCGCCGACTGCCGTCCAGCAGGCCGCCGACACCCTGCGCGTCTGGATCGAGCAGGGCGTGGTCGACGGCGGTCCGGCGCTGCCGGGCGAGATCGAGCTCGCCCGGCGGCTGAAGGTCTCGCGCGGCACCGTGCGCCAGGTGCTGGCCCAGCTCAGCGCCGGCGGCCTGATCACCGCCCGCCGCCACCGCGGGCGCAAGGTGCGCTCGCCGGTGGCGGTGGGCGCCGACCAGGCGGTGGTGATGATCGGTGGCGGGGTCGACCATGCGGTGCCCGAGCCCTACGAGGGCGCGGTCGAGGATGCCTGCGTGCGCACCCTGCGCGCCCATCGCTATCCGCTGCTGGTGGTCAATGGCAGCCAGACCCTGCCCAGCCACGCCCTGGCCCTGCTCGGGCGCCGGCCCCTGGGCATCATCGTCGCCCAGTTCCTGATGGTGCAGGAGCGCTGGGCGGCGCAGGCGCGGGCCTGGGCCGAGGCCGGCATCCCGGTGGTGGTGCACAGCCACGACGCGGCGCACGCCGCCTTCGACCGTGTCGCCAGCGATCACCAGGGCGGCTGCCGGGCGCTGGTGGCGGCGCTCATCGCGCAGGGCCGCCGGCGCATCATGCCGGTGTGGCACACCGATGCCCGCCCGGCCTGGCTGCTGCAGCGCGAGGCGGGCTGGCGCCAGGCGGTGGCGGACGCCGGCCTGGCCCTGCTCGAACCGGTGCGGCCGCTGGTGATGAAGGAGCGCTCCAATCAGGCCGATCCCCGCGACCTCGACCTGCGCGCGCGCGGCTACCTCGGCTTCCTCTTCGACCGCCTGCGCGGGCCGGCGGCGCCGGACGCGCTCCTGGCGGTCAACGACAACCATGCCTGGGGGGTGGCGGGGGCCTGCCGGCTGCTCGGACTCAACGTCCACGCCCAGGTGGCGGTGGCGGGCTTCGACGCCAACTGGGGCGAGCACTGGGACCTCCACCACGGCGGCATCCCGCCGCTGCTGACCGTGACCAAGCACAATCACCGGGTGGGCGAGGCGCTGGTCGAGGTGCTGGAAGAACGCCTGGCGCGCGGCTCCGGCGGCGCGCCCATCCATCGCCTGCTGCCGGTCGAGGTCCAGCGCGCCGGCGGCTGATCAGCGCCGCTCGAGCAGGCTGCGTTCCGAGGACGTCTCGCGCACCATCAGCCGCCCGCGCAGCAGCGCCTCGCCGGCGGTCTCGCCGGTGCAGGCCGCCACCAGCGCGGCGGCCAGGCCGGCGCTGTCGGCCTGGATGCTGGTGATGGGCGAATGGCGCTGGTCGTTGCCCACCACCACCAGGGCGAAGGGGCGCTGGCGGCGGCATTCCAGCACCCGCCAGGGGTTGCCTTCGACCGGGGCCAGGATCAGCGCGCTGGGACCGTCGGCGGCCGCCATCAGGCGCAGCAGGTCGTCCTCGCCGTGGTTCAGCACCACCTCTTCCACCACCAGGCGGTGGCGGCGGGCGGCGGCGGCGGCGGCGCGGCGGCGTTCGGCGACCGAGAAGTGCGGCACCACCCCGGTGGCGAAGGCGAAGCACAGCCGGCGGTGGCCGAGCCCGGCGAGGTGGTCGATGGCGGCGGCCATGTCCGCGGCCTCGTCGGGGCGGATGGCGGTGGCGCCCTCGCCGGCGGCGTTGAAGGCCAGGCAGCGCAGGCCGTGGGTCTCGGCCAGGGCGGCGAGGCCGTCGGGCAGGAAGGCCATCGCCACCACCGCCGCCGGCGCCCCGCCCGGCAGGGGGGTGTCGCGGCCCTGCCAGGGCAGGCACAGCGGGCGCAGCCCGGCCCCGGTCAGCGCCGCCAGCGCCGCGGGCAGGAAGGGGTCCTGCCAGGCGCTGCCGTCGCTGCCCACCAGCACCACCGTGCGCCCGGCGTCGTCGCGGTAGCCCAGCCGGCGGGCGGCCTCCAGCACCGTGCGCCGGGTGGCGGCCGACAGCTCGCCGCGCGCCGCGGCCGGGCTCAGCACCTTGGCCACGGTCGAGCGCGACAGCCCGGTGGCGCGGGCGAGGTCGTCCTGGGTGATGCGGCGGGGCACGGCGGCAGGGTAGCCGGTCCCGGGCGCGCAGGAAACCGCCTGGTGGCGCGGGCCTGCCGGCCAGTTACAGGCAGTGGCGGTGCAGGCTCTGGTGGTCGCCGCGCACCAGGTCGTAGTCCTCGGGCAGCACGCGCTGCGGCTGGCCGGTGCGCGCCGACTGCAGCAGCTTGAGCGCGATGCGGGTCACCGCGTAGGCGCCGTCCACCGGGCAGGGGTTGGGCCCTTCGCCGCGCAGGTGCGCGGCGAAGGCCTCCAGGTGCTGGCGGTGGCCCTTGGACGGGAAGGCGAAGCGGCAGGCGCCCTGGCGGCCCGCGGCACGCTCGGCCTGCAGGCGGTCGACGGCGCGGTGGAACCCCTCGATGCCCGGGGGATCGCCGGGTTGGGCGCCGGTCTCCAGCGGGTAGCTGGTGCGGAAGGGCTCGCCGGCGAGGCCGCGCTGGCGCAGCTCCACGAAGTGGTCGAGGGCCACGGTGACGTGCCCGGCGGCCACCTCCACCAGCTCCTTGGGCGCATCGAAGTTGCCCACCAGGGTGTGCTGGAGGGTGGCGCAGGAGCCGTCGCGGAAGCCGATGACCAGGGTGAAATTGCCCCGGTTCGAGCCGTAGGCGTAGACCTCGACCGGATCCGACCCGGCGAGCAGCAGCGCCAGGTCGATGAAGTGCACCATCTCGCTGAGCATGATCCCGTGCGGGTCGTCGAAGATCCAGCCCTTCCAGGTGCGGCTGTCGTCGTTGACGCGGATGAGGATCTGCGCCGCCGACTCCTCGCGCAGCGGCTCGCGCAGGCCGCTGTTGCGGTCGACCAGGGCGGGGACGTCGGCGCCCTGCGTCCGGGCCAGCGCCACCAGCCGGCGCAGGTCGCGCATGGCGGGCGCCGAACGGCGGTTGTGCCCGACGCACACCGGCACCCCGGTGCTGCGCGCGGCGCGGATGATGCGCAGCATCTCCTCCTCGCCCGCCGCCACCGGCTTCTCGGTGTACACCGGCTTGCCCGCCGCCAGCGCCGGCACGATCAGGTCGGCGCGCAGGTTGGTGTGGGTGCACAGCACGATGAGGTCGACATCGGGGGCGGCCACCACCGCGCGCCAGTCGGATTCGTGGCGCGCCGCGCCGAAGCGGCGGGCGGCGGCCTCGGCCTGGGCCGGGTCGAGGTCGCAGGCCACCTGCAGGCGCAGGCGGTCGGAAGCGGCGAGGTTGGGCAGGTGGGTGGCGTGGGCCAGGGCCCCGCAGCCGACCACCGCGGCGCGCATCGTCATGGGTGACTCCGTCATGGCGTGATCATGCCAGCGCGCGCGCCCGGGCGCGAGCAAGGCGTCTGCCGTCCGCATGCAGCCGGGCGCTCATGGGGCGAAGACCAGGGCGCCGAAGCGTGCGGGCTGGTGGAAGTCCAGCACCTCCCCCAGCGGGCTCCAGCTCGCCCAGTGGGGATGGCTGCTGCGGTCGGCGCACTTGTAGAAGTTGCCCTGCCACATCCCGGCGGCCTCGACCGGGGTCCCGGCGGCGGCGGCGAGGAGGTCGAGGTCGAGCTCGGCGCGCAGCAGCCAGCGGCAGGGCCCGTGCCGTTCCGGATCCACCACCGCGGGCAGGCTGGTCGCCACCCGCACCCCGTCCTGTATCAGACCGGGATCCACCAGGCGCCGCGCCGCCTCGCCGCCCCGCCAGGGGGCGTCGGTGCCGTAGCCGAGATGGACCGAGCCGCCGGCGTTGAGCTCGAGGTTGAAGTAGCCCGGGCAGCCGGCCGGGCCGACGAAGAACTCGACGCAGCTGTCGCGGCAGACCGGCCCGTTGATCCCGGTGGTCCGGCTCACCACATGCAGGTCGTCGACCGACCACAGCAGGTGCAGGGTGCGCTGGTGGCGTGCCAGGCGCACGGTGGTGCGCGGCCGGTGGCCGCTGCCTTCGCGCCGCCAGCGGTCGACCGGGACGCGCGCGGCGCCGGACCAGGCCGGGTCGTCCTCCGCGGTCCCGGGAGCCGGGGGCGCCGCCAGGCGCGGCACCACCAGCGCCGCCAGTTCGCAGGCGGGCGAGGCGATCATGCCGGGGTCTCCGCCGGCACCGCCAGTGCGGGCGAAGAGGCTGGCGCCGTCGGCGGGGCCATCAGGCGGCGGTAGCCCCAGAAGCAGGCCAGGCCGGCGGTGGCCAGCACCATGCCGAAGACGTAGGCCCGGCCGTAGTCCGAGGTCCCCCCGTTGACCACCAGCCAGCCCGAGATGGCGAGCACGGTGCCCGAGATGACGTTGCGGAACAGCGACAGGCTGGACGTCACCGAGCCCACGTGGCGGGCATCGCAGGTCTTGAACACCATGATCTCGGCCGCGCCGCCCAGACCGCCGCCGGTGGCGCAGAGGATGGTGGCGAAGAGGAAGGTGGAGGCGTCATGCACCAGGCTCACCACCACCGCGAAGCCGACCAGCTGCAGGCACCAGAATGCCGCCACCACGCGATAGCCGCTGCAGCGGTCGATGATCCAGCCGCAGGGCAGCGCCACCACCACCGCCGCCAGCGCCTGCCACGAGATGGCGTCGCCGTAGTCGGCCTTGCTGAACCCCAGGCCGGTGCCCGCCGGGGCGGTGGCCCAGAAGGTGTTCCAGTAGCCGAACATCTGGTAGAAGCCGCCGATCAGCGCCACCCCCACCATGAGCAGGATGATGCGGCGGTCGCGGCAGCCGATGGCCAGCGCCGACCACGGGCGGAAGCCGGTGGTGGCGGGGCAGGTCACCGGCGGCTCGCGCAGGAACCGGCAGCAGATCAGGGTCATCACCGCCATCACCAGCGAGCCGGCGACGAAGGGGACGGTGGGGTGGGAGTCGGCGATGCGCATGCCGTAGCGGGTGACCGCGAAGAAGCTCAGGGCGGTGACGCAGGTGGTGATCGCCCCCACCCGTCCGAGCATGTCGCGGGGGACGCAGTCGATGCGCAGCAGGGGCTGGGTGCTCGCCTTCATGTCGAGGAACAGCATCTTCACCGCGTAGAGCAGGATCAGCGACCAGGTGTTGGTGAAGTAGGGGAACAGGGCGGTCGACACCACGATGAACGGCAGCGACAGCAGGATGTACGGGGTGCGGCGGCCCAGCTTCGACACGGTGTGGTCGCTGCGCCAGCTGAAGTACATCACCAGGTAGCCCACCACCCACAGGTTGATGCTGTTGAGCAGGGCGATGGTGTCCTCGCCCAGGCCGCAGGCGCGCATGTGCAGCCCGGACAGGGTGCCGGCCAGGCCGATGCCGACCGCGCTCGCCACCACCAGGCACTGGATCAGGACCACGTTGCGCCACATCAGGGCGCGATCGGCGTAGTAGGCGGCCAGCCGCGGATCGGCTTCCTGGTCGGTGGCGGCCGGCGGCGCCTGGATGGTCCCCATGTCGTGCCCCTCGGGTGGTACCCTGCGCCAGTGTGCCATGCGCGGCCCGCCGTCGCCATGTGGCGATGAGCCGGCGGCATGCAGGGGCATGACTTCGGGCGTCGCCCCCGGGGGCTGGGCGGACGGCCGATGGCACGCCGGTGCATGCGCCGGTCCCGTCCCGGTATGGTGCAGCGTGCCCGGTCGGCCATGCTCCCCGGCAGTCGCGCCAAGGAGCAGCCCATGGCTTCCGTCCGCACCGCCAGCGTCCTCCTCGGCACCTGCCTGCTGCTGATGGCGGGCTGCGCCCAGCCGCCGGCGCGCCCGGCGGACGGGCCCGCCGCCGCAGCCCCGGTACCGGCCGACGCCGATGGCCGGATGCTGGTCGACTGGCGGCCGGCCGCCGGCGCCACGGCGCCCACGTTGTGGCTGTCGCCCGCGCCCGCCGGGGCCGCCACCCGGGTCGCGCCGGGGGCCGGGGCCTGGGCGCCGCTGGTGTGGCGGCTCGACCATGTCGCGCCGGCGGCGTCGGCGAAGCCCTACGCCTTCTACCGCCTGGCCCTGCCCGCGCCGGTGGTGGTCGCGCCGGACGATGACCTGGTGCTCGAGGCCGAGCTGCTGGTGCTGCCGCAGAAGCCGGCCGAGGTCACCACCGTGGTCGAGCTCTGCGCCAGCACCGAGACCTACGGCGGGCCCGGCGAGCCGCCGCTGCATCGCGACGGGGTGATGCGCTTCGCCACCGTGCATCCCCTGCCCGGGCCGCAGCGGGTGGTGTCGCTGCCGGTCAGCCGCGGCGCGCTGGCGGTGGCCGACCCGCGCGTGCGCAGCATCGGCATCACCGGGCTGGCCCTGCGCCTGCATCGCGCCCTGCCCGGCCAGCCGCTCGCCATCGAGCTCGCCGGCCTGCGCCTGCGGCGCGCCCAGGCCGAGGATCGCCGGGCCGCGCAGCTGCCGCCCGCGCCCTTGCGCGGCTTCCAGCCGGCCGACCACCGGCCGCTGCTGGCCGCCTTCCGCTACGGGTACTGGGGCGGGCTGGGCAGCGGGTTCAATCCCTGGGCCCAGCCCCTGCTGCCGCGCGGCGAGCACGCCCTCGCCAGCCTCGACATCCTGCTCGAGGCCGGCGCCGACACCGCCTTCACCACCCGCATCCACGGCCGCGCCGAGCCCTCGCCATCGGTCGAGGAGGTGCCGGTGGCCGCCGCCCGCGAGCAGATTGCCACCCTGCACGCCGCCGGCATCGCCAGCATCGCCATGACCTACCTCGGGCGGTACTACCACCGCCACCGCACCACCGCCCAGGCCCAGGCCCTGATCGCCGACACCGTGGCCGCCCTCAAGGACGCCCCGGGTCTGCTCGCCTACTACCCCATCGACGAGCCGTACACCGACGACGAGAGCCTGGCGATCTGGCGCGAGACCATGGACGCCTTCCGCCAGGCCGACCCCGCGCGTCCGGCGCTGACCCTGCACGACACCCTGGACGGCGCCAAGACCTTCGCCGCGCTGGAGCCGGTGCCCTGCCTGGACCTGTATCCGTTCACCACCGGCGGACGGCTGTTCGACACCACCGGCGGCGACGCCCTGATGGCCGCGCGGGTGCTCGACGACCTGTTCCGCAGCCGGGGCACGCGCAGCACCTGGGTGATGGATGCCGCCTGGGGCAACTCCTTCAACATGGTCGCCCGCCTGCCGACCCCCGCCGAGGTGCGCCTGCAGGCCTGGTCGGTGCTGGCGCATGGCGCGCGCAGCCTGTTCCATTTCGCGCTCTCCGGCCACGGCCTGCGCCTGCATGCGGACATGCGCGAGGCGATCGTCGGCGCCTTCGACCTCGGCTATCGCCCGGTGGGCGCCATGGGCGGCGAACTGGTGGCCCTGGGCGAGGTCCTGCCGCCGCTGGCCACCGCCCTGGTCGGCACCACCTGGGATCCGGCGACCCCGCTCGCGGTCGCCGGCGACGGCGCGGCCGACCTGCGCGCATCGTGGAATCCCGGCCCCGGGCATGCCGTGGTGGCCTGCTACAACCGCAGCCTGGCCGCCGCCAGGAGCGGTGCGGTGCGCATCCCCGACCACCTGGTGGCGGGCCGGCAGGTGGTGGACCTGCGCCGGGACCGGGCGCTGGCGCCGGGCCAGGACGGCTACCCGCTGCACCTGGAGGCGGGCGACGGCACCCTGCTGGCGATCGGCGACGCCGCGGTCATCGCCCGGCTCCGCCAGGCCGCCGACGCGCGCCGCCTGGCGCCGGTGGCGGCGCGCTTCCGCCTGCTCGCCCACCAGGCCGAGGCCGCGGGCATCGCCATCGCCGGGCCGCGCGCCCAGGCGGCGGCGGTCGCCGCCGCCGATCCCGGCCAGGCCCTGGCCGGCATGCGCGCGGCCCTGGCCGGGGTGCAGGCGGCCCTGGACGCGGATCCCGCCCACACTGCCGCCGCCACCGCCCTGGCGGAGCTGTCCCGCGCGGTGTCCGCGGCCAACCAGGCCATGCTGCGCCACCTGTCGGACACCCGCGGGGCCGAGCGCGGCGCCGACGGGTCGTCGATCTATCCCTGGAACCGCCAGCTGCTGACCCTGTCGGCGGTCTATGTGCTGCTGCGCAACGGCCTGTTCTGCGGCCGCACCGCCGCGGTCGCGGAGCAGGCGGCGCCGGCGGCGGCCCTGGCCCGCGCCCTGGCGGACGGGGCCGGCCAGGGGCGCTTCGCCCTCGCCGATGCGGCCACGGTCGAGGCCGCCCTGGCCCGTGCCCGCGGCCTGGAGGGGCTGGTGGGGCGGGAGCTGGCGGCAGCCCTGCGCTGAAACCGCCGCCACCGGGCGTTCCACCGCTCTTCCCTGGGAGCGCCGGGCTCCAGCCCGGCAGTTTTCCCGCTCGAATCGCCGCGCCGGAGCCCGGCGCTTCCAGGGTCGCTCCGGCCCGTTCCTACGTCCCGCGCAAGCGCAGTCCCACCCCTCAGCGTCCGTCCGCCCCCACCGCGAACCAGCGCGTCTCGCCCGCCTGCATGGGCAGGTCGGCCACCGCCGCGGGTGGCCGGGCGTCGCCGTCGTCGAGGTCGGTCAGGGCGGCGGCGGCGGGCAGGTGCAGACGCTTGCGGCCGGCGGACAGGGCGTGGATGGCGAGCAGGCCGTTGCCCTGGAAGGTGACGTCGCCCTCCGGTCCGACCGGCTCCAGGCCGGCCTCGCGCACCGCGGCGCGCACCAGCGACGGGGTGATGGCCCCGGCCAGGGCCACGTACACCCCGGTCCAGGTGGGGAAGCGCCGCACCGCCCAGCCGGCGTGCGGGGTGCCGGCGATGCGGCCGACCGCCTCCGCCGCCGGATCGTCGACCCGCGCCAGCGGCTGGTCCCACAGCAGTTCGCAGTCATCCGCCAGGGCGCGGGCGAAGCGGTCGGCGGACGCCGCCGGCACCGTGCGCCAGGCGCCGACCACCGTCTGGTCCAGGGCGGCGCGGATGCCGCACAGGCGGCGCACCGTCTCGGGGAAGGGCCCGGCGGCGCCGGCGGCGCCGGCGGCGTTGGCCACCACGATGACATTGCCGTCGCGCTGGAGGTTGGCCTCGACCCAGGCCACCTGGGCGGCGCTGATGGTCGGCGCCGAGAGGATGAGGTGCACGCGGTAGCGCGGACGCTGCGGGTGGTCGAGGTCGGAGAGGAAGTAGGCGTCGAACGGCACCCCCGAGCGGGCGATGGCGTCGCGCACGGGGTGGGACACCGACATCGACGAGAACGCGCGGCCGTAGGCCGGACGCGCCGCGGTCTCGCCATCCTGGTCGACGTACACCGCCATCTGCCCGGCGTGATCCGGCCGGGGATGCTCGGCGACGGCGGTGGCGACCCGGCTGATGGCGGCGACGTGGGCGCGGTAGCCGGGGGTGGTGAACATGGTCCCGGGCATGACCAGGAACCAGGCCCCCGCGCCGCGGGTCAGGTGGGCGGCGGCGTCGCGGCGGGCGAGATGGCCGAACTCGCGCTCGTCGCGCGCGCCGCCGAAGAGGTGGTGGTTGCCGGCATAGGCGTCGCGGCCGACCTCGGCGACATGGGTGCGCAGGTCCTGCTCGAGCAGGCGGATCCGGCCGTGCAGGCCGTAGGAGCGCAGGGCGCCGGTGATCTGCCCCGGGGCGCCGGCCGAGCGCCAGGTCTGGTAGGAGGGGATGCCCACCAGGCCGTCGATGGCGCCCTCGGCGAACACCTGGGCGTGGCAGGAGCGGCCGCCGAACTCCATCTGGTCGTGCAGGTAGGTCATCACCAGCGCGGGCCGGCCGAGGGCCTGCTTGAAGGTGCGGGCGATGGCGCCCAGGGTGGTCGCCAGGCCGGCATCGGCGTGGCGCAGCTGGTCGATGACGCGGCGGTCGTGCGGTTGCGCCGGGTCGAGCAGCCAGCGGGGCGAGGCGTGCATGGCCGCGGTGGGGAAGGCGGCGGTGGCGAACCCGGCGGCGGGATCGCCCCAGGCGGCGCGCAGGGCCTCGCCATCGCCGCCGTACTGGCGGGCGAGGTGGCGGCGGAAGTCGGCGAGCGCGCCGGCGCTGTGGTCGAGCCCCTCGAACTGCGAGCCGAGCGGGCGCTGCCACTGGTTGTCGTTGCCGCCCCACAGCATCAGGCCGGCCACCGCGCGCCCGGCGGGGAAGGTGGCGAGGTGGGCGGCGAGGGCGGCGACCGCCTCGGACGCGCTGTCGCGATAGGCGTCGGAGGCCAGGCTGGGGAACCAGAATCCGCCCTCGCTCAGGCTGTCGAGCTGGCGCCAGCCGGCTCCGACGCGGTAGCCGACGGTGCGGCCCTGCTCGTCGCGCCACACCCCGTCGGGATGCTCGTCGGCCCAGGCGGCGAAGCGCGGGGTGACGCTGGCGGTGAGCATCACCAGGGCCTGGGGATCGTGCGCCAGCACGGTCTCCACCGCCTCCTGCACATGGCTGAAGTCGTAGTGCCCGCGGCCCAGCCACCACTGGCGCGGATAGGGCGCGACGCAGGCGAACTGCCAGCGGATGCCGGCCGCCGCCATCGCGCCGACCTCGACCGCGCGCGCCGGCTTGACGTAGTGGTTGTAGGACAGCAGCGACTGCACCCGGCCGTCGACGGTCAGGCGCGTCAGGCCGGCCGGCGCGGCGACCTCGACCTGGCGCGGCGAGCGTCCCTCCCAGGTCCTGCGCACCTCCTCGACCGACACCGCCGTGCGGGCGTCCGCCGCCGGGCGCGGGCGCGGAGGCAGCTGCAGCGGCGGCGGCGCCTCGCGCAGCGACAGCCCCGACCACCACATGGCCTGGGGCGCACCGTCCAGACGCAGCTCGACCGCCAGCGACCGGTAGCCCGCCGGCACCGCCACCCGCACCTGCACCGGCCGCCAGGGCTCGCCGTAGAGCGGGGCGGCGAAGAAATGCAGGCCGGGATCCGCGATCGTGCGCTCGGGCAGGCCCTCGCCGCGCAGCACCGCCACCAGGCGCGGGCGCGAGCCGAAGACCGGGGCGGCGAAGCGGTAGGCGCCCTGGATCAGGTAGTCGCGTCCGTCGGCCACCGCGACCTCGCCGGCGGCCAGGGCCAGGCTGCCGTCGGTGGCATGCTTGCGCAGGACCCAGGCCGGCCTCCCGTCGCAGCCGGCGGCCGCGGGATCCGCGCCGGCCTCGCCGCAGGGCCGTCCCTGCACCGCATCGGCGCGCGACCGCCAGGGCGCGCCGGCGAGCAGGTCGGTATCGTCGCCCGGGGCGATGAGGACCGAGCAGTAGCCCGCATGCGGGCGGATCGGCACGACGAGGGTGCCGTCGGCATCGGCGCGCAGCCACTGGGCCGGCTGATCGGAGCGGTTCACGCCGTAGGAGGCGCCGGCGCGGATGGGCAGCAGGGCGGAATCCCGCAGCCGCAGCCGGACCTCGCCGGGGGCGTCGATCGAGCAGGCGATCTCGCGCCCGGACAGCGGATGGTAGCCGGTCATGGCCGCCACCGTGGCCGGCCCATCGGAACCGGCGGCGAGCGCCGGCGCCAGCTCTGGCGAGACGGACACCGCCGGTTCGGCGCCGGCCAGGGCGAGCGCCAGCAGGGTGGCGGAGATGGTGGCGGTGGTCCTCACAGCCCGCCCTTGAGCAGGCCGGCGAGGTCGCCCTGCACCAGGTCGTGGTCCTCGGGCAGCACCGGCAGCGGCTGGCCCAGGCGGGCCGACTGCAGCAGGCGCAGCGCCACCCGGGTGACGGCGAAGGAATCCTCCACCGGGCAGGGGTTGGCGCCCTCGCCGCGCACATGCGCCGCGAACGCCTCCAGGTGCTGGCGGTGGCCCTTGTCGGGGAAGACATGCAGGCAGGGCAGCGGCTGGCCGGCGGCCTTCAGCGCCTGCAGCCGGGCGCTGCCGCGGTGGAATGCCTCGATGCCGGCCCCGTCGTCCACCTCCGCACCGATGCCGAGGGGGAACACGCTGCGCAGCGGTTCGCCCGCCAGGCCGTGCTGGCGCACCTCCATGAAATGGTCGAGGGCCACCGTCACATGGCCGGCGGTGTACTCGAACAGCTCCTTGGGCGCATCGAAGTTGCCCACCACGGTCTGGTGGATGGTGGTGCTGCCGCCGTCCTGGAAATCGATGATCTGGGTGAAGTTGCCGCGGTTGGAGCCGCTGGCGTAGACGCGCACCGGCGGGCTGCCGGCGATGAGCAGGGCGAGGTCGATGAAGTGGACCATCTCATAGACCATCACCCCCTGGGGATCGAGGCATTCCCAGCCCTTCCAGGTGCGGCTGTCGTCGTTGATGCGGATGAGGAGCTGGGCGGCGCGCTCCTCGCGCAGCGGCCGGCGCAGGGCGCTGCAGCGGTCGATGATCGCCGGCACCTCGGCGCCCCGGCTGCGGGCCAGGCCGGCGAGGTGCAGGAAGCGGCGCATGGCGGGGGCCGAGCGGCGGTTGTGGCCGACGCACACCGGCACCCCGGCGTCCTGCGCGGCGCGGATGATGCGCAGCATCTCGGCCTCGTCGGCCGCCGCCGGCTTCTCGGTGAAGACCGGCTTGCCCGCCGCCAGCGCCGGCAGGATCAGCTCGGAGCGCAGGTTGGTGTGGGTGCACAGGACGATCAGGTCGATATCCGCCGCCTCCACCACCGCGCGCCAGTCGCTGCTGACGCGCCCGGCGCCGAAGCGTTGCGCGGCGGATGCCGCCATGGCCGGATCCCGGTCGCATGCCACCTGGAGGGTCAGGTGCGGCGAAGCGGCGATGGTGGGCAGGTGGGTGGCGTGGGCGAGGGCGCCGCAGCCGACCACGGCGGTGCGCAGCGGCCGCTGGTCCGATCCGTCTGCTACCGGTGGCAGTCGGGGTTTTACTCCAGACATATGTCCTCGTCTGCTCACGGGTTGCGGTTGAAGTTGATGGCCGCCAGGCTGGTCATGGCGCGCGCCTCGACGTGGCCGTCGATGAACAGGGTGTTGCCCCGCTGACGGTGCCATTGGCCGAAGACGTTGGTGGGGGCGCAGAAATTCGAGTCCCAAACATCTATATAGGGCGTGGTCAGCGTGCCGGCGTCGCAGAACAGCACCTTGTCGCTCGGCCTGGTCACCTGCGCCTGGGTGCGGGTGCCGGCATCGCACCAGTGGCCGTTGATGGCGTAGCTGTAGTAGCGCGCCGACGGCAGGGCCGGGTTGGCGAACCGGATGTTGGGCTTGGCCGGACAGGCGATGGGGGATTTCTCATGCTTCCACAGCCAGTTGCCGATGGTGTAGGTGCTCGGCACCTCGAGCAGTTCCATCAGCGGGGCATCCCAATAGGACCAGGCACGACCATCCGACCACGGCTGGGTCTTGGGGAAGAGCCCCTCATTATCGGCGGAATAGGCGGTGGTGGCCATCCCGAGATGGCGCAGTTGAGTGGCGCAGGTGGAGGACTGGGCCGCGCTCTTCACCGAGGCCAGCGCCGGCAGCAGCATCCCGGCCAGGATGGCGACGATGGCGATCACCACCAGCAGCTCGATGAGGGTGAATCCCCGATGCATGCGCGCCATATGATCCGCTCCTGTTCCCGCCAATCTTACCCCAGGGTGCGGCCGCCTGCCATATCCTGGCCGGGCTTCGCCATGCAGTCGCATGCCGGCGAACCGCCTCCGCCGGCACGGCCCTGCAGCTGATGCGCAGGCTGCTGCATGGTGTCGATGCCCCCGATGCCCCATGCTGGGCACGGGAGCACGACGCCATGGTCGCCGATTCTCTGCACATCCGGGCCATCCCCACCGGCCGCTGGCTGCGGAGCCTGGCCTTGGCGGCCCTTGCCGCCTGGTCGTCGGCGGTCGATGCGACCGCCGATGGCTACCGCCTGGAGCTCTGGCGCGCCGGTGCGGCCACCGCCAGCGTGGTGGTGGATGGCGATGCCGACCAGGACCACCCCGCTGCCCAGGTGCGCCTGCGCCGCTCCGCGGCCGCCGGCGACCGGCGCTGGGAGCTGGAGGTGCAGCCAGCCCCGGGCTTCGGCGTGCGCTGGGTCGAATTCCCCCGCTTGGCGGTGGACCTGCCCGCGGACGGCGGCGGCGCCCGCCTGGTGGTGCCCCGGCAGTCGGGCCTGGCCCTGGGCGACCTCGCCGCCCGGCCGCTGCGCGAGGCGCTGCAGCCGCACTACGCCGGCAGCCATCTCTGGCATGGCACCTACGGCACCAACAACCAGAGCCTGCAGTGCGTGATGCTCGAGCTGGGCGGCCGCACGCGCATGCTGTGGACGCCCGATCCCGGCATGCAGATCAAGGATTTCGTGGTGGACCGCGAGACCGGCACCGCCGCCCTGCGCCTGGTGCTGGCGGTGCGCCACCACCCGGCCGCCGGCGGCGCGGTCGGCACCGCCTGGCGTTCGCCCTATCCCGTGCTGCTCAGCACCGTGGACGGCACCTGGCAGGCGGCGGCCGAGCGCTACCGCGCCTGGGCCTGGAGCCAGCCCTGGTGCGCCGGCGGCGGCCTGGCCGCCCGCGTGCGCGCCGGAGACCTGCCGGCCTGGTACCTGCGCAGCCCCTACTGGGCGGTGGCGATCGATCATGGCAACCTGCCCATGCTGCGCGCCCTGCGCGCCCTGCTGCCGGCGGCCGAGCCGGCGGTGTTCCTCACCCAATGGCAGCGCAACGCCTTCGACCAGCGCCTGCCGGAATTCTTCCCGCCCCGCAACGAGGCCGGCCACCGGCGCATGAACGAGGCCCAGACCGGGGGCTTCCACCTCTTCCCCTACATCAACTGCCAGAACACCGACTGGCTGGTGGACTGGGCTGCCGAACCCGGCATGGCCTTCCTGGCCGGGGCGCTGGCGGTGCCCGAGTCGCCCTCGCCGCTGTCAGCGAGCATCGCCGACCGTCATCCGCATGTGCCCGGCTACTACGCCTACTGGGGCATCGACCTAGCGCGCACCGACGCCGTGCGCGCCAGACTGCGTGCGGCCTGGAGCGGCCCGCGTGACGAGGCCCTGGTGCGGCGGCTGCTGGGGCCGGGCTTTCCGGACTACCGCTACCGCATCGACGGCGTCGCCGAGCGCCTGCTCGGCGGCTGGGGGGTGGACATCAAGGCCATCGAGGCGGTGGTCGCCCGCCGGCCGTTCCGCCCGGTCTGCCGCGCCCATCCGCACTGGGTCGACTACCTGACCGGCCTGGCCACCGCCAGCGCCGCCTATGGCAGCCACGGCCTGTACCTCGACGAGACCACCATCCCCACCCTCAACGCCTGCTGGGCCGCCGACCACGGACACCCCCCCGGCCTGGGCGCGGTCCCGATCGCCGCCACCCGCGCCATGATCGCCGCGGTGCGCGCGCGCTGCCCGCAACTGGTCCTGGCCGGCGAGGCCATCGGCGAATGGTCGGTGGGCTCGTGCGAGGACCTCCACGCCCTGCACCCGACCCTGACCGCCCATCCCGGCCAGCTGCCGCTGTTCCAGCAGGTCTACCATGGCCATATCGCGCTGATGGGCTCGGACATGCCCGATGCCGCCCCGGCCGGTGAATTCGCCCACCTGTTCCACCGCCAGCTGCACCTGGGCTTCAAGCCCGGCTTCGCGCGGGTCGAATCCTATCTGCGCCTGGCGGACCCGCGCTGCGACGCGGGCGTGCGCCAGGCCTTCGTCAACGCGGTGGCCGAGTTGGGCGCGCACATGGAGGACGTCACCCTCGGCCAGCGCCTGGCGGACCCCGTCTGGCAGGCGGCGCCGGTGGTCGGCGCCTCGGCCTGGCGCGCCCTGGCGGGCGGGCCGGCGGCGCTGCTGCTGACCAACGCCTCGGCCGGGCCCCAGCCCATCCGCCTGGCCGGGCTGCCGGCCGGGACCCGCCTGGTGCGGACTGACGCCGCCGCGGATCCGGCGGCGGGGATGACCCTGGCGCCCTGGGCCTGCGAGGTCTGGCGCATCGAACCCTGACTCGCGCCGCCCGCTTCAGCCTTCTGCCAGGCGGTAGGAGTCGGGATCCTGCATGCCGGAACGGTAGTCGCTGGGGCGGCGGCCGTAGGCGGCGAGGAACTGGTTGGAGAAATGGTGGTAGTTGCGGTAGCCCACCGACTCGGCGATCTCGGCGATGGGGGCGTCGGTGAACACCAGCAGGCCGCGCGCGCGGTCGAGGCGCTGGGCGCAGACGTAGGCCTGCGGCGACAGGCCGAGCTGGGTGCGGAACAGGCGCGAGAAGTAGCTCTGATCCAGGCCGGCACGGCGCGCCAGATGGGCCACGGTGATGGTCTCGCACAGGTTGGCGGCGATGAAGTCGATGGCGTCGCGGATGCGCGGATCGCGCCCCTGGATGCGCCCGCTCGATGCCGATCCCACCAGCGCCAGCAGGTACATCATCAGGCCGCCGATGGTGCGGTCCTGCTCGATCTGGTCGCGCGCGGCGAAGGCGTCCAGCAGCAGGCCGATGCAGCCGTCCACCTGGCTGCGCACCTGGCGGCAGTCGGCGAGTGCCGGCGGGTCGGGGAATCCGGCGGCCGGATTGAGCCAGACCTTGATCTGCACCACCCGGCAGGGGGTCTCGGTGTGCGCCGGGAATTCCAGCTGGTGCGCCTGCCCCGGCAGCATGCTCGCCACGCAGCCCTCCACCACCTCGTAGCGGCGGTCGTCGATGCGCACCCCGCAGCGGCCCTGGCGCAGGTAGAGGAACTGGTGGAAGTCGTGGGTGTGCGGCTCGGTCGAGAGGTTGATGGAGTTGTCCTGCTCGATCGCCAGCAGCGGACGGCAGAGCACCACGGCCGGTTCGGACGCCATGGGTTCGGATTGGCCGGCGATCGCCCGCCATGTCAAGCGGCGCATGGCGGTCCCGCGGCCCGGGCCCGGGCCAACGCCGCCGCCAGCAGGCGGTAGCGGGTCAGCGCCAGGGCGCGGTCGCCGGCGTCGGGCGGCGCGTCCAGGCCGGCGAGGAAGCCGGCGAGCACGCGCGCGAAGTGCTCTTCATGGCCGCTGCGGTCATGCGGCACCAGGCGCAGCGTCCCGTCGCCGTCCTCCAGGGTGGCGCCGGCGGCCTCGGCCCAGGCGCGCAGGCGGGCGGCGCAGGGGGGCCGGGACGCGGCCGGATGGACCTCCAGCCTGCAGCCGCGGGCATCCCCCGCCAGCTCCAGCCGGCAGGCGCTGCCCTGGAAGCCGGCGCGGTGGGCGTCCCCGTGTGGCGAACCCAGCCGCCATTCCGCCCGCACCCGCGCGCGCAGGCCGCGGCAGGAGAACTCCAGCTCGCCGTTGGCCAGCAGTTCGAGGACGCCGTCGCGCACCCGCCCGGCCAGGGCGGCCGGGATGTCCTGGTTGGTGATGGCGCGGAAGTCGCCGCCCCCGACCGCGGTGCTCCAACGCCTGGCCGCATGCAGGACCGGGGTGTCGGCCGCACCGCAGCCTGCCAGCAGCAGGGCGCGATCGACCAGGTGGGTGGTGACGTCGACCAGGCCCTCGCCCTGCTCGCCGGTGTCGAAGTACCAGGCCGGCCGGACCAGGGGCGCGCCGTCGACGGTCTTGGCCAGGTGGTGCACCGATTCCAGGCTCAGGGCCGGCCCTTCGCCGGTGGGATCACCGCATAGCTCGCGGCAGGCGGCCAGGCGGTCGAACAGCCGCGCCCACGGCTCGTGGCGCTCGGTCATCAGGTCGGCCCAGTGCGCCGCCGATCCGGCGATGGCCTCCAGATCGGCGAGGTCCTCCGGCTCCACCACCCAGGGCTTGTCCGCCAGCACATGCACCCCGGCCTCGACCAGGGCGCGGATGCGCCGCAGCTTGCCGCGGTTGCGCCCGGCCAGCACCGCCACCTGGGCGCGGCCGTCGGCGAGCAGGGCGGCGAGGGGATCGTCGCAGGGCCGCCAGTCGATGCGCCAGCCGGCGCCCTGGTGGTTGAAGCGCGCCACCAGGGCGAGGAAGCGGCGCAGGTCGGGACCGTCGGGGGCGTAGACCGGCACCACCGGATCGAGCCCCGGGTTCGGCCGGCGCAGGGGCAGGGCGGCGTGGAAATGCCCGGGTTCGAGGATGGCGAGGGTGCGGGCCATGGCCGGTTCAGTCCGCCGCCAGGGCGGCGGCGAGGAAGTCGAAGGCGGCGGCGGTGGCGCTGACATGGCCGCCGGCATGCGGGATCCAGGCCAGGCGCTCGGGGATGCCCAGCCGGCGATAGTGCCCGCGCGCCTCCGCCACCTCGCGCTCGGCGCGTTCGAAGTCGACCGAGGTGTCCTGCTCGCCGGCCTCGACCGCGAACCAGCGTGGCGCGGTCAGCGAGATGAGATCGGCGTCCTGGAAGTGGGAGACGATGTTGGGCAGGAACTTGTCCTCCTCCATCGACTCCAGGTAGCAGCGGGCGCGGTGCGGGCCGATCAGCTTGTCGAGGCGGCGGTTGACATAGGCGCTCGCCACCGAGGCCCGCACCCGCAGGTCGAGCGCAGGCAGGAACAGCGCGCTCTGCCCGCCCTGCGACAGCCCGTACATGCCGATGCGCCCGGGCGTCGCGCCCTCGGCCAGCAGCAGGTCGACGGCGCGCGACGAGGCCATCATGTCGAGGCCGAAAAGCGTGCCGCCGCCCATCACCGCCAGACGGTGCAGGCGGTTCTTGGCGTGATGGGTCATCCACGTCTCGCCCGGCAGCGAGGTGACCATGGCCTCGGCGCGGCCGTAACCGGTGGGATGGCAGGGCAGGACCACGCGGTAGCCGCGGCGCATCGCCCGCAGGCCCAGGCTGCGGCTGCTGTAGTCCTCGCCATTGGCGCCGGCGACCAGGCCGTAGCTGCCCTCGGGAGTGCCGCCGTAGCCATGCTGCACCACCAGGCCGGCGCCGTGGCCGCCGCCCGCCGGGGTGGCGAGCAGGCAGTAGGTCTCGACCCCGGGCACCGCCTCGTACCACAGCCGCTCCACCAGCCCGTCGCCGTCGCGGTACACGGTCTCGCGCTCCAGCGCGGCCCATGCCGGGCGCTGGGCGGGATCGGTCCAGAAGCCGAGGGATTCCTGCAGCAGGCGGCGCATCGGCGCCACCGATGCCAGGTAGGCGGCAGGCGAGGCGTAGTCGCGCCGCCAACGTCCGGCGCGGCCGGCGTCGAGCTGGCGCAGGCGCTCGCGCAGGAAGCGTTCGTAGGAGCCATGCACCCGTCGGCGGCGGCGGTCGAGCCCGGCCAGGTCGCAGGCGGGCAGCTGGTCGGGGCCGGGGTGGGCCTCGTGCGGATGGCGGACGGCTGGATCGGGATTCACGTCAGCTCCACATGCGCATCGCCGCGGCACTCGCCGCGCAGGATCCAATTGCCCTGCCCCTCGACCACCTCCAGGCCGGCGATGGCGCCGTCCTGCGCCACCGCCTGCGGCCGGCGCGCCAGCCGCAGCTCCAGCGGACCGGCATGGCGCAGGTCCACCGCCAGGCCGCCGCCCGCCAGGCGCCGGGCCGCGACCACCTCGTGGTCGGCGTCGAGCACCGCCTGGGCGCCGGCGGCGGCGATGGTGTACAGCCGGGCGCCGTGCGCCGGCACCTCGACCGATTCCAGCTCCGTCGCCGGCACCGTCTCGCCGCTCCACACCGCGGTGGCCAGCCAGTCGCCGGCGGGCAGGCCGAGGTCGGCCATCGACACCCCGCGCCGCGCCGGGGCCTCGCCGAGGTTGAACAGCGCCACCGTGCGCACCGCCAGGCCCTCGGCGGCGCGGTCGCGCGAGAACCACGGCCCCGGCAGCCACCACACCAGCGGCGGCTCGTCGCCGGCGCGGAAGTCGTAGCGGGCGAAGCGCACCTCGCCGCCGTTGTCGAGGCAGGCGAGGGATTTGCGCAGCCAGCGGAAGCGCGGGTGGGCCTCCTTGCCGTCGAGCCAGCCGCCCACCTCGCAGAGCGTGCGCGAGATCAGGCAGAAGGTGGTCCAGCACAGCATCTCGTTCTCGCTGAGATGCTCGAACAGGCACACCGCGTCGCTGTTGGGCACGCTCAGGTCGCCGCTGCGGGTGGCGATGCAGGCCGCGCCCCACTGCAGGCAGATGCGCATGTGCTCCCACTCGCCGCTGCCGATGTCGATGCCGTAGCGGTAGTTGTCGATCCAGCGGCCGAGGAAGGGGTCGCCCATGCCGATGTCGCAGCCGGTCTGCACGAAGGCGGCGGCGGGCAGGCGGCGGCGCAGCTCGCCGAACCACCAGGCGCGCCACTCGCCGCCGGTGCGCTCCTCGCCCTCGAGCAGGTCGTGGCGGTCCTCGAACACGTAGCTCCAGAAGTCGAGCTTTACCCCGCCCAGGCCGGGAGCGGCGACCAGGCGGTCGAGGGCGCGTACCAGGTACTCGCGCACATCGGCCCGGCTGATATCGAGGATGCGGCGCTTGGGCACCCGATAGGAATAGTCGAGGAACCAGTCCGGTCGGTCGCGCACCAGCGGCGCCTCGGCCGGCACCCACAGCCCGATCCACAGCGCCGGCTCCAGGCCCTGGGCGCGCACCTGCGCGCAGAAGCCGTCGAGGCCGTCGGGGAAGAGGCGGCGGTCGACCCCGTCGCCGGGCTCCCAGGCGGCGCCGATGCCGTGCGCCACCTGCATTGACTGCGCCCCCGCCGCCCAGCCGTCATCGACCTGCAGCCAGGCCACGGTGGGCAGGTGGCGGCGCAGGACGGCGGCCTGGCGCAGCAGCCGGTCCTGGTCGATGTCGCGGAACACCCCGGCGTTCCAGCTGCCCCAGGTGGCGGCATGGCGGTTGACGCTGCGGCGCAGGGCTGGACCCAGGGCGGTGCGCAGGGCGGCGACATAGCCGGCGAAGGCCTCGCCGATGCCGGTGGTCGGGACGCGGCCGAGGTGCCAGACGTCTTCGGGCAACGCCTCGCCCGGGGCGAGCACGCGCGCGCCCACCGCCTTGCAGGTCGAGAGCACGCTCCAGCGCAGCCGCCCGGCGACGTGGGTCAGCACATGCCCGGTGCAGAACACCTCCTGCGCCAGCGGGCCGAAGGCCAGCCCGCGGTCGTGCGCGCGGTTGCCCAGCAGCAGGCCGGGGAAGGGCTGGTAGGGCGACACCCCGATGCGCTCGTGCACCGTGCCGGGATCGCACCAGCGGTTGCCCGCCACCTGGTCGAAGCCGCTGTCGCCCAGGGCGCTGGCATCGCGCACCGCCGCCACCGGGATGGTCATGCGGCCGTAGATGCGCGGGTTCTCGGTGTGGTAGAACCAGTCCCCGGCGCGCTCGCCGCCCAGGTCGATGCCGTCGAGGCGCAGGGCGGTCTCGACCAGGCGCACGCGGTGGCTGGCGCGGCTGGCCAGCCGGCGACGCCAGCGCAGGGTGCCGTCGGCGCCCGGCTCCAGCAGGTGCTCCTCCACCACCCCGCAGGGATAGGCCACGCGCAGCCCCGCCCCGCCGCCGGCGGGCATCGCGCTGGCCACGCCCTCCTCCTCGCGCACGGTGGTGCGCAGGTGGAAGGAGGCCGTGAGCTGCGCGCTGCCGGTGGCGGCGCGCAGGGTGGCGAGGAAGGCGGTCATGGCGGTCATCCCTGGGTGATGCGGTCGAGGAAGGCGGTCAGCACGGTGAAGGCCTCGCGCTGCGGTCGGCGCACCACGTCGTAGAAGAAGCCGTGCTCGGCGTCGGCGAACTCGTGGCGCTCGGCCGCCACCCCGCTGGCGCGCAGGCGGGCCACCAGCTCCTCGCCGTGGCGGCGCGGGAACATGTGCTCGTTGGCGCCATCCAGCAGCAGCAGCGGCAGGACGTGCGGCCCGGCCAGGCGCAGCAGCGACTGGGCGGCGTAGGCGGCGGGGTCGCGTTCCCATGGCACCCCGACGATGTCCTGCATCGAGCGCCAGATGGGCGGGAAGATCTCATCCCACGGCTCGAAGGATGCCGGCGCCGAGGCCAGCACCGCCGCCGCCGGCGGGACCCAGCCCGCGCCATGGTCGCGCGCCCCGTCGAAGGCCAGCAGGCCGGCCAGGTGGCCACCCGCCGAGCTGCCGTACGCCACCACCGGCAGCGGTCCCGCCACCTCGGCCACGGCGGCGCGGAACAGGCGGTAGCCCTCGGCCACATCCGCGCGCTGCTCGCCGATGCGGGTGCCTTCCAGGCGGTAGTCGGTCGAGCCGCAGATGTGGCCGCGCTCGCGCAGGGCGATCATCAGGCGCAGGAGCTGATCGCGGCGGCCGGACCGCCAGCCGCCGCCATGGACCATGAATACCGCCGGTGCGCGCACCGGCCCGGCCGGCAGCAGCAGGTCGAGCATGCGCCCCTCGCGGGGCGGATCGTCGAAGCACAGGGTGGTGTAGCGGTAGGGCATCGGGTCAGGCTACCTCGCGAGCGCCTCGGCGGCCACCGCCGGCGGGCCGAGGCACGAGCCCAGCCCGGGCGGCAGCGGGCGGGGCAGCTGGTGCCGACCACGCTGGGGGGTGAACAGGCCGGGCAGGGCGCGGTCCCAGCCGGCATTGGCCTGGGGCAGGAACTGCGGGCTGTTCAGCTCGACCCCGTTGAGGCTGGGCAGGTGGGCGGCGAACAATGCGGCATGCAGCATCGACAGGCCGGTGTTGGTGAGGTCCTGCACGCTCAGCAGCAGGCCGTGGCGCTGCGCCCAGGCGGCGCATACCAGGGCGAAGCTGTGGCCCTTGCAGGTCTTGAGCGCCAGCCCCGACCAGCCCTGGGCCAGCGCCAGGGGCAGCGATTCCAGGCGGTCGAGGCCCTCGTCGAGCAGGATCGGCTTGAGCGCGGCGGCGGCGCGCCAGTCCTGCGGACGGCCGGCGATGTCGCGGCTGGTGGGCTGTTCGAGGTAGCCCAGGGCGGCGAAGGCGCGGGCATCCCGCGCGCGCAGCGCCTGCAGGTAGGCCACCACGCTGGCGCTGTCGGGATTGGCCTCGTTGGTGTCGACCGACAGCCGCGGCGGCCGCCCGGCCAGGCGCAGCCCGAGGCGGAACACGGCGGCGGTGCGCTCGGCATCGGCTTCCGGGTCGCGCCCCATCAGCTTGAGCTTGAGCCCGCGATACCCGCTGACCGCCATCCACGGGCGCAGCTGCTCCTCGCCGTCGTCCTTGCCCACCAGGTACCACGCGGTCAGCGAGCCCAGCGGCCGCGGCCGCAGCAGGCGGTCGATGGCGGCGCAGGCGCCCGCATCGAACAGATGGTCGGCCGAGGGCACCGCCGCCGCGTGCGCCGGCCGGCACAGGCGGAAGGCCGGGCATCCCAGGGCCAGGCCGGCGGCGTCGTGGATGGCGGCGTCGAAGGGGCTGGCGGCCATCGCCGCGGCCAGGGTCGGCATGCCGGCGGCCTCGCCCAGGTGGTGGGCAGCCCGGTGCAGGCGCAGGCCCAGCTCGAGCGGATGCGCCGCCTCGCCCCCGGCCGCCTCGGCCAGGCCGGCGGCGAAGCCCTCGCACAGCCGGCGCAGGCGCCGGTCGCGCTCGTCATGGGGGATGGCGGGATCGGGCCAGGCCCACAGGTCGCTGAGCAGGATCGAGCCGCGGCCGAGCGCACGGCGTCCGCCGGCCTCGACCTCGACCGTGGCCTCGGCCTCGGTCAGGGCGGTGATCGCGCCGGTGCTCAGCACCAGCGGCCGCGCCAGCTCCCAGCTGCGGAAGGAGACGCGGGCGGAACGCACCAGGACGGTGGTCATGGCGTCAGGCGTGGCGGAAGCTGTGGGCGAGGTCGAGGCGCGCGCCGGTGGCGGCCTTGGCTGGCGGTGGCGCCGCGCTGCGCGCCGCCAGCTCGCGCTCGATGGCGCCGGCGTCAACCGGCAGGTCGATCCAGGCGCCGTCCGACCAGGCGGACAGCAGCATGGCGTTGGACAGCTCCAGGCTGTTGCCGGCCTCGGCGCCGGGGGCGAGCAGCGGCTCGCCGTGCAGCACCGCGCGCGCGAAGTTGGCCACCGCCGCCTTGTTGTAGCCCTCGTCGGCCTCGACCGGGATGGGGATGCGCCAGTGCTCGGGCTCGGCGAAGCCGGGGGTGGCGGGATCGTCGCTGAACTCGCGCACCCCGCGCCGGGTGCGCCAGAACACCAGCTGGCGGTCCTCGTACACCAGCTTGCCGCGGTCCCCGGCCAGCTCGAGGCGGTCGGTGCCCGGCGCCTCGCCGGTGCTGGTGGTGAACACCCCGGTGGCGCCCGAGGGGTATTCCAGCAGGGCGGTGGCCTCGTCCTCGACCTCGATGCGGTGGTGGCGGCCGAAGCCGCAGCGCGCGCTCAGCCGCGCCGGCATGCCGGCGATCCACTGCAGCAGGTCGAGGGTGTGCGGCGCCTGGTTGATCAGCACCCCGCCGCCCTCGCCGGCCCAGGTGCCGCGCCAGCCGGCGCTGTCGTAGTAGCTCTGCGGACGGAACCAGCGGGTGGCGGTCCACGACACCCGGCGCAGCTCGCCCAGCTCGCCGCCGGCCACCAGCTCGCGGATGGTGCGGTAGCTGCGGAACGCGCGCATGCTGAACATCGCCCCGTAGACCACCCCGGCGGCGGCGGCCGCCGCCGCCATCGCCCGCGCCTGGCCGGCATGCACCGCCACCGGCTTCTCGACCAGGGCGTGCACGCCGGCGGCGGCGGCGGCGAGCACCGCCGCGGCATGGCCGGGATGGGGCACCGCCACCAGCACCGCGTCGACCGCGCCGCTGGCGAGCATGCGCTGGTAGTCGTCGAAAACCTGCACGCCGGCACCAACCTGGGAGCGCACCGCCGCCTGGCGCGCCGGATCCGGGCTGCACTCGCACACCGCGGCCAGGGTCACCTCTGCCACCTCGTCGCGCAGCAGGTAGCCGGCGTGGTGGCTGCCGGCGTTGCCCATGCCCAGGATCCCGATGCGCAGCTGCGCCATGGCTGTCTCCGTGCCCGCGATGGTGCCCGGCGCGCGTACAGTCCGCCATCCAGCCGTGGGTCGCACGCATGCAGCGGCGTGACCCCGGCCTGGGTCGGCGGTGCGATCCCAGGTCAGGCCGCTGCATGGCGCGGACATGCCTGGTCATGGCCGCCCCTGTCGCTGCGGGGTATGCTTCCCGGACGGGAACCGCCATGGATCGCATCCGCCAGCGCCGCGCCTTCACCCTCATCGAACTGCTGGTGGTGATCGCCATCGTGGCCATCCTCGCCGGTCTGCTGCTGCCGGCGCTCGAGGCGGTGCGCAAGAGCGCCCATCAGGCCGCCTGCGGGTCGAACCTGCGCCAGATCTCGCTGGGCATCGTCAACTACACCGTCGACAATCGGGGGTTCCTGCCCACCGCCTATTCCACCGTGTTGGGATCGCCCTGGTTCGACTGGTTCCAGGGGCCGGCCTACACCTACATCCAGGACCAGCCCGCGAAGGTCATGCCCTCGGCCGCGTGGTTCGCCGGCGACGGGATCATCGGCTGCAAGGCGCACTTCAAGGCCAACCGCTACTACAGCTATGCCATGAACCAGTCGATCACCGGGCACAACCCCGCCTCGGTTCCCAAGCGGTTGCAGGCGGTCACCTCCCCCGACCGCAAACCGCTGCTGATGGATGCCGGCAATGGCACCATCATCGAATTCGGATCCCCGGCCTGGATGGGACCGGCCCTGCGCGGCGGATTCATCCACCGCGAGCGCGCCAACGCCGTCTTCTGCGACGGCCACGTCGAAGCGCGCGCCGCCAACGGCATCGCCCTGGCCGACTGCAATCCCTGAGCCCGGACCGGATCTGGACTCCGTCCGCCCGCCGACCGCCGGACCGATCGCGCCGACATCCCTTTCCTGCTGAGGAGCCGCCGATGATCCGTAGCAACCCATTCCGGACCGAGCGTCTGCGTTGGCTGACGCCCGTCTGGATGTCGTGCGCCGCCGGCCTGCTGCCGGCCGCCGACCTGGTGGTGCACAACCCCTTTCCCGAGGCGATGGCGGGGACCTTCGCCGTGCCGGCGGAGTCGCTCGGCGTGGGCGATGGCGAGGTGCGCCTGGTACGCGGCGACAACGGCCAGGCGGTGCGCTGCCAGCGCAGCGAGGTCGATGGCCGCGATCTGGTCATCGGCGGCCTGGAGCTGCCCGGCCACGGGGGGGTGGTGCTGCGCGCGGAGGCGGATCCCGCCCATCACCGTGCGCAGTCCCTGCTCACCAGCGAGGATCCCCGGGTCCTGCGGGTCGGGACCCCGCTCTACGCCCTGGATCTTGATGCCGGGCAGGGCTACGGCCTGACCCGCATCGAGGACCGGGTGCGCCGCCTGGAGCAGCGCCTGACCGGCGGCCTGGACGCCATCGACGACGGCGAGCAGGACGCCTGGAACGGCCATCTGCCCAAGCCGCGCAGCATCCATCGCCAGCGCGAGGCGGCGGTCAGCGCCACCATCCTCTACCAGGGCCCATGCGAGGCGGCGCTGCGCCTGTCCTGGCCGGCGGGGGGATCGACCACCGCCCTGGTGATGCGCTTCAACGCGGTCAATCGCCTGGTCGGCCAGGAGGTCGAACTCGCCCCCGGTCCGCGCGTCATCCAGGCCCGCTACCACCTCAACCTGGCCAACTTCAGCTCGAAGCGCGGCGAGGGCACCGTGTTGCCGCTCGACGAGCGCAACCCCCACCGCGCCATCGCCGCTCCCGGGCACGCCTTCCTGTGGAACCCGGAGCGGCGGCTCGGCCTCGGCCTGGTCGCGCCGGAGGGTGGCGGCCTGGCCTCCTTCACCTGGGAGATGCGCGGGGCGCGCGAAGGCCTGGGCGGGGACACCAACGACCTCATGCTGCACAGCCCCGGCCTGCGCGGCATGGCCGCTCCGCGGGCGGTGGCAGGACGATTCGCCCGGGTCGCGGGCGGCACCCCGCAGGAGGCCGCGCTGCTGGCCCCGGCCGCGGCCCGGCCGCGGGCGTTCAGCGCCTATCCCGGTCGTTCCCGGCCGGCGGCGGTCCTGCCGCCGCTGACGATGGCGGTGGTGGGGCGCGCGCAGCCGTTGGCGCTGACCTGCGACGAGTCCCTGGTCGGCCGGAGCGTGCGGCTCCAGGCCGGCGCCCAGGTGCTGTTCGCGGGCACGGTGCCCGCCGACCGCCGCCTGGCCGCGACCTGGACCCCGGCCGCCGACGGCCTGCAGGAGCTGGCGCTGGCCGAGGCTGCCGGCGAGCGCCTGGGCGACTGGATGGTGCCGGTGCGCAAGGCGGTGGAGATCATCGCACTGACGCCGACCCGGCTGGTGTTCAAGCCCGGCGAGGCCGAGACCGCGCGGGTGGTGCTGCGCAACCGCAGCGGGGCGCCGAGCGAGGTGGTGCTGCGCACCGCGCTCGCCACCGCCCTCGACCGCCAGGCCACCGCCGCTGATCAGACGGTGGCGCTGGCCCCGGACGAGGTGCGCGCGGTCGAGCTGGGCTGGTCGAGCGGCATGCTCAACGCCGGCGCCACCCTGCGCGTCGAGGCCGTGGTCGGCGGCCAGGTGGCGGATCGCGCCGAGGAGGTGTTCGCGCTTGCCGATTCGCACGTCAAGGTCGGCCAGTACGTGGCCACCAACCCGTGGTGCAACAACACCCCCGGCACCGACGACACCCTGATCAAGAACATGCGGAACAACTACTTCTCGGCCTTCGAGTACTACTGCTGGACGCCCTGCCCGTTCACCGGCCTGACCCCGCCGGGCGACAGCTGGGTCCCGCACACCGAGAACATGTCGTTCGAGATCACCGTGCGGAAGGACTTCGTGCTGGGCATGGTGCGCAAGGCGCACGAGGCCGGACTGCAGGTATTCCCCTGGATGAACGGCGAGGTGGCCCTGCCCACCGGCCTCACCCGCCCCGAGCACTACCGCTACAGCGCCGGCGGACAGCCCATCCTCTACAGCGGCCAGGTGTGGAGCGGCAAGCGCTTCGCCATCGCCTATTCCGCCTCGCCCTACAGCGAGCAGGCGTCGGCGGACTGGGGCCGCCGCCTGGCCGATTCGATCGACCTGTTCGGCTGGGATGGCTGCCGTTTCGACTGGGAGTTCACCCCCACCGTGGTCGGCGACCCGATGCGCGCCGGCGAGACCACCTGGTACAACTTCGAAGGCAAGAGCTCGCAGGAGCTGTTCCCACAGCCCGACCGCCAGGGCACCGCCTACCTCAAGGCCTTCCGCAAGGCCGTCGCCGAGCGCCATCCCGGCTTCCGCTTCGGCACCAACAGCGGCATGTCGGACGAGATGTGGGAGCGCCAGCCGGAGTACAGCGCCGAGTCGTCGCGCGACGCCTGGATGTGGTACGAGCACCTGATGGGCTACACCGCTAAGAACTCCGCCACCTGGACGCTGTGGGCCGACCGCCTGGTGTCCGCCTACCGCCGCACCCGCCCGCTGGGGGCCCAGGTCGGGGTGGGCTGGATGCGCGACTACCCGCCGGGCACGGTCAGCCACAAGCTGATGCACTTCGCGGTGCTGTTCTCGGGCTACAAGTGGATCGGCGCCTGGGACCGCCACGACCCGCTCGGCGAGGGCTGGAAATGCTGGCGCTACGCCATGCGCTTCGCGCAGTACTTCTATGGCAACGACTTCCTCTTCGTCGACCCGGCCCGCCTGGGCGGCGAGATCGCCATCCAGGGCGACGCCGGCGCGATGTGGCGGCCCTGGGTCACCGAACGGGTCGCGCCCGGCTCCCGCGAGGTGCTGATCGGGGTGCTCAACACCCCGCCCGACGCCTACGTCAGCGAACGCCGGCCGCTGCCGGCGCCGCGCACCGGCCTCAAGGCCCGCATCGCCCTGCAGCCGGGCGAGCGCATCGCCTCCAGCCACCTGCTGGCGCCCGAGCCGATGCCCCTGGCCATCGCCCTGCCCGCGCCCGGCGCCGACGGCGTCATCGCCCTGCCGGCGATCCCCTGGGCCGCCGCCGTGCTGGTGCGCATCGAGCGCCCGGCGGGTGGGAAGTGAGCATGCGCCGTGCATGCGCCGCCGCCCTGCTGGCCGCCTCCGCCCTGGCGTCGCCGGCCGCCGCCGCCGAGCAGGTCCTGCTGGCCCAGGACTTCGACAGCGTACCCGACGGCACCACCATCGACCGGCTGGGGTGGCGGGTGGTCGATCCCGCCGGCACCTGCCGCATGGAGGTGCGCGGCAAGGCCCTGCGCGTGACCTCGCTGACCGCCAAGGCCATGCAGGGCGGTTACGCCGAGATCCCGGTGCCGCTGTGCGTGCGCGGCCAGCTCGATGCCGAGATCAGCAGCGACCACACGGTCCGCGACGGCGTCGGCCTCTACCTGGGCCTGTACAACATCACCACCTTCTGGCACGAGTACTGCGGCGACTGGCGGCGCTACTTCCCCGATCCGGTGGCGCGCCGGCAGATCGGTTTCAACCAGGAGCCGGTCGGCCACCGCGCGATCGTCAAATTCGCCAAGCGCACCGCCAACCGCTACCGCATCATCTTCGACAAGTCGGCCGACCGGGTCGAATACTACCTCAACGACTTCGCGGATCCGGTCTATATCGACGGCGGGGTGCCGGTGTGGGGCCAGGCGGAGTTCCTGGGCGGCGTGCTGCGACTGGGCAGCTGGGGCAACAGCGGCCAGACCCTGTCATTCACCGTCGACAACCTGCGCCTGGTGTCGCTCGATGGCGATGGCGACGCCGCCGCGCCGCCGCCGGCGCGCGACCAGGTGATGGTGTTCAACGGCCTGTCCCAGGACCGCTATGCCGTGCGCCGCACGCTGGAGTCCGCCGGCATCCCGGCGGCGCGCATCCGCGACTACCACCTGCTGCACACCGGCGCGGCGCTGGGGGTCGAGAACAACTTCATCTCGTCGCGGCTGCCGGCCATGGCCGCCACCGCGCGCACCGCCACCTTCGTGTTCGCCGACTTCCCGGCCGGCCCGGGCCAGGTGGTGCCCGATTGCGTGCAGGAGGACATCCTCGCCAACGTGCGCCTAGGGGCGCGCCTGCTGATGCTGGGCGGGATGTGCTCGTTCGGCCGCGGCGGCTACGCCGCCGGACCCCTCGCCCCCGCCCTGCCGGTGCGCCTGGCCGGCACCTGGGACCTGGCCGGGCTGGCCCCGGCCCTGGCCATCGACCCGCCCCAGGGCCCGCTCGCCGCCCTGCCCTGGGCCGAGGGCCCGACGGTGTCCTACCTGCACACCCTCGCCCCGGCCCCGGAAGCGACGGTGGCGCTCACCGCCGGCGGCCGCCCGTTCCTGGTGCGGCGGGCGCTGGGCAAGGGCGAGGTGCTGGCCCTGCTCGGCACCGCCTGCGGACCCGATGAGGCGCCGGCCTTCTGGCGCTGGTCCGGCTGGCCGGCGCTGCTGGCGGAACTGGTGCGCCCGCCGGCGCCGTAGCCGCAAGGGAGGTGGATGGTCCTTCCCTGGGAGCGTCGACGCTCCCAGGGGCGCGTCAGCCTGTTCGTGCGATGCGCGCGATCGCCATCGCTCCCGCCGGCACGCTGCTGCATGCGTTCCTCATGGCGGTTCATGGACCTCTCCCGGCACGAGGCGCACCATCACCCCACCGCTTAAGTCAGGTCCCTCGACCTGGCATCCACCAAGGAACCGTCCGATGCACTTCAAGCGATACGCCGGAAACCCGATCCTGGGCCCCATGCCCGGATCTCCCTGGGGCGCCAACGAGGCGCGCAATCCCGGCGTGGTGTTCGATGGCAAGACTTTCCACATGGTCTTCACCGCGTCGTCCGGCGCCGGGGCCGACTGCCGGATTGCGCTCGGCTACGCCTCCAGCAGCGACGGCTTCCGCTTCGAGCGCCGGCCGCAGGTGTTCATCCCGCCCTCGTCGAACGAAGGGGCTTTCGACTGGGGCGATGCCGAGGACCCCCGCATCACCACCATCGACGGCCGCCACTACATCGCCTACGCCGGCCGCGCCGTGAACCAGGTCCGCGGCCTGGCGCAGGGGTACATCCCCAAAAACATCCCCAACCGCCACCCGACCTGGACCCAGGTGTTCCGGCGTGTCGGCCTGGCGGTGACCGACGATTTCCAGACTGTCGAGAAGCTGGGGCCGATCACCAGCGAGTTCCTCTGCGATGCCAACGTCGCCCTGTTCCCCGAGCGGATCGGCGGCAGGTACGCCATGCTGCACCGCCCCACCCCGTTCCTGCCCGGCAACCACGGCTGCCAGTATTCCCCGGCCGGCATCTTCCTGGCTTTCTCGGGTAACCTCCTGAAGTGGTTCGACAACGACGACAACGCGGTCAACCGCGAGGTCCCCGACGACTATATGCTGATCCGGCCGGAGCAGCGCTGGGAGGAGCAGAAGGTCGGCGGGTCGGGGGTGCCGATCCGCACCGACGCCGGCTGGCTGATGATGTACCACGCCAAGGACCGCGCGCACAAGTACCGCATCGGGCTGCTCCTGCTCGATCTCGAGGATCCGCTCAAGGTGCTGGCCAGGACCCCCGAGCCGGTGTTCGAGCCGGAGAGCGACTTCGAGAAGAGCGGCCGCTACAAGGGCGGCTGCGTGTTCCCCTGCGCCAACGTGGTGGTGGGCGACGAGGTGTTCATCTATTACGGCGCCTCGGACGAGTTCATCGGCGTCGCGACCACCTCCCTGCGCGACATGCTGGCGTATGTGCAGCGCTTCCCGGTGAGGAACCAGGCGTTCTTCTACCGCGCACCCGGCGAGCGGAGCTGACGCCGGCCCTCCGGCCCGGGCCGGCGAATAGCGGGGCGCAGTGCCAGCGCCCTGCTATTCGCCGGAGGCTCCTTTGCGAACCATCGCGGTGGCGTAATCGATCCATCCGGGCTGGGCCCAGTAACCGGCGGAATCGGATCCGTAGGGCATGCCCAGGAACACCGTCGCCCGCCCGGCCCCCCGGCGCCAGGTCACCCACAGCGGCTGGCCACCTGCGGCGTCGATCACCTGGGCGCCGGCGCGCACCGGCAGGGCATGCCGCCAGGTCAGCATGCCGCCAGGAAGGATCTCGATGCCTGGGGAGCGGACCACCGCCCAGGGATCGGCGACATCGACCGGCAGCAGTCCGGCGATGGGGGTGCCCGCCATCCCCCCCTTGTTCAAGGTGAACATGCCGCCCAGCACCACCAGATGCGCACCCTGTTCGACCGAGCGCGCCAGGGCGCGCAGCGAGATCGGCTGCAGGTTGTGGGTGTTCAGCGGGAAGTCGGCCATGATCAGGTGGCCGGGGATGCCCTGGACGGCGAGCGGTGGCAGGCGGTCGAGGCGGAAGACGTTCTCGACCCCCAGGGCGGGGGCGTTGTTGGTGACGACGTATTCGGTCACGGCGGTGGCGCCGAGCCGGCGGGCCAGCACCGCCGCCTGGCAGCGCCCGAAGGCGATGCCCTGGAACACCTGCGCCCGCTCCGCCCGCACCGCGCCCGCGGTCGCGGCGCCGGCCGTCGCCCGGCCCAGCGACAGGCGGTGGACGCGGTGCAGGACCTTGCCCCGGGACAGGCCGTAGTTGCCGATGGTCAGGGTGGTGGCGGCGCCATCGGCGGGGAGCTTGAGGAACACGCCCTCCTCGGCGAAACATGGCGATTCCATGTCGTCGAGGTAGTATTCGACCAACCCATCGGCGGCCGGCGTGAACACCACCCGCAGGTCGCAGCGGGTGGCCCGGGGCAGGCGGTCGGTGATGACCGCCCATTTCCCGTCCCAGAGGCGCATCAGCTTGTGCGCACCATAGTTGTTGGACGAGATGCGCAGCCCGAGGTAGTCCAGGCAGAACGAGAAATTGTCGTGGCCCTGCTCGGCGCGGCCGAGGGTGGCGGACATGCGCAGGTCGGCATCCGCATAGGCCGGCACCGCGTGCGCGATCGTCGTGCCGCGGTAGGGCTTGAAGGCGAAATCGGCGAGCAGGCTGCCTTCGTGCAGGCGCACCTCCGACACCCCGTCGTCGACCAGGGTGCGCCAGCCGGCCTCGGCCAGGCTGGTGGCGGGGAGGGTGGCGAAGTCCATGCTCCAGCCCGCGGGTGTTGCGGGCTCCGCCGTCTCGGCCAGAAACGGTAGGAGCAGAGCCAGGATCAACCCGGTGCGCGATCGGCGGATCATCGCACCAACTCCGTCCACGAGATGGCGTTGGTGCGCGCCTCGACATGGCCATCCAGGAAGATGCAGTTGGCCCGGCCTCGGTGGATGAAGCCGCCGCGGAAGGTGGGGGCGAAGGTGGCGGTGCCGAAATCGAAGGTCCAGGGGGCGGCGGCATCCATGACGAACATCTTCTGGCTGGGCTGGTTCACCTGCGCCAGGGTGAAGTAGCCCCAGGACGGTTTCTGCCCGGCGATGGCGTTGTTCAGCGCGTAGCTGGCGAAGCGCATGCTGTAGAGGCCGGCAGGCATGATGAAGGTGATGGGTTCATTGCCGTGTTCCGGGCAGCCGATGATGCCTTTGCCCTTGCAGAAGTCGGCATCGGGGATGCGGCTGTCGCCCACGTAGTCCCGCAGCGGGCCACCTTGCCAGGATGAGCCGGCATTGTTGGCGAACGGCTGAGGCAGATAGGACTCATTGTCATTGGTGTAGAGCAGGATGCCCGCCAAGAGCTGGCGCTGGTTGCTGGCGCAGTTGGCCTGGCGCGCCGATCGCTGCACCAGGCTGATCGCCGGCATCAGCATGCCCGCCAGCAAGGCGACGATGGCGATGACCACCAGCAGTTCCATCAGGCTGAATCCGCCGCACGTCCTCTGCCTGAGTTGGATCGGGATGACCGTCATGATGCCTCCGGCCGACAAGGGGATCCACCGCATAGGCAACGCCACTGGCGCAGCCTCCGTCTGAGCGGAATCGCTCAAGCAAGCTTCCGGATGGATCGGGCGGCGAAACCGGCCCGATCGTCCTCCGTCGAGGTGGCCGGGCGGGATTCCGTCCTGGCCGGCCAACGCACGCTCCTGTGGTAGATGGTGGGAAAGGGACCGGTTCTTCGCATACAGCGCTCCGTCCTGTCCATGCAGCCACCTGACCCGTCGGCTTCAGGCCAGACGGTAATAGCTGCTGTAGGCGAGCCTGGGCAGCAGGGCCGGATCCCCGGCGGGGTCCCAGATCAGGTTGGCGAACAGCGCGATGCTGGGCTGGATGCGCTCCTCGAACAGGCCGTCCTCGACCAGCGGGGTCACCAGCATGCGTCCGGAGGCCGCCATCAGGGCGCGGAAGAAGCGCACCGCCTGCGGGTAGTTGGCCATCCACAGGCCGTTCTGCACGTCCCACATCGGCTGGCGCTCCTCGGCGCGCCGGCGGATGAAATGCGCCGAACGCCGGCCGAGCAGGAAGCGCCCATGGTTCTCGAACTCCGAGCCCCAGCGCAGCCACTGGAAGCCCTTGGGCACCAGGGCGAACTCCCGGCCCTGGCGCAGGGCGGCCAGTTGTAGCGAATAGGCCAGGGTCTCGTCGAAGGTCTCCCACATCGGCTGGATGGCGCCGAAGGTCGACACCCTGCGGTCGGCGGCGGGGTAGCTGTAGGGCAGCACCCCGGCATCCTCCCACACCAGCGAGATACGCGCGTCCAGCGCCTCGAGTTCGCGGTAATGGCTGCCGATCGAGGTCGCATGCAGGCCGAACTGGATCGCCAGGCCGGGGTGGCGCACGAGCAGCGCGCCGCCGATGCGGTTGGCCAGGCCGCACACCACCCGCGCCAGGGGCACCCCGCCACGGTCGAGGTCGCGGTGTTCGGTCAGGGTCTGGAAATAGATGCCGTCATGGGGCAGATGGGCGTATTCGCGCTCGTATTCCGCCATCACCCAGCGTTCGATGCTGGCGACGTGGGCGGGATCGCCGAGATCGAGGCCCTCCGAACCCCAGCCCCAGTGGAAGCCCAGCACCACCCGGATGCCGCGGGAATGGGCATAGTCGATCACCTCGGCGGCGTTGATCGGCGGCTTGTCGTTCCAGATGGTGAGCAGGTTGAAGCGCAGGCGCGCCATGTTGTCGATGAAGCGCCGGTAGTCGTAGAGCACGTAGCCCCAGGTCCAGATGCCGCGGTCGGCGATGCCAGGGGCGCAGCGCCGGCGCCCCGGCGCCAGCTTGTCGAGGCCGGGCCGATGGGCCGGGTCCCAGGCCTCGTCATAGGAGATCTCGACGCCGAGATCGCGGGCCCCGAAGTCGCACACCCCGTGGATCAGCCCGGCCTCGGTGGCGCCGACGATGGCCACCAGCCGCCGGCCGGGCCCCCCGGGCGCCTCAAGGCAGGCGATGGCATAGCCCTGGGGCTCCTCGGGCAGGTCGAGCAGGCCATCGCGCACCAGCGCCGCCAGCAGAGGATTGCCCTCCAGGGTGCCGATCACCAGCCAGTGTTCCTCGCCCTGCACCAGGTCGGCCCTGGCCTCGGCCAGTTCGACCACATACGGCACCTGCATCTGCACCAGGCGCTGGGCCTCTTCGAGGGCGAAGCGCTGCAGCCCGCGGTAGCCGCCGTGGATGATGGTCCAGCGCAGGCCATGGTCCCGACGCTTGAAGCTGGATGGCACCGGGTCGGTCATGGGATCAGTCCTGGGGCCCGGTCCGGGGCGGGATGGGGACAGGATGGAGGTCGGGGATGCGGATGGCCATGACCGGGCGTGACCGGGCGGTGCAGCGCTGTGACATCGCTGCGCGGCGGAACGTCGAGAGCTGCGCTCGGGGTCAGCGCGGCGCATACCCGACCACCGGCACCCGCTGGCCATCCCGCCGCTCGCTGCGGTAGTCCACCGCGCGTGGACCATCCGGGCCCAGCAGCCGGCCCTCGGCGTCGAAGCGCTCGCTCCCGCCGCTGCGCAGGCGCGTCCATCCCAGCAGGCGCCCGTCGGCGGCGTAGTCGAACTCATCCCGCCAGGGTCTAGCCAGGTGCAGCTCGGGATCGACATAGGGGCCATCGGGCTCTGTCGCGGCAGGGGCCACGCTCGCGATCCGTCCATCGGGATGGTAGACGCGGGTCTCATCGGTCGGCAGGCTGCAGCTGATGAAGGCCGGGGCCGACCAGTGGCGCCCGTCGAAGGCGGCGCAGACCACGTCGATGCGATCGGTCAGCAGCGGGCTGTCCGGGGCCGCCGGGTGCCGCTCCTGCCAGGGGATGACGATCTCGGCGCTGGCGCCGTCGGCCCTGGCCGTGACCGTGGCCCGGCCGCGCAGCAGCGCCCACCGTACCTGCACACCCGACACCCCGTTCGCCTCGGCGCCGACCACCAGGCGCCACTGCCGGCGGTGCACCGAGCGTAGGATGCGGGCGATTGCGTACGGGGTGTCGAGCAGGCGTTCGCGGTGGCCAGGGGGGGCGAAGAAGTCGCGCCCGGCGATCCCCGGCGCATCCTCCTCCAGCACGCGCACGTGCACCGCCGGCGGCAGGGCTTCAGCGGTCAGCGCCTGGGCCATGGCCACCATGCGCTCCACGCGCAGGCGTCCGCCCGCGAAGGCGGCGGGATGGGCGTTGGCGGTGAGGTAGTCGTCGTCGCTGTCGACGCCGGCCAGGCAGCGACGCAGGATCATCTGCAGGGCCTGGGCGATGCGGCCTTCCGCCAGCAGCCTCCGCTTCACCGCCGGCGGGAAGGCGGCGAGGGTGGCGAACAGGGCCCGCACCAGGGGCTGGTCGGTGCCCGACCAGCCGACGCTGGCCAGGCCATAGGGGGTGAGGGCGGGCATCACGTCGCCCAGGCCCCCGCGTTCGCTGGCCAGGGCGTGGTCGAAGCAGGCTGGGCTGACGTAGATCTGGTTGCTGGCGTACTGCCGCACCAGGCGCTCTGCGCCGCGCGGATCGAGCAGTTCGCGCCGGCCCAGGCTGCGCCGGTACGCTCCCGCCACCTCCGCCTGGGAGGCGTTGCCGATCACCGCGATGGGGCCCTGGTGGCGCAGGCCGGTGGGCAGACCCTCGCTGAGGTCGGCGTCGCGCAGCGGCAGCCGGTAGACCGTGCGCGCCACCTGGGGAAACAGCCCCTCGGCCAGCAGGGAATGGCCGCCATCGCGATTGTCGTAGAGATCACCGACATTGCCGGCCGCGAGACCCGCATTCCACCATCCGTTGAGCAACTGGGCGAGGGCATCGCCAGCAGGGACGATCGTCGCCGCCGGAGGGCCATCGGCGGGCAGCCAGTGCGCCACCACCTGCTGCGCATCGGGATCCCAGTCCAGCAGGCCCTCATGTACGAAGCTGCGTGGCTGCAGCCGGTCAGCTTCCGCCACCATCCGTGGCAGCCAGCCCGGCGACAGGCGCATCCGGTCGAGCAGCGCCGCCAGCCGGGGATCGGCGAGCAGGGGGGCCAGATCGGGATCGCGCTCCAAGCCGGCCCGGTCGTCATCGCCGCGCTCGGCTGCGGCGGCGAGCGCGGTGAGCGCCTCGTCGGTGCGCCCGGCGCGCGCCAGGACGGCGGCCAGCAGGCGCTGGCCGATGGGAGCCCAGGGCAGGGCGACGGCGAGTTCGCGTGCGAGGCGCTCCGCGGCGGCGCCATCGCCGATGGTGCGGGCCTGGTCCAGACGCCGGCGCAGGGGGTGTCCGACCCGGGCCAGCTCGGCCAGGCTGCCGACCAGCCCGCAGGCGGAACGCTGCCGTCGCCAGCGTTCGCGCAGATCCAGGGTTTCGGGATCGTCCACCGGGCGGCAGCGCCAAGTCCAACGACCGAGAATGCGGCCGGCGGCCGCCACCTCCAGGTTGACCGGGGTTGCGGGCCCCTGGGCGTCAGCCAGCGGCAGCTCCAGGCGGAGGCGGGCATTCCCGCCTGCCGGCGCAGCCAACCTGCGGCTGAGTGTCCCGCCGTCCGCCCCGGACAGCCGGACCTCGGCATCGGTGGCGTCCCCCGGCGGCGCCGCCAGTCCGAGCTCCACCTCCAGGGATCTGGACGACAGGGTGGTCGACAGCAGTTGGACGGCAGGCTCCCCGGAGGTGAGGGCGATCGCGGGGAAACGAGGCCAGTCCAGCCAGCCGCCCGGGACCTGCCCGGTGTGCAGGCGGACCCCTCCCACCAGCCGCGCCGCCTGCATGATCCATGTCTGTCCGGCCTCCGGATTCCGCCCCAGGGCGGTGGCAGGCAGGCGCATCTCCATCACCCAGTCGCCGTCCTGCCGGCCGCAGCGCAGGTCGGCCTGCGAGGCCCAGCCATGCCGGAGCTCAGGCCGCTGGCCCTCCCAGCGCTGGTCGAGGTGCGCCCCGCGCGCATTGGCCACCAGGCGGAAGAAGCCGCCGCCGGGGCCCCTGGCCTGCCCGCGGTCGGCCCCGGGCAGCAGCAGCCATTCCAGGGCGTCATCCTGGGCGATCGCCTCGTCGCCATCGCGGATCGCCCGCGCCAGGGTCGGGGCCCCGTCCTGGCGGGCGCGCATGGCCAGGTAGAGGTTCCCCTCGTCCCAGCCCAGCCAGAGGGTGGTCTGCAGCCAGGGCGGGGCCAGGGTCCAGTCCAGGTCCTGGCTGGCGAACCCGCTGGTGGCGGCGGCGCCGTCCCATTCGCCCGGGGCGAGACGGCCATCGATGGCAGGCGGGGCGCTCAGGCGTGGCATCCGCAGGTCGACCAGGGATGGCTCGGCGGCGGCGAGGCCGGAGGTCAGCGCGAGGAGCGCGACAAGCAGGTGCTGACGGCAGGGCATGGGATCACCGTGGACGACACCAGGGTGGCCGCTTCCGATCCCGTTCGCCAGGAAGCCGCACGACTTCGGCATGCAGCCGGATGAGGGAACGGACGTCCTTCGCCAGCGAACATTTGTCAGGTGAGGCCGGCAGGCTGGTCAGGCGGTTTGGCGCACGAAGCGCAGGCGGCTAGGATGCGCGGTCATGAGCACCACCTACGGCCACTTCGACGACACCGCCCGCGAATACGTCATCACCCGCCCGGACACCCCGCTGCCCTGGCTGAACTACCTGGGCTCCGACCAGTTCTTCGGCCTCTGCACCAACACCGGCGGCGGCTACACCTTCTGGCGCGACGCCAAGCTGCGCCGCCTGACCCGCTACCGCTACAACAACAGCCCGCTCGACACCGGCGCGCGCGCGCTCTACGTCAAGGACGACAGCGGGTTGTGGGCGCCGATGTGGAAGCCGGTGCGGGCCCAGCTCGACCGCTACGAGTGCCGCCACGGCATGGGCTACAGCCGCATCACCGGCGCCAAGGGCGCCACCGAGGTCGAGACCACCCTCTTCATCCCGCCGGGCGAGGACGTCGAGATCTGGCGCATCACCGTGCGCAACAAGGGCACCGCGCGCCGCAAGGTCCAGGTCTTCCCGTATGTCGAGTTCTGCCTGTTCGAGGCGCTCAACGACATGACCAACTACCAGCGCACCTACTCGATCGGCGAGGTCGAGGTCGAGGACGGCGCGGTCTACCACAAGACCGAGTACCGCGAACGCCGCAGCCACTACGCGCTGTTCGCCAGCACCCGCAAGCCGCAGGGCTTCGACACCAGCCGCGAAGCCTTCATCGGCGTGCATCAGGGCATGCACGATGCCAAGGCCCCGTCGGCCGGCGCCTGCACCGGCTCGCTGGCGCACGGCTGGAACCCGGTCGGCGCCTTCCAGCACGACCTCGACCTCGCCCCCGGGGCCGAGGAGACCTTTGCGATCCTGCTCGCCTACGTCGACAACGGCGACCTGCCCAAATTTGATGCTCCGTACGTGATGAATAAGTCCAAGGGCCGCGAGCTGATCGCCAAGTACAGCAAGCCCGGGGCGGTCGACGCCGCCATCGCCAAGCTGAACGCGCACTGGGGCGGCCTGCTCGGCAAGTTCCAGGCCGAGAGCCCGGATGCGGAGGTCAACCGCATGGCCAATGTGTGGAACCAGTACCAGTGCATGGCCACCTTCAACCTCTCGCGTTCCGCCAGCCTGTACGAGACCGGCATTGGTCGCGGCATGGGCTACCGCGACTCGAACCAGGACCTGCTCGGCTTCATGCACATGATCCCCGAGCGCGCCCGCCAGCGCCTGCTCGACATCGCCGCCACCCAGCTCTCGGACGGCACCTGCTACCACCAGTACCAGCCCCTGACCAAGAAGGGCAACGCCGAGATCGGCGGCGACTTCTACGACGATCACCTGTGGCTGATCCTGTCGACCTGCGCCTACATCAAGGAGACCGGCGACCGCTCGATCCTCGACGAGCAGATCGGCTACGCCGACAAGGCCGGCTCGCAGGAGACCCTGCTCCACCACCTGGAAACCAGCATCGCCTACACCCTCAAGCAGCGCGGCCCGCACGGCCTGCCGCTGATCGGGCACGCGGACTGGAACGACTGCCTCAACCTCAATTGCTTCTCGACCGAGCCCAACCAGTCCTTCCAGACCGCCGGCGACGTCCACGGCAGCAAGGCCGAGTCGGTGATGATCGCCGGCCTGTTCCTGTATGCCGCGCGCGAGCTCGCCGGGCTCTACGAGTGGATGGGCAAGGCCGCCGACGCCGCGCGCCTGCGCGGCAACTGGGCCGACATGAAGCAGGTGGTCGAAGGCGCCGGCTGGGACGGCGAGTGGTTCGTGCGCGCCTACGACGCGGCCGGCAAGCCGGTGGGCTCGAAGGTCTGCCAGGAAGGCAGGATCTTCATCGAGAGCCAGGCGTGGTGCGTGCTGGGCGGGGCCGGGGCCGAGGACGGCCGCGCCCGCCAGGCGCTCGAGAGCGTGCACAAGCACCTCTACACCCCGGACGGCATCGTCCTGCAGCAGCCGCCCTACGCCACCTACCACCTGGAACTCGGCGAGGTCAGCAGCTACCCGCCGGGCTACAAGGAGAACGCCGGCATCTTCAGCCACAACAACACCTGGATCCACCTGGCGTGGTGCGAGCAGGGCGAGGGCGACCGTGCGCTGGAGTACTACCGCTCGATCTGCCCGGCGGCCCATCAGGACCGCCACGACACCTACCGCGCCGAGCCCTACGTCTACGCCCAGATGATCGCCGGGCGCGACTCCGCCAACCCGGGCGAGGCCAAGAACTCGTGGCTGACCGGCACCGCGGCCTGGACCTTCGTGGTGGTCAGCCAGGGCATCCTCGGCATCCGCCCGGACTACGCCGGCCTGCGCATCCAGCCGTGCATCCCCAAGGCCTGGCCCGGCTTCACCGTCACCCGCAGCTTCCGCGGCGCGACCTTCGCGGTCACGGTGAAGAACGTCAGCGGCACCGGCTTCGGGGTGAAGCGCATGCTGGTCGACGGCCAGGTGGTCGCCGGCAGCGTCATCCCGGTGTTCCCCGCCGGCAGCAGCCACACCGTGGTGGTGGAGCTGTAGGCCGGGTCAGGGCAGGGTGTAGACCACGCCGGCCGAGAGCCGGTCCTCGCCGGTGAGCTGGCTCTGGCTGCGCGCCAGGGCGCGGCCGTCCTGGTAGGCCACAACCGCGCGCTGGCGGCGGTGCAGCAGGGTCACCGCCGCGGCGTTGGTGAGGGTGGTGGGCGTCCAGTATCCCAGGCCCTTGTAGGAGGGGGCGGTGGTGGTGGTCACCCCCTCGGCCAGCAATGGCACCGCCGGGGTGACGGTGTGGAGCAGGAACTCACCACCGCCGACCCCGGCCAGCGGCTTGCGGAAGGATTCTCCCCAGGCGTTGCCGTTGTTGCCGAAGTCGGCACGCAGGCCATAGAGGTAGTGCCCGGCGCCGGGGGCCGGCACCGCCAGCGGGGCCTTGAGCAGCGGGCAGCCGAACGGGTTGGGATAGCGCAGGGTGACCCAGCTGCAGCCGGCCGGGTTGGAGTCCCAGGCCGCCACCCAGCTGTCGGGCAGCTGGCCGCCCGCCATCAGGTTGGCGAACCAGTCGCGGTAGCGGGTGATGGTCGGCACCCAGGTGTCGACGGTGGCGGGGGTCCAGCCCTCGTTGTCCCCGGCATAAGCCACCACCGCCATCATCACCTGGCGCTGGTTGTTGACGCAGGTCATCTGGCGGGCGGCGTCGCGCACCTGGCTCACCGCCGGCAGCAGCATGCCGGCCAGGACCGCCACGATGCTGATGACCACCAGCAGTTCGATCAGGGTGAAGGCGCTGCCCAGACGTGTGCGGAGGAGCATCTCCCGAGCCTAGGCATCGGGAACGACCCCGGCCAGCAGCGGTTCACGGCAGCGGTCTCCACGATTGCGCCAGGGGTTCAGCGCAGCCGCGCCAGCAGGTCGGCGGCGCTGCCGGCGGCGGCCAGGTAGGCCATGCGTCCACCGAGGGCGCTGCCGGCCGCCAGCGGGTTGCCGAACAGGTCGCTGGCGGCGATCCCGGCGGGGATGGCGAACGCGGCGTGGCCGGGCTGGGGCGCCAGCGCCACCACCGCGCGCCCGCGGCCCTGGAAGGCGAAGGCCCACACCCCGGGCGCGGGCTCGCTGATCCCGGCCGGGGCGGTGTCCTCGATCTGCCAGGCGCAGGCGGCATAGGCCGCCGCCGCCGGATGCAGGTAGCCGTCGCGGCCGGCCAGGGCGCGGTAGGGCGCCTGCTCGTGGACGTAGGTGTGGCAGTGCAGCGAGTACAGGAAGCCCTTGTCGACCCCGCGCGCGCGCAGCGACACCAGCCAGCGCGCGCAGCGGTCGCCGGCCGCCGCCACGTCCTCGGGGCCGGCGCCGGGCTGGTTGAGGCGGTAGAGGCCGGGGCCGTCGCAGTTGACCAGCGGGTTGCCCTCGGTCATCCACACCGGCCTGGGCGCGCGGCCGTCGGCGCCGAGCAGCGGCGCCAGCGCCGAGCGCCAGCCGTGCGCCACCTGGTCGTCGGCAGTGGCGGCGGTGTTCACGTAGTGGTGGTAGGCGATCACGTCGCAGCTGGCGAGGGCGCCGGCCTCGCGCATGCGTTCGCTCCAGCCGTTGCCGTGGTCCGCGGGCACGGTGCTGATGCCGACCAGGCGCAGCGCGGGATCGACCGCCTTGGCGGTGGCGAAGGCCTGGGCGCACAGCCGGGCGTAGTCGCCCGCCGGGTCCGGGCCCACCACCCAGGCCTTGCGCGCCTGGTCGCGGCCGGTGTGCCAGAACTGGTCGCCCCAGGGCTCGTTCCACACCTGCCAGGCGTCGACCACCCCGCGGTAGCGGGTGGTGATGGTGCGCACGTAGTCCTGCCAGGCCTCCAGGTCCTTGGGCTGGTAGTACAGGTCGAAGTAGCCGTCGCGGCCGTCGCCGACGTTCGAGGCCCAGCGCGGGGCGGTGCTGAGCATGCCCAGGACCCTGAGGTGGTGGGCGCGGTAGCGCATCAGCTCGCCGTCGCGCCAGGTCCAGCGCCCGCGTTCCGCCTCCAGGTTGTGCCACAGCGTCGCGCCGTTGCAGTCGTGGGTGCGCACCCAGTTGGCGCCCATGGCCTTGGCCATCAGGGCGTGGCGGCGGGTGGAGGGGGCGAGCACGCCGAAGAACGAGTCCGGCGCATCCTCGCCCTGGTGGCGCGGGGTGGGCAGGCGCAGGACCACCAGTTCGCAGGGGGCGCTGAGCGTGCCGCCGTCGGCGCCCACCACCGTGGCCTGGATGCGCAGGGCGCCGAAGGGCCGGTCGGCGAGGACGTCGCAGCGCAGGCTGCCGGTGGCGGCTGCGGGCAGGGGCGGCAGCGCCGCCTCGCGGCCGTAGCCGTCGCTGGCGGTCACCACCACCTGGGCGCCGGTGCTGGGGCCGGCGATCGCCCACTCCAGCGCCACCGCGGGGGCGGTCTGCACCAGCGCCGGCGAGGCATGGCGCAGGCCGATCTCGCAAGGGAAGGGCGGGGCGTAATCGCTGGCGGCGGTGCCGCGCTCCAGCTGCAGGGCGTCGATCCACAGCCGGCCGGTGAAAGCCAGCTTGAGGGCGAGCACCTGGGTCGGCAGCGGGGGAGCGAAGCCGGCCTGGACCCGCTTCCAGCCCTCGCTGGCGGCGACGGTGAAGCGTGTCTCGGCGAGGATGGCGTACTTCTGCCCGGGCACGATCAGCGATCCCGAGCCCTGGCCGCGCACCCACACGCTGGCGATGTGGGGGGCGCCGGCCGGCACCCGCGCCGCGCCGCACCACAGTTGGGCGCGCGGCTTGGTGGTGGCCAGGCGCAGCGCCGGGCCGCCGCCGGGACCGGTGACGGCGGCATCGGCGGCGATCTCGACCTCGTCGTCGCTGTCGTCGCGGTCGAGCGCCCAGCCCGGGGGCAGGCCGGCGGGGGCGCGGGTGATGCGCAGCAGGTTCTTCGGGCCGCCGACCGGGGGCGCGTTGGCCGCCAGGTAGCCGGCCTCGCTCCAGCGTTCCAGGCGCAGGCTGGCGAGGTCGAGGGTGCCGGCGCGGGCGCCGATCTGCAGATAGACGCCGTGGCGGCCGGCGGCCGGCTCCTGGTGCCAGGTCCAGTCCACATCCTGCCAGCTGCCCTCGAGGGGCGGGATCTGGCTCCAGGCCGCCTTCCAGGGCGAGTCGAGCTGCTGCAGGGCGAACGAGGCGCTGTCGAGGCCCGTGCCCCGCACCCGGCCGCTCAGGCGGTAGATCGCCGTGCGTTCCAGGTCGGGGATGGGGAAGAAGACGCTCGACCCGCCCGGGCGGCTGATGTCGATGCGCCAGAAGGCGATGCCGTCCACCTCGCCGCGCCGGTGGTCGACCCGCGACTTGCGCCAGGCGCTGTTGTCGTGCCAGCCGGCGGGGATGGTGCCGCCGGCATGGCCGTCCTCGGCCACCGCGGCCCACCCCCCGCCGGCGGGGTCGAGGTCGAGCAGCAGGGCGGGGGCGGTGGCCGGCTCGGCCGCCTGCAGCGCGGCGGTCAGGACCAGGCAGGCGAGGCGGAGCAGGCTCATGGCAGTGTTGTACCCGCTCCTGGCGCCGGTGTTCGCTTGCCATTTGCGGCACCGGTCTCCACGTCTACGACCCCGGGATGGCCGCCATCCGGCGCATCGTGGTCGCCATCGGCGCCGAGCACCAGTACCAGCGCTCGGTGATCGCCGGCATCGCCCAGGCCCCCAGCCGCCAGCGCGAAGGCTGGGAGCTGGTGCTCGCCCCCGGGCTGGCGCAGCGGAGCGAGCCCTGGCCCCTGGCCTGGCGGCCGGACGGCATCCTCGCCTGGACCACCTGCGACCAGGCGCATGCCGCGCTCGCGGCCACCGCCATCCCCTTCGAGGACCTCTCGGGCGGCGACGGCCGGCTGCCCAACGTGCGCACCGACCTGCCGGCGATCTGCCGGCTGGCGATCGACCACCTGCTCGCCTGCGGCTACCGCCAGCTCGCCATCGCCGACATCCCCGGCGATCCCTACCGGATCTACGCCGGCGCCATGGCCGCCGAGGCCGGCCGGCGCGGCCTGGAGCTCGCCAGCCATCCCCTGCCCTGGCGCGAGGTAGGCCGCGATCCGCTCGGACAGGTGGCCGGGTTCGCCGCCTGGCTGGCCGGCCTGCCGCGGCCGATCGGGCTGCTCTGCCACGCCGGAGGCCAGGCGCTGTCCGCCGCCGCCGCCTGCCGCTGCGCCGGGCTGGAGATCCCCGACGACGTCGGCCTGCTCACCAGCGACGACGAGCCGCTCGGCAACCTGCTGGCGGCGGTGCCGCTGTCGGCGGTGGGCAAGCCCGAGGCCCTGGTGGGCGAGCGCTTGGCCGAACGCCTGGCCCGGCGCCTGGCCGGGCGCGACCCCGGTCCGCCCGAGGTGCTGGCGCCGACCGGGATCATCGCCCGCGCCTCGACCGAGCTCGGGCGGCTGGGCGATCCGCTGGTGGTACGGGCGCTCGACTGGATGGCCGCCCACCTCGCCGAGCCGATCGGGGTCGAGGCGGTGGCGCGCGCGGCGGGGGTCAGCCGGCGCGCGCTCGAACGCCATTTCCGCGACGTGCGCCGCACCACCGTGCTGGCCGAGATCCAGCGCCTGCGCGTGGCCCGCGCCATGGTGCTGGTCGAGGGCGGCGCCACCGTGGCGGCGGCGGCCGCCGCCGCCGGGATGTCCAGCTCGGCGCTCTACAAGCGCTTCCAGCGCCAGTACCACGGCAGCCCGGCGGCATGGGCGGAAGGCGTGCGCGCGCCGGCGCGCTGACGTCGCAGCCGCGGAGATCCGCGCCGCAAATGGCCAGGGAACACCGCCGCGCATCCGGCGTATGCTCTGCCATGCCGATGCGAACCGCCCTGGTGCTGCTGACCGCGATCCTGGCCGCCGCCGCCGAACCCGCGTTGCCCGCCGGCTGGCGGCTCGCCGACGCCACCCGGCCGGGCGGCAGCGCGACCCTGCTGCCCGACGAGGTAGCCCCCGGCGGCGGGCCGGTGGTGCGCCTGCAGGCCGCCGCCGGCAGCCGGGTGACGGTGGTGGCCGCCAGCCTGGTCCTCGCCAGCCCCGGCGCCGAGCTAGCCGCCGAGCTGCTGGTGCGCTCGGAGCGGCCCGGCCGCATGCTCACGGTGCACGTCTATGGCGACCCGCGGCCGGAAGGGCACTGGTACCAGACCCGCCTGCTCCCGCTCACCGCCGCCTGGGTGCGTCAGCGCGTCACCGTCGCCGCCCCCGCCGGGCCGGAGTGGGCCGGTCGCAGCGTGACCCTGCGCCTGACGGTGGAGGACGGCGAGGCGCTGGTCGCCGGGGTCGGCTTCGCCCCGGCCACCGCCCCCGCTGCGCCCCCGGCCACCGCCGGCAACCTGCTCGCCAACCCCGGCTTCGACGCCGGCGGGGGCGGCTGGTTCCTGCAGTCGTGGAAGCCCTTTCGCCCGGGGGTGCCGGTGCGCTGCGCCGAGTCGCCGCACGGCGGGCGGTGGGCGCTGCGCCTGGCCGCCGGCGGCGCCAGCGTGGTCAGCGCCGCGGTGCCCTTCGCGCCCGGCCGGCCCTACACCCTCTCGGCGCACCTGCGCCTGACCCCGGGCGCATCCGCCAGCGGCAACGCCGCGCGGGTGTTCCTCATCACCCCCACCTGGCGCATCGCCCAGACCACGGTCAAGGCCGCCGACCTGGGCGCGGGCTGGCGGCGGGTCAGCGTCACCTTCCGCGAACGCGACCAGGGCGGGACCTTCGCCAACCTGGTCTACGCCCGCATCGACGCCGAGGCCGCCATTGACCTCGACTCGCTCCAGCTCGAGCCGGGCGAGGCGGCGGGGGCCTACGTCCCCGGCATCCAGGTCGGCCTCGAGCCGCCCGGCACCGGCGCCTGCCTGGCCCCCGGTCCCGCCGCGCTGGAGGCGGTGGTGCTGCTGCCGGGCGGCAGCGCCGTCCCGCTGGGGTTGGAGCTGCGCGCCCTCGCCGCTGACGGCGGCGAGCTGTTCCAGCGCCGGCTCGAATTGCCCGCCGGCGGCGACGAGCGTCGCCCGCTGCGCATCCCGGTCGAGCATGCCCGCGAGGGGGTGGTGGCCTGCACCCTGCGCGTGCTCGCCCCCGACGGCGCCGAGCTGGCGCGGAGCGAGGCGCGCTACCTGGTGGCGGGCGCGGTGCCGGCGCCCAACCCGCTGCTCGGGGTCGACACCCTGCCGGTTTATACCAGCCTCGACCTCCTGCGGCGCAGCGAGTCCCTGGCGGTCCTGCTCGGCCTGGGCTACCGCCGCTCGTTCTACCACCTGCACGCCGGCGACGGGCCGGAGGCCGGCCTGGAGCGCGCGCTGCCGGCCTACGCCCTGCAGCGGGCGGGGGCGCGCCGCAACCAGGTGGTGATCGAGCCCGACGAGGCCACCTGCTTCCACCTCGGACGCATGCAGAAGGCCGGGGCCCCGCCCGACGATGCCGCCTTCGCCGCCGACATCCCGCGCTACGTGGCGCGCTTCTGCGCGGTGGCCGGCGCCCTGGCCGGCCAGGTCGACGAGGTCGAGCTGCTCAACGAGCCCAACATCTGGGGGGTGAAGGGCCGCCACGGCATGCCGCCGGCGCGCTACGTGCAGCTGCTGCAGGCGGTGCGCCCGGCGCTGCGCGCGGCGGTGCCGGGCATGCGCCTGGCGGTGCAGATCAACGGCGTCGACACCGCCTGGCTGGGCCAGGTGGCTGAGCTGGGCGGGCTCGCCCAGGCCGACCTGGTGACCTTCCACGCCTACCGCGCCAACCCCGAGCATCCGCCCCTGGTCGATGACCTGGCGCGCCTGCGCGCGCTGGTCGACCGCTACGCCCCGGGCATGCCGCTGGCCAACAGCGAGCAGTACTACGGCCTGCTCGGCCATGGCATCCCGCAGGGCGAGTGGGACCGCAACTACTGCGGCGAGGACGAGACCGACATCAGCGCGCGCCTGCTGCAGAGCGCGCTCCACGGCCTGACCGTGGGCGCGCCCTTCGCCCTGCTCACCCCCGGCTCGGGGCTGTGGCGCGACACCCCCTTCGACGCCCCCTGGTGGTTCCAGGCCGCGGGCGGGCTGCGCGCCCTCGCCCGCCTCACCGCCGGGGTGGTCGACGGCCGCGACCTGCCGGTGCACGACGCGGTGCGCGCGCTGCTGCTGCGCCGCGCCGACGGTTCGCACCTGGTCACCCTCAACGCCCGCCTGCACGGCGAACGCGGCACCATCGCCCGCCCCTCCGGCTGCACGGTGACCGACAGCGACGGCAACCCGCTCGCCGGCGATCCCCTGGCGGTGGCCAGCCTGCCGGTGCTGCTCGACTTCCCGCCCGGGCTGTCCACCGCCGCGGTGGCGGCGGCGGTGCAGGGGCTGGCGGTCGAGGGCTTCGCCTTCCCGCTGGCGCTCGCCGCCGTGCGCGCCGCCGATGGCGCGGTGGTGGAGGCGCGCAACCGCGAGCGCCGGCCGCTGCAGGCCCAGGTGCGCTGGAGCGATGCCGGCGCGCCCGCGCCCTGGAGCGTGGCCCTGCCCGCCGCCGGCAGCGCCACCGCCGTCCTGCCCGGCACCGGCCTGCGCTGGCAGGACGACCCGGCGCTGGGCTACGAGGTCGCGGTCGGGCCGGAGCAGGACGCCGGCCGCCTGCGCATCCCGGTGCTGCTCATCCCGCGCGTGCCCGCGGACGCGGCCTGGCAGCCGACGGAGTGGCTGGAGCTGGGCGAGGAGCGGTTGTCCACCGACTTCGCGCCCGCGCGTCCGCACCGCGGCCCCGCCGACCTGGCGGCGCGGGTGGCGCTGGGCTGGAACCAGGCCGGGCTGCAGCTGCTGGCGCAGGTGGCTGACGACGCGGTGGTGCCTGGTCCGAACACCGGCGGCAACGCCTGGGCCCACGACTCGCTCCAGCTCTACGTCGACCAGCGCGCCGCCGCGCGCGGGCCGCGCGCGCTCACCGACAGCGCCTGCACCGCCTGGATCCTCGGCTGCGCGGATGCCGGCGGCGGCTTCGCCTGGCTCGACCTCGCCCCCGCCGGGCGCTTCGTGGGCGCCGCCAACGCCACCAGCGGCCTCGACCCGCTGCCGCTGGTGGATTGGCGGCGCACCGCTGGCGGCTGGGAATGCCGCGCCAGCTTCCCGCCCGCGGCCCTGCCCCAGGTCGAGCTGCGCCCCGGCCACGTGCTCGGCCTGTCGCTGCTGATCAACGACGACGACGGCCAGGGCCGCAAGCAGGGCCTCACCCTCGGCCCCGCCGGCAGCGAGCCGCACGGCCGGCCGTGGTTGTGGAAGCGGTGCCAGCTGGCGCCGTAGCCGCGGGCGCTCCGGGGCGGGGTGGCGGCCGCCCCCGGCGGCGCTACGACCGCGGGTGGAGGACCGCCATGGAGGCGACCATCCACGGCCGCGATCTCTTCCCCTGCCCCGAGCTGCCGCTGCTGGTGCGGCGCTACGAGGTGGCGCGCGAGGTCGCCCTGCACGGCCACGACTTCACCGAGCTGGTGGTGGTGGCGGCCGGCACCGCCGAGCACGAGGTGGTGCGCGGCCGCCGCCGCCTGCTCCAGCGCGTCGCCCCCGGCGAGGTGTTCGTGCTCGCCCCGGGCGAGCGCCACCGCTACCTGCCCCGGCGCGGCTTCGCGGTGTGGAACGTGCTGTTCACCCACGCCCTGCTCGCCCCCGACGCCGACGCCCTGCGCGCGGTGCCGGGCCTGAGCGACCTGCTCGCCACCGAACCGCTGTTCCGCGCCGAGCGCGGGCCCGCCCCGCGTCTGCGCCTGGATCCGCCGCGGCTGGCGGCGGTGGGCGAGGCCCTGGCGCTGGCGGCGGACGAGATCGCCGGCGCCCGGCCGGGCTGGCGGCTGGCGGCGCGCGCCTCGTTCCACCGCGCCCTGGTGCTGCTGGCGCGGGCCTGGGCCGAGGTGGGGCGTCCACCCGCCCTCGCCGCCGCCCAGGAGGCGGCGATCGCCGCCGCCATCGCCTTCATGGAGCGCCGGCACGGCGACGAGGACCTGGCGGTGGCCGACGTGGCGGCGGCGGCCGGGCTCAGCCCGCACTGGTTCAGCGCGGTGTTCGTCAACGCCACCGGGGTGCCGCCGTGGCAGTGGCTGACCGCCCTGCGCATCGGCCGCGCCCAGCGCCTGCTCGCCGCCGGCAGGCTGGGGGTGACCGCGGTCGCGCTCGAGGTCGGCTTCGCCGACCCGTCCTACTTCGCGCGCGTGTTCCGCGCCCAGACCGGCTGTTCGCCGCGCGCCTGGCGTGCGCAGAAGGGCGGAGGAAAATCCGCCTCGCACCGGACGGATGTGCGCGCAGGCCCGCCGCTGCCGCGCTAGGATCGCCGGCGGAGAGCCCCATGAGCGCGCCCGCCGCCGCCGTCCAGCCCACCGTCCGCTCGCGCTTCCATGACGCCTTCGCCGGCCGCCTGCCTGGCGACCGCCTGCCCATGCTCGAATGGGCGACCTGGTGGAACCAGACCATCACCCGCTGGCGCGGCGAGGGCCTGTCGGCGGAGGTGCCCGATGCCGGGCTCAAGGCCCACTTCGGCCTCGACCAGGACCACCAGCTGTGGGTGCGGCAGATCCCCGACGGCCTGCCGCGCCAGGCCGGCTGCGGCGAGGGCCATGGCGCCGGCTGGATCGTGGACGAGGCCGGCTACGAGGCGGTGCGCGGGCGCATCTATCGCCAGGAGTCGCCCTTCGCCGGCGCCGAGGCCGCGGCCTGGGCGGCGCACGCCGAGGCGCAGCGGCGCGGCGAGCGCCTGCTGTGGTGCACCTTCGAGGGGTTCTTCTGGTGGCCGCGGCGGCTGCTCGGGATCGAGGGCCACCTCTATGCCCTCGGCGACCAGCCGGAACTGATCGCGCGCATCAACCAGGACCAGGCCGACTTCATCCTGCGCTGGCTCGACCAGGTGTGCGCGGTGGCGGTTCCCGACTTCATCACCATCGCCGAGGACATGAGCTACAACCACGGCCCGATGCTGTCGGAGCGCATGTTCGAGCGCCTGCTCGCACCCTATTACCGTCAGGTGGTGCCGGCGATGCAGGCGCGCGGCATCCGCGTGGTGGTGGATTCCGACGGCGATGTCACCCGCCTGGCGCCCTGGCTGGAGGCGGTCGGGGTCGAGGGCATCCTGCCCATCGAGCGCCAGGCCGGTTGCGACATCGAGCGCCTGCAGGCGGCGCATCCGCGCCTGACCTTCATCGGCCATTTCGACAAGATGACCATGCCCCTGGGCGAGGCGGCGATGCGCGCCGAGTTCGAGCGCCTGCTGCCGGCGATGCGCCGGGGCCGCTTCATCCCCTCGGTCGACCACCAGACCCCGCCCGGGGTCTCGCTGGAGCTCTACCGCATCTACCTGCGCCTGTTCGCCGAGTACGCCGCCAGGGCCTGCGCCCGCTAGCCGTATTGCCAGCGAAGCGTCCAGGAATCGCGCAGACCACCGGAAAAGGCAGCGGCGCCCCTGGGATCGCCGGGTTCCAGCCCGGCAATTCGAGTGGGAAAACTGCCGGGCTGGAGCCCGGCGGTCCCAGGGAAGAGCCGTCCTGCGCCGGTCATCCCATGTGCTTGATCATGGCGTCGCCGAAGGCCGAGCACTTCACCTCGGTGGCGCCCTCCATCAGGCGGGCGAAATCGTAGGTGACGGTCTTGGCCGCGACCGCGCCGTTGAGGCCCTTGATCAGCAGGTCGGCGGCCTCGCCCCAGCCCATGTGGCGCAGCATCATCTCGCCCGAAAGGATCACCGAGGCCGGGTTGACCTTGTCCTGGTTGGCGTACTTGGGCGCGGTGCCATGCGTGGCCTCGAAGATGGCGCGGCCGGTCTTGTAGTTGATGTTGGCGCCGGGGGCGATGCCGATGCCGCCGACCTGGGCGGCGAGGGCGTCGCTGATGTAGTCGCCGTTGAGGTTGAGGGTGGCGAGCACCGAGTATTCGGCCGGGCGCAGCAGGATCTGCTGCAGCATGGCGTCGGCGATCACGTCCTTGATGACGATCTCGCGCCCGGTGCGCGGGTTCCTGATCTTCACCCACGGCCCCTTGTCGATCACCAGGCCGCCGTATTTCTGCTGCGCCAGCTCATAGGCCCACTTCATGAAGCCACCCTCGGTGAACTTCATGATGTTGCCCTTGTGCACGATGGTGACGTTGGGCTTGTCCTCGGCGATGGCGTAGTCGATCGCCGCCTCGACCAGGCGCTGGGTGCCCTGCTTGGACACCGGCTTGATGCCGAAGGCGGCGGTGTCGGGGAAGCGCACCTTCTTGATGCCGCCGATCTCGGTGAGCAGGGCCTTGAGCTTCTCGGCCTCGGGCGAACCCGCCTCGAACTCGATGCCGGCGTAGATGTCCTCGGTGTTCTCGCGGAAGATGATCATGTCGACCAGGTGGGGCTCCTTCACCGGGCTGGGCACGCCCTGGAAGTACTGCACCGGGCGCACGCAGGCGTAGAGATCGAGCATCTGGCGCAGGGCGACGTTGATCGAGCGGATGCCCTTGCCCACCGGGGTGGTCATCGGGCCCTTGATGCCGATCACGTACTCCTGGATGGCGTCGAGGGTCTCCTGCGGCAGCCACCATTCCGGCTTGTTGGTCGGCTGGGTGGGGTCGCCGCCGTTCAGGCGCACCGACTTCTCGCCCGCGAAGACCTCCATCCAGGCGATCTTGCGCCGGCCCTTGTAGGCCTTCTCGACCGCGGCGTCGAGCACCCGCACCGAGGCGCGCCAGATGTCCGGACCGGTGCCGTCGCCTTCGATGTAGCAGATGATCGGGCGGTCGGGCACGATCAGCTTGTCGCCCTGGAGGGAGATCTTCTGGCCGTTGGCGGGGACGACGGGTGCGGTCGGGGAGGGCATTGGGGCGTTTCCTTGGCTGGCACCGTTTGTTGCCAGGGGGGTATGCGTTGCAACCACAGGCCCCCCGGCCTTTGCCATAGCGCGGACGCATGGATGCACGGTTTGCATCTTATGGAGGTCGAGCCGGGGGGCTGCTACACCTCGGGGACACCCTGGGATCGCCATGTCCGCCACGCTCTCGCCCATCGTCACCGCCGAACTGGCCAAGTTCCGCTCCACCGTCGACCTGCTCCAGAAGGGGGCGATCGATCCCGACAAGGAGTTCAAGCCCTACCGCCTGGTCCACGGCGTGTACGGCCAGCGCCAGGCGGGCGAGAACCAGATGGTGCGGGTGAAGCTCAAGTACGGCCTGGTGACCCCGGCGCAGATGCGCGTGCTCGCCGACTGCGCGGTGAAGTACAGCAACGGCAACAGCCATATCTCCACCCGCCAGGCGGTGCAGTACCACTACGTGCAGCTGCCGCGCACCCCCGACCTGCTGCAGGAGCTGGAGGAGGCCGGCCTGACCACCCGCGAGGCCTGCGGCAACGCGGTGCGCGCGGTGTGCGCCAGCGCCCACGCCGGCACCCGCAGCGACGAGCCGTTCGCGATCGAGCCCTACGCCGAGGCGGTGTTCCAGCACTTCCTGCGCGGGCCGCGCTCGTCCAACCTGCCGCGCAAGTTCAAGATCTCGTTCAGCGGCAGCGACGCCGACCGTCTCGGCCAGACCAACATCCAGGACGTCGGCGCCACCGCGGTGGTGGTCGACGGCAAGGAGGGCTTCCGCGTGGTCGCCGCCGGCGGGCTGGGCGCCTCGCCCCAGGCCCCCATCCTGATCGCCGCCTGCGCCGGCAAGGACGAGCTGATCCCGCTGGCCGAGGCCATCCTGCGCGTGCACCACCAGTACGGCGACCGCCAGAACCGCGCCAAGGCGCGCCTCAAGTTCGTGCTGCGCAACCACGGCGACGAGGGCTTCCGCAAGCTGGTGGCCGACAAGCTCGCCGAGGTGCGCGCCGAGGGCATCCGCGGCGCCGTGCTGCCCGACCGCCTGCCCGCCGCCGCACCCACCCCCATCCCCGCCGAGGGCGACGCCGCCGAGCGCGCCTGGCGCCGGGCCAACGTGCACAGCCACCGCGAGAGCGGCCTGGCGGTGGTCGACATCGCCATCCGCCGCGGTGATCTGCCGGCGGCGCTGCTGAAGAAGCTCGCCGACCTCGCCGAGGCGTACAGCGCCGGCGACGTGCGCACCTCCAACGACCAGGACCTGTGCTTCCGCCGGGTGCCGATCAGCCGGCTGGGCGCCCTGCACGGCGAACTCGCCGCCCTCGGCCTCACCCGCCCGGCGCACGCCATCGCCGACGTGGTCAGCTGCCCGGGCGCCAGCACCTGCCAGCTGGGGGTGACGCTGTCGAAGAACCTCGCCCAGGGGCTCGAGGACGCCCTCGCCGACCTCGACGACGAGGGCGTGCGCGCCGCCCGCATCTTCATCAGCGGCTGCCCCAACAGCTGCGGCCAGCACCACATCGGCACCATCGGCCTGCACGGCGCCGCGTCCAAGGTGGGCGACAAGCTGGTGCCGCACTATGTGCTGCTGGTGGGCGGCGGCGACGAGGGTGCGCAGGTGTTCCACTCCGCCCTCATCGCGCGCATCCCGGCGCGCAAGGTGGCGCCGGCGATCCGCGCCCTGGCGCAGTGGTACGTGGCCGAGCGCCAGGGCGGGCAGAGCTTCGCCGCGTGGCTGCGCGCCCAGGCCGGCTTCGGGCTCGACCGCAATGCCGCCGCCGCGCTCAAGACCAGGCTGAAGGACCGCCTGGGCGCGCTGTGCAGCTACCAGCCGGGGGAGTTGACCGAGGCGGATCTGCTCGACATCGGGGCGGACAAGCTGTTCCAGGCCCAGGTGGGCGAACTCGGGGCCGGCGAGTGCATGGCGTGACGGAAACCGGCGTTCGCGCCGGCCGGCCTGCGGCCGTACCGCGGCGCTGACGCGCCGCTCCGTCGCGCCCGCCGCGGGGTGCTGCGCACCCCGCACCGCGGCTGCGCCGCGGCGGTTTCCGCCCCCGCTCCGGGGCGCGCTGCGCCCCTCCGGGGGGTTGCTGTTCACGGGGGGTTCCACCCCCCGCTA
>JAKLKR010000070.1 GCA_023150565.1 Planctomycetota bacterium
GGTGTGCTTCTTCGCGGCGCGCAACCTGTCGCCGCACCCGGCGATCTTCCACGCCATGCGCCAGGTGCTGAACGTGATGCGCGGCATCAACGAGATCATCCTGGCGCTGATCTTCGTCGCCGCCGTGGGGCTGGGGCCGTTCGCCGGCGTCATCGCCATGGCGATCCATGGCGCCGGCATGCTCGGCAAGTTCTTCGCCGAGGCGATCGAGCACGCCGACCCCGGCCCGGCCGAGGCGGTGCGCGCGGCTGGGGCCGGGCGCCTGCAGGTGGTGCTGCACGGCATCCTGCCCCAGGCCGCGCCGCAGATGATGGACACGGTGTTCTACCGCTGGGAATACAACTTCCGCGCCTCGACGGTGATGGGCATGGTGGGGGCGGGCGGGATCGGCTTCGAGCTGATGGGCTCGCTGCGCATCATGCAGTACCAGGAGGTGGCGGCCATCCTGCTGGTGATCCTGGCGATGGTCACCCTGGTCGACGCCAGCGGGGCCTGGCTGCGTAGGCGGTGGGCGTGAGCGGCCGCAGGCCGATGGGGGGCGGAGGGCCGTCAGGCCCGGAGCGGAGCGGGGGCGCAGCCCCCGTACAAACTAGACTCCCTGGGCCGGAGGCCCAGGCGCCGGCCCAGCCGGCGGTCCCGCTATCGGCGGGACGAGTCGTCGGGAGCCGGCCGCGACCGCTGGTGGCGGCCGGCAGCCGGCTGCTGCCCGCCACCGTCGATGCGCTCGGGAGCTTCGCCGAGCTGCGCGCCAACCTGGACGAGCAGCCGTGGGATGCCGCCGAGCTGGCGCGCCAGGCGCGCGACGCCGACGGCCTGATCGCCTTCATGCCCGACCGCATCGACGCCGCCCTGCTCGCAGCCTGCCCGCGCCTGCGCGCGGTGGCTGGCGCACTCAAGGGCGCCGACAACCTCGACCTGGCGGCCTGCGCCGCGCGCGGGGTGCAGGTCACGGTGGTCGAGGACCTGCTCTCGCTGCCCACCGCCGAGCTGGGGGTGGCGCTCGCCCTCGGCCTGCTGCGCCGGCTGCGCGCCGGCGACGCCGCGGTGCGCGTGGGCCATGACGGCTGGCGCCCGCGCCTGTACGGCGGCACCCTGGTGGGGGCGACGGTGGGCATCCTCGGCATGGGCGGGGTGGGCCGGGCGCTGGCCCAGCTGCTCACCGGCTTCGCGGTGCGGGCGGTCTACCATGATCCCCGCCGTCTGCCGGCCGTCGACGAACGCGCCCTTGGCCTGGCCTGGTGCCCGGCCGAGGAGCTGCCCGCGGCCTGCGGCCAGGTGCTGTTCCTGGCCTGTCCGCTCACCGCCGCCTCCCACGCCTGGCTGTCGGCCGCCCGCCTGGCCCGGCTCGCCCCGGGGGCGGTGGTGGTCAACATCGGCCGCGGCTCGGTGGTTGACGAGGAGGCGGTGGCCGACGCACTCGCCGCCGGCACGCTGGAAGCCTACGCGGCCGACGTGTTCGCCTGCGAAGACCGCGCCCTGCCCGGACGGCCGGCGGCGGTGCCGCAGCGGCTGCTGGCCAACGAGCGCACCCTCTTCACCCCCCACCTCGGCTCGGCAGTGGTGGCGGCGCGCCAGGCGATCGAGCTGGAGGCGGTGGCGGCGCTGCGCCGGGCCCTGGCCGCCGGGGCGGCGGCGGCGGGCTGAAGCGCCTACACCGGCACCTTGTGCGGGCGGCCGGGCTCCTCGCGCACCAGGCGCGGCACCAGGTAGCCGGGCAGGCGCGCGGCCAGCTCGGCGGCGAGGGCGCGCGCCGGGTCGTCCTCGACCAGGAAGTGGCCGGCGCCGCGCACGCGGTCGAGGGCGTGCAGGTAGTAGGGCAGCACGCCGGCGTCGAACAGCGCCAGCGACAGCCCGGCCAGCACCGCGGCGTCGTCGTTGACCCCCGCCAGCAGCACCGACTGGTTGAGCAGGGTGGCGCCGGCGGCGCGCAGGCGGGCGCAGGCCGCCACCACCGCCGGGGCGAGTTCGCGCGGGTGGTTGGCGTGGATCACCACCACCGGGCGCAGGCGGGTGGCGCCCAGCCAGGCGAGCAGGCGCTCGTCGACGCGCTCCGGCAGCACCACCGGCAGGCGGGTGTGCAGACGCAGGCGGCGCAGATGCGGGATGGCGGCCAGGTCGGCGGCCAGGGCCGCGAGCTGGCTGTCGGGCAGGGACAGGGGGTCGCCGCCCGACAGCAGCACCTCGTCGACCTCGGGATGGGCCGCCAGCCAGGCGAGCGCGGGCGCCCACCAGCGCCGTCCGCGCGGCAGGCCCTGGTAGGGGAACTCGCGCCGGAAGCAGTAGCGGCAATGCACCGCGCAGGCCCCGGTGGTGACCAGCAGGGCGCGGCTGGCGTACTTGCGGATCAGCCCCGGCACCGCCGCGAAGCCGTCCTCGTGCAGGGGATCGGCGCTGAAACCGGGGGGATCCTGCCCCTCGGCCCCCAGCGGCAGCACCTGGCGCAGCAGGGGATCGTCGATGCGGCCGGGCTCGATCAGGGCCAGGAAGCCGCGCGGCACCAGCAACGGAAAGGCCGCCGCCGCCCGCCGCGCCGCCGGCAGCTGGTCGGCGGGCAGGGCGAGCAGGCGCCACAGCTCGTCGGGGTCGCGCACCGCCCCGGCCAGCAGGCTGCGCCAGGCCGGCTCGACGCTGGCGCCCGCGCACTGGCCCGCTAGCGTTCCGCCCTTCCCAAGGTCACCGCGGCCCTCCATGGCCGCCTTTCTTCTGCATGAGGTCCCCCATGGGCTCGTTCAACATCGGTGAGGTCAGCAAGGGCTCCAAGCTCCTGTTCGACAACGCTCCCTGGCAGGTGCTCGAGGTCAACTTCGTTAAGCCCGGCAAGGGCAACGCCTTCTACAAGCTGCGGGTGATCAACCTGCTGACCGGCAACACCCTGGAGAAGACCCTGCGCGGCGGCGAGAAGGTCGAATCCGCCGACGTCACCGACGTCGACATGCAGTTCCTCTACGCCGACGCCAACGGCTTCGTGTTCATGAACACCAAGGACTACGAGCAGATCACCGTGCCCCCGCGCGCGGTCGGCGACGCCAAGGACTTCCTGCTCGAGCAGGCCGAGGTGGCGGTGACCCTGTGGAACGGCGAGCCGATCGCGGTGCGCATGCCCAACTCGGTGGTGATGGAGGTCGAATACACCGAGCCGGCGGTGAAGGGCGACACCCAGAGCCGCGTGCTCAAGACCGCCAAGCTCAAGGGCACCGGCGCCGAGGTCCAGGTGCCGATCTTCGTCGCCATCGGCGACAAGGTGAAGATCAACACCGACACCCGCGAGTACCTCGGGCGCGTCTGAGCGCAGGTTGACGGTTGATGGTCGATGGTTGGCGACCCTGGCGTCCCCACAGCCAAGTGCCCACCAGCGATGACCCATCAACCATCAACCATCAACCCATCTGACGGCTGGCGCCCCGGCGCCAGCCGCGCTACCCTGCAACGGCGGGCGCAGCTCCTGGAGCGCGTCCGCCGCTTCCTTTGCACGCGGGGCGCGCTGGAAGTCGAGGTGCCGGTGCTGCAGGGCGGGGCCAACCTCGACCCCGGCATCGCGCCGTTCCGCCTCGACGGCCCGGGCGGCCCGCGCTGGCTGCCCACCAGCCCCGAGCACCCGCTCAAGCGCCTGGTGGCGGCCGGCTGCGGCGACGTCTGGGCGCTGCACCCGGCCTTCCGCGCCGGCGAGCGCTCGCGCCGCCACCGCCCCGAGTTCCGCATGCTGGAGTGGTACCGGGTGGGCTGGGACGACCGCCGCCTGCTCGGCGAGGTGGTCGAGCTGCTGGCCGAGCTCACCGGTCTGGACGGGCCCTGCACCGTGCTGCCCTGGCGGCAGGCGCTCGAACGCCACGCCGGGGTCGACCCCTTCACCGCCGGCGAGGACGCCCTCGCCGCCGCCCTCGGTGCCGACGCCGCGGTGGTGCGCGGAGGCGATGGCCGCCTCGACCGCGAGGCCGCCGCCGACCTGCTGCTCGCCACCCGGGTCGAACCCCACCTGGGGCGGGGGGAATGGACCGCGATCACCGACTACCCGCCCCGTCTGGCGGCCCAGGCGCGCACCCGCCGCGACGCCCGCGGCGAACCGGTGGCGGCGCGCTTCGAGATCTACCGCGACGGCCTGGAGCTGGCCAACGGCTACTGGGAGCTGACCGACGCCGCCGAGCTGGTGGCGCGGCTCGACGCCGAGCGCCGCACCCGCGCCGATGCGCCCGGACGCGACGCCCGCTTCGAGGCGGCGATGGCCGCCGGGCTGCCGGAGTGCGCCGGGGTGGCGGTGGGCTTCGACCGGGTGGTGATGCTCGCCCTCGGCCTCGCCGACCTGGGCGAGGCCATGGCCTTCCCGTGGGAACGGGCCTGAGCGTCAGCCGGCCGGCGGCGCGGTCGAGGCGCGCTCGACCAGCCGGGTCGGCACCCGCACCACGCTGCCGCGCCCGGCCGGGTCCGGCGGCTGGACGTGCGACAGCAGCAGACGCACCGCCTGGCGGCCGATGCCGGCGGCATCGGTGCGCACGCTGGTGAGCGCCGGAGTGGCCAGGGTGGCCACCTCGAGATCGTCGAAACCGGTGACGCTGAGGTCGCGCGGCACCTTGAGCCCGCACTGGTCGGCGGCGCGCAGCACCGCCATGGCGGCGTAGTCGTTGCTGCACACCAGGGCGCTCGGGCGCTGGCCGCCGGCGAGCACCTGCGCCACCGCGGCCGCGGTGCGCTCGATGTTGCCGTCACCCTCGTGCACCCACGCCGCGGGCACCGCGATGCCGGCGCGGAAGGCGTGGTAGGCGAAGGCCTCGGCACGCTCGCGCAGGGCGCGGTCGACCGGCCCGCCGACGAAGCCCAGGCGGCGGTGGCCAAGCCCGGCGAGGTGGCGCACCGCCTGGCCGATGCCGTCGAGGTTGTCGCTGGAGGCCTGGTCGCAGGGCCCGTCGTGGAGGATGTCGGCGAGCACCAGCGGGCGGCGGGCGGCGGCCATCAGGGCGTCCAGCCCGGCCCCGCCCTCGCCCACCAGCAGCACCCCGGCCGCACCGCCGCCGAGGGCGGCGCGCAGCTGCGGGTCGTCGAGGCTGCCGGCCACATGCAGGGTGGCCTTGCGCTGATGCTGGCGCAGCTCGTCGAGGGCGCCGTCGAGGATGCGGCGGTAGAAGTCGTTGCCCAGGCGCCAGGGGGCGGTGAGCAGGCGCTCGGCGGTGGCGTCCTCCTGCGGTCCCAGCTCGAGCGCGCCGCCAGGAGCCACCGCCAGGCGCTCCATCGGGGTGGTGCGGTGCAGCACCACCCCGATCACACCGTTCACCCCGCGCGGGCGCTTGGCGAGGTAGCCGAGGTCGCGGATGGCCTGCTCGACCGCCTCGCGCACCTCGTCGCTCACCCCCGCCTCGCCGTTCACCACCCGCGAGATGGTGGCGAGGGAGTAGCCGGACTTCTTGCTGAGATCGGCGAGGGTGACCTTCATGGCGGCGCGCACGGTGGACACGGGGCCGGGCTGATCAATCACGCACCTGCACGGCCGGGTTGTAGCTGGTGACGTCGGCCTTCACCCGCGACTCGGCGTGGCCATCGGCGAAGATCATGTTCGCACGCAAAGCACGGTGCGGGAAGTACACCCCCCACTGGTTCTGCAGGTGGTTGGTGCCGTCGTTCTGCCACATGCCGTCGAAGAACACCGGGCAGCGGTCGATGCGCGCCGTGGCCAGCACCGATTTGAGATAGCTCTCGGCCTTGACCTCGTTCATCGGACCGGGATTCGACCAGGTTCCGGCCCGCCCCCAGTTGGCGCTGTTGTAGGCGGTCAGGCAGGTGGGCCAGCCGGGCAGGCCGCCGCCGCGTGCCGCCCCGCGCTTGTAGGACCCCTCGGCGGCATCCAGCACCTCGCCCCTCCGGCCCCAGATCGGCACCTTGAGCGAGGCTGGGCAGTTGAACACCTTGTAGGTCTCGGTGTAGGCCTGGAGCATGTGCTGCCAGCGCCCGTCCCAGGTGGTGGCATAGGCCCAGCTCGACCAGGTGTTCCAGCCCGGGTCGTTCCAGTACACCGGCACGAACAGGCCGTCGCTGTCGCCGCGGTAGAGGATCCCGGCCATGCCCACCTGGCGCATCTGCGAGGCGCAGGTGCTGCGCACCGCCGCCTCCTTCACCATGCTGATCACCGGCATCAGCATCGCCGCCAACGCGGCCACGATGGCGACCACCACCAGCAGCTCGATCAGGGTGAAGGCGCGGCGTCGATCGGCCATGGTCGGCATGGCGGCTCCCCCGATGCAGTACTGTACCCTCGAAGAGGCGCGGAAGCCATACCGGACTCCACTGGTTATGATATTTATTTCGGAATTTTTTCAATGGCAATGACGGGCGACCTGACCATGTTCGCGCTCGCTTCAGCCGGCGGGAGGGGCGGTCGAGGCGCGCACCACCAGCGACGGCCGCACCCGCAGCTCCGACCACGAGGGCGCGACGGGGGGGCACTGCACCGCGGCCATGAGCAATCGCACCGCCTGGCGCCCCATCTCGCACGTCGGCACCTCCACCGTGGTCAGGGCCGGGGTCACCGCCGCAGCGGCGGCGATGCCGTCGAAGCCCACCACCGACAGCCGGCCAGGGATGGACACGCTGCAGGATGCCGCCGCGCGCAGGCAGCCCAGCGCCAGCAGGTCGTTGCTGCACAGCAAGGCGGTGGGCCGGTCGGGCCGCCCCAGGCGCCCGCCCAGCCAGGCGCTGGCCGCGGTGATGAGGTTGGGGCCGCGGTAGATCCACTCCTCGCGCACCGGCTGGCCGAGGCCGGCCATGCATGCGCGGAAGGCGAGTTCTCGCTCGCGGTAGGCGAAGTTGTCCTCGCGGCCGGTGAGGAAGCCGATGTCGCGGTGGCCCAGCCCGGCCAGGTGGGCGAAGGCCAGGGCGATACCCGCCGGACCGTCGATGCCCACCACCGGGTTGCCGGGCGGATGGGCCGGCCGCTGGTCGACCAGCACCACCGGGGCGGGGCAGGCGGCGAGGAAGGCGTCCAGGTGCGGGCTGGCCGAACCGGTAAGCAGGATGCCCTGGGCGGGCGAGGCCCTCAGCTCGGCGAGAAAGGCCGGATCGAGCAGGTCGCGGTTGGGCACCAGCAGGGCGCGCCAGCCCCAGCGCCCCAGCTCGTCGAGCATGCCGTCGACGATGTCGCGGTGGAACGAGCTGGCGGCGCCGTCGCCGGCCGCGAGCAGGTCGGCGGCGGCCACCGGCCCTTCGGAGGTCACCTCGAGGCCGCCGGCGGCGATGGCGATGCGCTCCCGCGGCTGGTCGGAATGCAGCACCACCTGCACCAGGCGCAACGGGGCCGCCGCGGCCGCCTCCGCCCGCTCCTCGCGCCGGCGGGCCTCGACCCGGGGCGCGCGGTAGCCCACCTCCTGCACCGCCGCCAGGATCGCCAGGCGCATCGCCTCGGCCACCTGGCCGGTGCCGTTGACCACCCGCGACACCGTCGCGGTGGAGCAGCCGACCTTGCGCGCGACATCATCGAGGGTGGCGGCCATGGCTCCTCTGCGGCCCGGGCGGGGCCGATCTGCCGGGGAAGGTGGGCGTCCCGCCACCGGCGCAAGGTTCGTCCATCGGCTGCTCAGACGCCGAAGCGGCGCAGCCCGGCGCGGCAGCGCGCGAGACCGTCGAAGGCGTCGACCCCCTCGACCTCGTATTCGACCACGTACCAGCGGGTGCCGCCCAGGCCGGCGCACAGCGCCAGCAGGCGCGGCCAGGGCAGGTCGCCCTCGCCGATCGCCGCCCCGTGCGCGCCGCCCGCCTCCTTGAGGTGGATGGTCTCGGAGCGGCCGGGGAAGCGCGCCAGCACCGCCAGGGGATCGATCCCGCCCGCGTGGGCATTGCCGGTGTCCAGCTGCATCACCACCGGCGGCGAAGCGGCGGCGAAGAGGATGTCCCAGGCGGTCTGGCCGCCGATCGGTGGGAAGTCGTCGTCATGGGCATGGTAGCCGGTGCGGATGCCGGCCGGGGCGAGCGCCGCGGCGATGGCGTCGAGCCGGCGGGCGGTGGCCAGCAGCGCCGGGCGGGTCGAGCGCAGCTCCGGCGCCAGGGCGGGCACGATGGCGTAGGGGCAGCCCAGCTCGCGATGGGCCGCGATGGTGGCGGCCAGGGCGTCCCCCTCGAGCTCGGCGAGCGGGGTGTGGGTGCCGCAGGCGCGCAGGCCGCAGTCGCCCAGCCAGCCCGCCACCTCGGCGGGATCATGGCCGTGCAGGCCGGCGAACTCCACCCCTTCGTAGCCCAGGCGCGCGACCTCGCGCAGGGTCCCGCGCAGGTCGCGGGCGGCCTCGCGGTGCACGGAATAGAGCTGGACGCCGACCGGGATCATGCTGGCCATCTCCGCCGCCTCAGGCGTAGCTGCCGCGCAGGTGGCGGACGACCAGGGCCTGGCGCAGGGCGGGCAGGGGCAGGTCCTGCCGCGGCCGGAAGCGCAGCCGCCGCGGGCGGCCGGGCAGGATGGTCAGGAGGTTGTCGTCGAACTCGCCGCGCACCCCCTCGACGTCGAGGGCGACGAACAGCGCCGGCCGCGCGCTGCTCACTTCGACGGAGAAGCCGCCATCCGCCTCGCGCACGTCGGTGCGCAGCCCGGGCTCGGGCAGCTCGAGGCGCTTCCAGGCGGCGAAGACATGCTCGTTGACGCTGCTCTCGCCGCCGTCGTCGAGGGTCATGGTCATCAGGCACTCCTCCGGCCGCGGGGCGATCTCGGCCAGCGCCAGGTCGAGCACACGCTGGGCGTGCGCGCCGGGGGTCGCCACCGTGATGCGGCGCTCCCAGCGCACGGCGCCGTCGCCCAGGGCATGGACCGCGACCGTGATGCCGACCTCGCGCGCCTCCAGGCGGTCGTCGCACAGCCACACCTCGACCCGGCCGCCGGCGGAGCGGGCGGTGAGCAGGGAGGGAGCGTAGAAGCGCCGCGCGGCATGGTGCAGCAGCTTCCACTTGCCGCCGTAGTCGAGCGACGACCACGAGCACACCGGCCAGTTGTCGTTGAGCTGCCAGTAGAGCGTGCCCATGCAGTGCGGGCGCAGGCTGCGCCAGTGCTCGACCGCGGTGCGGATCGCCACCGCCTGCTGCACCTGGCTGAGGTAGACGAAGTTGGCGAAGCCTTCGGGCATGCGGAAGTAGCGCGAGAACATCTCGATGATGCGCGAGTTGCCGCCGACGTTGCGCTGGTGGTGCTCCATCACCGGGGAGGTGACGTTGAGCTGCGACGGCGGCGCGTACGAGCGGATGGTGTCCAGCGACGGGAACGACTGGTAGCCGAACTCCGAGCAGAAGCGCGGCCTGATCTGCAGGAAGGCGTCGAACGAGGCGCCCTCGTGCCACACCTTCCAGTAGTGCATGTCGCCGCGCCCGTCGGCGTGCCAGCAGTCGGAGTAGTCGCCGGGACCGCCGCAGGGCGAGCTGGGCCAGAAGGTGCGACCGGGGTCGTGGGCGCGCACCGCCGCCCCCAGCACCCCCTCGTTGAGGCGGTCGTAGTCCACCAGGTAGCGGTCGCGGTTGCGGCGGCTCTCCTCGAACCAGCTGATCGCCCCCAGGTTCTCGTTGTTGCCGCACCACAGGGCGAGGCAGGCGTGGTGGCGCAGGCGCTTGACCTGGTGCTCGGCCTCGCGGCGGACCAGGTCGAGGAAGTCCGGGGTGGCCGGGTACATGGCGCACGAGAACATGAAGTCCTGCCACACCAGCAGGCCCTTGGCGTCGCACAGGTCGTAGAAGTCGTCGCTCTCGTACTGGCCGCCACCCCACACCCGGATCATGTTCATGTGCGCCGCCGCGGCGCTGGCGAGCAGGTCGTCGATGGCGGCGCGGGTCTGGCGCTGGGGCAGGGCGTCGCAGGGGATCCAGTTGGCGCCCTTGCAGAACACCGGCACGCCGTTGACGCGGAACACCAGCGAGCGGCCGGCCTGGTCGTCCTCGCTCACCACCTCGAGGCGGCGCAGGCCGATGCGCCGGCGCTGCTCGGCATCGCCCACGCGCACGGTCAGCTCGTAGAGGTGGGACTCGCCCAGGCCGTTGGGCCACCACAGGCGCGGCTGCGGCAGCTCGACCGCGGCCTCGAGGCGGTTCGCCCCCGGCGCCAGCGCCACCTCGCGGCGCACCCGCACCCCGCCCAGGTCCACCTCCATCTCGGCGCGGCCGGCCGCCAGGGCGTGGAACTCGCCCACCACGGTCACCGTGCACGCCCCCGGGCGGTGCTCCTGGTCGCACCACACGTGCTCGAGGTGGCCGAGATCGGCGCCTTCGAGGGCGATGCGCCCGTGGATGCCCGCCACCATCAGGCAGGCGCCCCAGTCCCAGCCGCCGTGGCACTGCGCCTTGCGCACCAGGTTGCGGTGCGGCGACTGCACCGGCACCGGGTTGAAGGGATAGGGCTGGGCGTGGCGGGCGGCCTCCTCGCAGGCGGCCCGCTCGGCGGAACGGAAGCGCACCTCGATGCGGTTGGCGCCCGCCACCAGGTGCTCCTTCACCGGGAAGCGGTGGCGCACGAACATGCTCGCGCCCGTCCCCACCACCCGCCCGTTGACCGCCACCTCGGCCACGGTGTCGAGGCAGTCGCACACCAGCCACACCGCGGCGCGCCCGAGCAGCGCGGGCGGCACCTCGACGGTGCGAGCGAAGGTCCAGTCCTGGCGGCCGACCTCCTGCACCTGCAGCTCGTTGGCGCCCCAGTAGGGATCGGGGATGCGCCCAGCGGCGAGCAGGGCGCTGTGGGTGTCGCCCGGCACGCAGGCCGGGACCGGGGCGGTGAGGGTGCCGCCGGTCAGCTGCCAGGCGCCGGCGAGGTCGATGATGTGCATGGGATCTCCGCCGGGGGTCAGGCGCCGCGTTCGATGGACACGTTGGTGATGCAGGCCTCTTCGAGCGCATCGGGGTGGTGGGCGCACACGAACACCCCCGCCAGCACCTCATCGGGGATGGCGGGCAGCACCACCGCGCCGACCTCCGCCAGCGGCTCGCCGCGCCGCGCCGCGCGCATGATCAGGCGGCCGCCGCGGCGCTCGAGCTGGACCTGGTCGTGTCCGCGCCCGGAGGCGAAGATCTCGTCCTCGGGGTCGCGCATCGCCACCCCTGCATCGCGCCGCCACTGCAGCACGGTCAGCCCGTCGGCATGCACGGTGGCGGCGGCGTGCGCGGCATCGGCGGCGGCGCCGGCGCGCACCATCCAGCCGCACTTGCGGCGCGGGTGCAGCCCCTTGCCGAGGAAGACGAAGCGCGCGGTCAGGCGGAAGTCGCCGCGCATGGGGTTGTGCAGGAAGTAGAACTCGTCGCGCTCGAACCAGATGTTGTAGCCCGAGCCGCGCACCAGGTAGGTCCCCGAGGGCGGATCGTGGCGGGTGGTGCCCGGCCGGCGCGGCCGGCCGATGTCGGTGGCGTGGGCAAAGGCCCCGTAGGACGGGGACGGGAGGGTGGCAGATGCGGCCATGGCGCATGCTCCTGGGTCCGCCCCGGGAACCGGGGCGGCCTGGTGAATGACGGACGGGGAGGCGGACGGGCGGACGGGCCGCTAGGGCATCAGGCGCAGGCGGCCCCAGTAGGAGCGGTCGCCGGAGTTGCGGTCGGTGCCGTTCCACATGAACTGGGCGCGGTTGCTGCTGCCGTTGTCGCTGTCGGCGATCGAGAGGTCGAAGCGCAGGTCGAGGTCCGGGCGCGCGCCGGCGACCCCGAGCAGGCTCCAGGGCACCGCCGCCACCAGGGTGTAGCCGCTGCCATCCACCGCCGGGACCACCGCGCCCGGGCAGGCGGGCTGCTCGCTCAGGCCGGCGACGAACACCGGGGCCGGTCCCGCGGCGCAGATCCCGTAGGTGATGTGGCGGTCGCCGAAGCGCAGCGGACCGCCCTCGCCCACCGCCTCGGCGCCCAGGAACAGCTGCACCGAGTCGGCCCGCCACAGCCGCGAGGGCGCGCCATGGTAGCCGTTGCGCAGCGGGGTGGGGTCGGCGACCTGGACCAGCAGGTAGAGGTTGGCGTCGTCCCAGCAGGCGCGAAAGGACCCGCCGGCGCCGCCGGCGTCGTTGCCGTACACCAGGTCGCCGGCGCCGACCGGTTCGGCCGGCACGGTCGGCCAGTTGCGGGAGGTGCCGTCGAGGGCGATGGGGCCGAGCGCGCGCGGCGCCACCACCGACTTGGGCGGGATGCCGCGCTGGCGCGCGCGCGGGCTGTCGTAGGCGAAGGGCGCGGCGCCGTCGAGCCACACCGGGTAGAGGCGCTCGTGGGTGGCGCGCATCCCGGCGAGCATGGCCTGGTAGGGCCGGTCGGCCACCGACAGCAGGCCGCTGTTGAAGCATTCGCCGTTGAACCGCGGCCAGCGCCCGAGCACCGCCTGGTCGACCAGGGTGAACCATTCGACCCCCACCACGAAGCCGAGGGCGGCGGCCTGCTCGACGTAGTTGCGGTACATCAGCCCGCGTTCGCGCTGGTCGGCGACGGCGCGGAAGTCGCGCAGGCCGGAGTCGCCGGAGGAGGTCCAGTAGAACTCGCTGAGGATGAGCGGCCGGCCGCCGGACCAGCGGTGGATGCGCCCGAGCAGGTCCTTGTCCACCGCGTCGGTGTAGTAGTTGCAGGACAGGGCATCGAGGTAGCGGCCCGAGATGCGGCAGACCTGCTCGTTGTTGATGGTCCAGGGCAGGTGGCGGTTGCCGATCAGGAGGTGGCGGCGGTCGTGCTGGCGGAAGGTCTCGGCGACCAGGCGGAAGTGCTCCTCGAGGAAGCGCCCGGTGAACGCGGTCATGTCGTCGGCGGCGGCGCGCGTGCGCACCACCAGGCGGGCGTCGGCCAGCCCGCCCAGGCCGCCGGGCAGGTCCTGGGCGCCCCAGGCCGCGATGAAGGCCTCGAGAGTCTGGTACTTCCCGCGCAGATCCGCCGCCAGCTCGCGCTTGCAGGCGAAGCTGCCGTCGAGCTGCGGCACGCCCTTGGGGATGTCCTCCATGTGCGGCTCGTTGCCGTCGAAATAGCCGCTCAGCAGCGGATCCTCGGCGCGCTCCGGCAGCGCCTTGGCGAAGGTGCGGGCGAGCACGGCGCGGTTGTCGGCATCGAACGGGTCCCACAGCCCCACCCCCGGGGCCGGCTTCATGCGCTCGCTGCCCCAGTAGCCGATGGGCAGCATCGCCACATAGGGCATGCGCGCCCGCTGCACCGCCGGGCTGGCCGGCGAGAAGGCGCCCAGCGAGTTGAAGCCCCAGCTGCGCACGCGGGCGATCATGCGCTCCTGATAGCTCTCGAGGTCGTAGGGCCGGCCGAACTTGCGGATCCAGTTGACGAGGTGGAAGGAGGGCGCGCCGGCATCGCCAGGGCGGAAGGCGGAGGCGAACGGGCCGTCGGCCGCGGGCAGCCACGAGAACAGCGCCTCGCGGCCGCGCACCGCGGTATAGCAGTCGCCTGGCGTCATCACGCACACGCCGAGGTGGAAGAAGGCGTTGCCGGCGGGATCCACCAGCACCCAGCGCCCGCCGTGCAGTTCGAGGTGGAAGAAGCCGGTGGCCTGCAGGCCGAGGCGTTCGCCGCTGCCGGGCAGGCCGCCGAACTCGTCGCCCGGGAGCGCAGGCAGGCCGGCGTAATAGGCCTCGTCGGCGGCGACGTCGGCACGCAGATCGGCCTCGTCGGCGACCTTGCCCGGCCATTCCCGGCCGATGCGCTGACCGAAGCGGTCGACCTGCGGCGCCGGCGGAGCATAGGCCGGGACCTGGGCGGCGGCGAAGGTCAACGCCGCCTCCGACCGCCCGGCCGCCACCGCCACCTGCGCCACCACCGCATAGCCGGCACCCGCGCGCTGGCCGAGATCCTTCAGCGATAGGCGGCAGGGGCTGGCGAAGCGCAGGGTGAGCTGGCGGTCGGCGGCATCGCGCACCGCGACCGCGGCCCCATCGAGCTGCAGCAGGGTGGCGGGGCTGGCGGCGGCGGCGGCGGGGAAGCGGTTCTCCTCGCTGTCGCCCAGCTTCCAGCGCCCCCCCTGCGCCACCGACGGGGCGATGGCCAGCGCGCAGGTCCACGCCGCCACCTCGCCCGGCACGCCCCGCAGGCTGACCGCGACCGCACCGCCACCCCCCAGCCGCACCTCGGCCTCGCCGCCGCCCTGATAACGCACCAGGACCCCGGTCGGGGTGCGTTCCCGCCCGGCCACCGCACGCCAGGGCAGCTCGGGATAACCGATGGTGAAGGTGCCCATGGGCGCGGCATCGACGCGCACCCCGGCGTCATCGAGGACCAGATCGAGGGCTGGCGCCGATGCCCCTCCTCCGAACACCGCCAACCCCACCAGCCACCACCGACCCAGAACCGCGTTGCTGTGGCGCATGGGCCTCACGGTAGCGCCCCTGGCCGGCAAAGCAAGATATTTCAGCAATATTTTCAGCAATATTTTATATTTTGTTTATTTGCAGGTGTTTGTGGAAAATTTTCTTGCAGCAATATTTCATGATGTGCGCCAGCAACGACCTCCCGACTCCCGACGGGCGGTCGGCGTCCGCCTGGAGACCCTCACCGGCGGGCCGCACCGGGCAGCGAGAACAGCTGGCGGAAGCGCGCCGCGGCGAGCGGGAACTCGGTCTGGAAGCCGTTGTCGCCGGGCGACAGCTGGTGGTGGCCGTCGCCGGCCTGGTAGTCGAAGTAGGAATGGTAGAGGAGGTTGTTGCGCGGGTCGGTGATGAAGGCGTGCATGCGCTCGATGAACGCCGGGTTGTCGCCGCCGCCGTGGCCGTCGGGCTTGATGTTGGTGCCCCATTCCGGCAGCGACATCGGCTTGCCGTGGCGGGCGGCGAAGGCGCTCCAATAGCGCAGGCCGAACCTGGCGTCATGGATCTCGGCCCAGACCTTGTCCCGCCGCGCCGCGATCTCCGCCGCCGTGGCGTCCTTCGGCCAGGGATAGGTGCCGGGGGCATAGCCGTCGTCGTAGCAGTCGACGCCGACCACATCCGCGATGTCGTCGCCCGGCCAGGCCAGCTCGGGATCGAAGCCGCACCAGCCGATGTTGACGTTCCAGTCGAAGCGCAGGCCCTCGGCGCCGGGGACGGCGCGCATGGTGGTCACCATCTGGCACCAGTAGCCGGCGAACGCCCGCGCCTTGGCGTCGTTGGGCACCCGCCAGGCGAACCAGCCGCCGTTGAACTCGACCCCCAGGCGGAGGATGCTGTCGCCCAGGCCGTGCCTGACCAGGTTCTCGGCCAGGGTGCGGAAGATGGGGTTGTAGGTGCCGGCGGCGCCCTCCTCGAGCGAGACCGGCTGGCCGGCCCGCCAGCCGGTCCTGGGGCCGCTGCCGTCGACCGGGCCGGGCAGGATGAAGATGTTGTAGACGAAGCGGCGGCCGGCGACCTGCCGCTTCCACTGCGCCCAGGGGGCGAGCTGCCAGTCCTGGCCGGTCAGGTGGTCCCAGGTCTGGTTGGGGGTCGAATCCAGCGCCCACAGCACGCTGCGGTTCAGCCAGGCGGCATAGACGTCGTTGAGCTGGGCTCCGCGCGGCTTGGCCAGGCCGTGCACGCTGCCGCGGTAGACCGCGGTGAAGGGCGGGGCGGCGTTGTCGGTCAGGGGCAGCGCGACGGATGTGGGAGCCGGCGGCGCGGGCTGCCCGCGGGTGGGCTCCGGCGGTGCGGTGGCGCAGCCGCCGAGGGCGAGCAGCAGGACCGCGGCGGCGATGGGGGCGGCGCCGGTCGTGGTCAGGACCGTGACCGGCGACCAGGTGGATAGGGTCAAGGTGCTCATCGGCGCTCCAGCCGGTAGCGGCCCGGCGCGGCCTGGAAGGACAGCCCGGGGCCGTCGACCGCCGGCGCGCGGCCATCCACCAGACTGGTGACGCGGGCATCCGGCCCCCAGCCCGGCAGGGCGAGCGCGAAGCGGTGGACCGCGCCCCCGTCCAGCCGGCACATCGGCGCGGCGCTGGCGGGGCCGGCGGGGACCGGCTGCCAGAACGGACGCTCATAGGCGACATCGGGCAGGATCTGCAGGTCGATGGCATCGGCGCCGATGTGCAGGAAGTACGCCCCCGAGCCCTCCCAGGCGGCGACGGGCGAGGCGCCGCGCCCGGCGATCGCCCGCAGGGTCTCCGCGCGCACGCCGCCGACCGCCTCGGCGCCGACGCTGCCGGCATGTACCAAGGTGCCGTCGGCGCACCACCAGGCCTGGTCCCCGGCGTGGGCCGCCTGCCAGCCCGGTCCGCCGGCCCGGCCGCCAGCGGCGTCGAAGATCCCCTCCAAGGAGGCGAAGCGCGGGGTGCTGGCGAACACCCGCCCGGCGACCAGGAAGCCCAGCGCCTTGGCGGGGGTGCAGGGCAGGCTGAGGAAATGCGAGCCGCCCTGGTGCTGCGCCGCCGGCAGCAGGCGGTAGTGCCACATGGTCGCGATCTGCGCCCCCAGCGAGCGGAAGCCGGCCGCCATCGCCGGGTACAGGTGGGCCGACTGGTTGAAGAAGGTCTCGAATTCGTAGACCAGCTTGGCCTTGCCGGCGAAGCGCTGGCCGCGCAGGCAGCCCAGCTCCCCGTAGCCGGTGCAGGCGCGCCGGACATAGGGCAGGTAGTTGCCGGCGGTGAGGTCGCGCGGGTGCTTCCAATAGGCTTCGGGAAGGTCCGCCTGGCCGGGGTACAGGCAGAACGACACCGCCTCCACCGAGCTGTCCGCCACCGCCTGGAAGACGTCCTCGTGGCCGCCCACCATCCCCGGCCAGTTGAGGTTCCACACCAGCGGCTGCTTCGCCCCGGCGCTGCGGATCGCGGCCAGGTAACGCTCGACCGCGGCCAGCACCCGGGCCTGGCGGTAGACGGCGAAGGCGGCTTCTGCCGGCTCCCCCTCCCGGCCCCGGGCGGACAGCCAGTCCTGGTACTGCCGCCAGCCGCCGGCGAAGGCCGGGGTGTCGCGCAGGGTGGCCAGGCCCGGATAGGACGGCTCGTTGATCGGCTCGATCACCGCCAGGGCGGGGTCGTCGCCCAGGCGCGTCCCGTCGTAGCGGTTGCGGTGGTCGAGCAGGGCGGCGGCGAAGCGGGTGGCCTTGGCCAGGAAATCGTCGGCGAACAGCCATTCGCTGCGCTTGCGCCCGGCCATGAACGAGTCCGAGAAGCGGTTGGTGTGCATGTCGTTGATCAGGCTCAGGTAGAGGTAGAGCCCGCGTTCGCGGCAGCGCACCAGCAGGTGGTCCAGGGCATCGAGGAAGGGGCTGGCCCGCAGGTTCCCCTCGCCATCGGCCAGATCGCCCGGGCACAGGTGCACGCGCAGGATCTGCACGCCGATCAGCCCCAGGTGGTCGAGGTTGGCGTCGGTCAGCCGGTTCAGGGCCTCGCTGTCGAGCGGGATGCCGACCGGCCGGGATTCATAGCGGTATTCCCAGTACAAGGGGGTCTGGAAGTTGACCCCCCATAGGGACACCTGGCCGCCATCCTGGTAGAGCAGGGTGCCGTCGCGGACCACCAGCGGCCGCAGGGGCAGCGGCGAGGCCGGCTCCGCCGCGAACGCCATCGCCGCCAGCGCCAGGGCGCTGAGGGCGATGGCGGCACGCCGGACACCCATGGGAGCGGTCATGGGCCCGTCCGTGCCTCAGGGCACCAGCTGCAGCCGGCCCCAGTAGCTGCGGTCGGCGCTGTTGCGCTGGCCGCCGTTCCACATGAGCTGGCGGCTGCGGTCGCTGCCGGCGAGGGCGTCGTCGATGGCGAGGTCGAAGAGCAGCTCCTTGCCCTCGGCCGGGGTGACGTGGAGCGACTTCCAGGGGATCGCCGCCTGCAGGGTGTAGCCCTTGCCGTCGACGTTGGCGGCGGTGACCAGGGTGACCACCGGCTGCTCCGGGGCGTTGACCAGGTGCCAGTCGCCGGCCTTGGGGCTGGGCTTGGCGCCGAGCAGCAGCTGGTGGTCGGTGAACAGCAGGGCGCCGGACTGGTCGAGGTTCTCGCTGCCGATGAACAGCTCGATGCCGTCGCCGTTCCACAGCCGGTCGCCGCTCTTGCCGTTGTTCAGCGGCGAGGGATCGCTGACGTTGGCGAGCAGGTAGAGATTGTCCTCGTCCCAGCAGACCTTGTAGGCGGCCTCGAAGCCGACGGCATCCTTGCCAGACACCAGGCGGTCGCCGCCCACCATCTCGGGCGGCCGGCCAGGCCAGCCGGTGGTGGAGCCGTCGATCGTCAGCGAACCCCTGGCCACCCGCCCGGCCGAGACCACCTTGCGGGTCTTGCCGGCGCCGCCGGTGAAGCGGGGATCATCGAGCACGTAGGGCTTCTGCCCGTCGAGCCACACCCCGTAGAGGTTCCGGTGGGCCACCGCCATCTCGGCGATCATGTCCTGGTAGGGCCGATCGGCGACGTTGAACAGGCCGGTGTTGTTGCGCTCGCCGGTCATCTTCTCGAACCAGCGGCCGGTGACCGCCTGATCGATCAGGGTGAACCATTCGATGCCGACCACATAGCCCAGCGAGGCCGCCTGCTCGACGTACTGGCGGTAGGCCTGGCCGCGCCCCTTCTGGGTCGCCATGTCGCCGCCGCCGCCGGCGCAATTGCTCTCGGCCGCGCTGGTGTAGTAGAACTCGCTCCACATCATCGGCTTGTCGCCGGTCCACTGGTGCAGGCGGGCGATGAAGCCCTTGTCGACGCCCACGCAGTAGTAGTTCACGCTGACCACGTCCATGTACTTGCCCGCCGCGCGGCACAGCGCCTCGCTGTTGGCGGTGCCGGGCTGCCAGCGGTTGGCCACCATCAGGTGGTTCTTGTCGTGCTTGCGGAACAGCTCGGTCATGGTGCGGTAATAGGTGTCGAGGAAGAGCTCGGTGTAGGCCTTCATGTCGGCGAAGGCCGCCGGGGTCTGCACCGGCAGGGCGGTGTCGGCGAGGGCGGCGAAGTCGGCGACCTGGACCTTCCAGGCCAGGTTGAAGTCGGCGATGGTCGCGTACTTCCTCTGCAGCTCCTCGACCAGCCTGCGCTTGGCGGCGTGCTTGCCCTTGAGCTGGGGCACCCCGCGCGGGATGTCCTCGAAGGCCTGCTCGTTGGCGAAGAAGTAGCCGATGATCAGCGGATCGTCGGCCTTGGCCGCCACCGACTTGGCCCAGGCCTCGTCGGTCTTGCGCAGGGTCTCGGCGTCGAAGGGGTCCGAGACCCCGCGGATGCCGGGGAGCTCGGGCTTGATGCCGCAGTGGGCCATGCGCGGGATGCGCTTCTCGGCGAAGGCCGGGCTGTCGCCCGAGAAGGCGCCGATGGAATTGAAGCCGAAAGCGCGCACGCGGTCGATCATCGCCCCGAGGTGCTTGTCCTTGTCCGCCGCGTAGTCGGGACCGTATTTCCGCACCAGGTTGGCGACGAAGAACGAGAACGCCTGGTCGTGCCAGTACTTCTCCGGGTGCCAGGCGGGGGCGTACTCGCCGGTGGTGGGCGGCAGCCACTCGTAGATCGCCTTGCGCTCCTTGACGTAGGTGGCGTCCTCGCCGGGAGAGAAGCTGAAGGAGCACACGCCGAGGTGGAAGAAGGCGTTGCCGTCGGGATCGACCAGGATCCAGCGCTCGCCCTTCTTCTCGGTATGGAAGAAGCCGGTGGCGGTGAGGCCGAGCTTCTCCTTGCTGCCGGGCAGGCCGCCCCACTGGTCGGTGGCCACCGGCTTGAAGGCGGCGTAATAGGCGGCCTCGGCGGCGGCATCGGCCTTCAGTTCGGCCTCATCCTTCACCTTGCCGGGGAAGTCCTTGCGCGTGGTCTGGCCGAAGCGGTCGACCTGGGCCTTGGGCTTCTCGCCGGGCGCAGCCGGGGCGGCGGGGCCGTCGCTGACGGTGAAGGAATGCACCTCCCAGCCGGCGTTGTAGGGAATGGTGGCGTGCCAGGCGAAGATCTTCCAGCCCCACTCGCGGTTGTCGGTGACCTGCTGGTAGGCGTAGTCCGGCAGGCCGCTGACCGTCAGACGGTGGCCGGCGGCATCGGCAACCCAGAACGCGCCGGCGTTGCCCTGGAACAGGTGCGGCTTGGCCGGCTTGTCGGCCGGGAAGGGCTTGGCCTCGCCGCCGCCGACCGCCCAGGTGCCGCCGTCGATGTACTCCGGCCCGATCATCATCTTGAGGGTGAACTTGTCGAACCTGCCCATGTCCTTGAAGCGCATGTCGACCTTGCCGCCGGCGCCGATGTCCATGCCGACGGTGACGTTGTCGGGATAGGTCAGCTCCACGTGCCTGCCCGCCACCTTCTTGTCCAAGGGCTTCTTGCCACCCGGGGACAGTTCCGGGTAGGAGACGGTGAACTCGCCCATGCCGGTGACCTTGCAGTGCAGGCCTTCACCGCCGAAGGCGAGATCGGCCGCGGGCAACGCCCCCAGCGCGCACAGGGGGATGGTCAGCAGTCGGGTGCGCAGGATGACAGCCATGGCGGGCTCCGGTTGGTTGAGGGTACCTCACGCGAGGCGCTCGTGCAGGTGGTACGGAGCAGGCACCAGCGATGTTGATTCTTTTTCTGAAAATTTTTCGTTGACAACCTCCTGGTCTATATGTTGACATATTTATTTTATTTGTTATCATATCGACCATGCCCGACCCGGTCCTGACCGCCCGCTTCCGCGACCATCTGCGCGACCTGGGGCTGAAACCCGGCGACCTGCTGGAGGGCGAGATCGCCCTCGCCCAGCGCTTCGGGGTGAGCCGCGGCGCCCTGCGCGAGGTGATCATGCACTTCTGCCAGCTGGGGGTGCTGGAGCGGGTGCGCAACCGCGGCACCAGCGTGCGCGCCCTCGACCCGGAGATGCTGGCCAGCGACCTCGCCACCTGCTTCGCCCTCGCCGGCTTCGATCCCGCCGATCTCAAGGAGACCCGCCGCCTGGTCGAGACCGGCGCCGCCGCGCTGGTGGCGCGCCGGCTCGCCCCCGCCGCCGCCGCCGACCTCCAGCGCCTGATCGCGGCCATGGCCGGCGAGCCCGACCTGGCCGCCGCCGACCGCCTCGACCGCGATTTCCACCTGCGCCTGATCGCCGCCTGCGGCAACCCCTGCCTGAGCATGTTCGCAGGGGTGATCCAGGCCCTGTTCCACCAGCAGCACCGCCAGCAGTTCCTCAACCGCGCGGCGGTCGAGCATTCGCTGGCCGACCACCGCGCCATCCTCGCCGCGCTCGAGGCCGGCGACGGGGCGGCCGCCGCCCGCCTGCTCGACGCCCATATCGCCGCGACCTGAGCCATGCGCCACGGCATCTACTACTGGAAGTGCGACTGCCCGCGCCCGGCCGGCGAACGCGCCGCCGCCTTCACCGCCGGCAAGTACGACGCCGGCGGCATCGAGCAGGCGGTGCAGGACGGCTGCCGCCAGGTGCTGGGCAGCGCCCCCACCGCCATCGCCCCCCTGCACTGCGCCGGCGACCATTTCGCCTACCGGGTGGCCTGCGCCGGGCAGGACCTGCTCTTCCGCGCCGCCGCCGACGCCACAGGCGATGACTACATGCTCGCCGAGCAGGCGCTGGTCGCCGCCGCCGGGCGCGCCGGGGTGCCGGTGCCGCGCATCCTGCACACCTGCGCCGAGGCCGGCGCGCCGCTGCGCTGGCAGCTGATGGAATTCGCCGCCGGCGACAGCTGGCGCGACCTCCGCCAGGCCGGACGGCTCGACCTGCCGGCGGCGGCGGCCGCGCTCGGCCGGCTGCTGCGCCGCCTGCACGCGGTCCCGATCGACGGCTTCGGCTTCATCGACACCGCCCACCTGCGCGCCACCGGCGCGGTGCGCGGGCTGTGCCGCCGCTACCGCGACTACGTCACGTGCCGGCTCGGCGACCATCTCGCCTATGCCGCCGGCCACGGCCTGCTCGATCACTCGGCGGCGGAGCGCGCCGGCGCCCTGCTGGCGCGCCATGCCGGGCTGTTCGCGCGCCCGGCAGCGGTGCTGGTGCACCGCGACCCGGCCCTGTGGAACCTCATCGGCACCCCCTCCACCATCACCGCGTTGATCGACTGGGACGATGCGGTGGGCGGCGATGCCGCCGACGACCTCTCGATCCTGCGCTGCCTGCACGGTCGCGATTTCACCGACGCGGTCGAGGCGGCCTACCACGCCGGCGCCGCCGCCGAGCCCGCCTTCGAGGCCCGCATCCGCCTGCACACCCTGCGCAACCTGCTGTGGAAGGCCCAGCTCCGCCACCAGCTCGGCTACTTCGCTGCGGGCGCCGGCCATTTCATCGCCGCCCTCACCCCCGGCCTGACCCTCGAGCAGGCCACCCGCGCCAAGCTCGCCGAGGCCCTACGCCTGTGCGAGGAGATCACATGAGTTGCATGGAAGACATCAGCCAAGGCGCCAAGGCGCCATGCCGCCAAGCGGTCCTGGCCAGGAGCACTGGCGTGACGCAGTCGTCGCCAGATGCCGGCAAGGCGCTCTTCCCTGGAAGCGCCGGGCTCCAGCCCGGCAGTTGGGACGGCTCGAATTGCCGGGCTGGAGCCCGGCGGTCCCAGGGGCGCATCTGCCCGTTCGTGCGCTTCTCGCGACTCCGAACCACCAACGCATCCAGGAACCGCCCCCCAGGCCAATTGGTCAAGCTGGCGTCTTGGCGTCTTGACGTCTTGGCGTTCTCTTGCTCTTCACCCTTATGAGCTGGCTGCCCGCACACGG
>JAKLKR010000071.1 GCA_023150565.1 Planctomycetota bacterium
CGGTGCTCTGGCCGTCGATGCCGTCGATCTTGATGAAGGCTTTGATGGAGTTGGTCATGGCTGGCGCCTTTCGGGCGTGGTCCGCGCTGGGCGGGGTGGGTTGGTGCCGGATCCTCACCGGCGATGGCTGCATCCTGCCATCCCCTCCACCCGCTTCTGGGCCGCGCGGGCGGATCTCCATCCCATGGACGGGATGGCCGCAACGCCCCTGGGCATGGTCGGCGATGGGCCGTGACCATCCGCGCCCATACGACGAGATGGCTTTCTACCATCCCTGCACCGCCTATTCTGCACGGCATGGGCACCCTCGCGACGACCCTCTCCGTGATCCTTTCCATCTCTGCGCTCCCGGCCGCCGAGGTCGCCGGCACCTGGACTCATCGCGGCGACGATGGCCTGGAGGGCACCCTGGAACTGCGCCAATCGGGCCAGTCGGTGTCCGGCACCTACACCGAGGGCGGCATATCCTCGGTGGTGACAGGCACCCTGGACACCGCCGGCTTCGTCGGGCGGGTGGTCATGGTCGGCGAAGCCATGGCGGTGCGTGCCGAGCGCCAAGGACAGACCCTGGTGGTGCTGGTGCAGGAGCCGGGACAGCTCCAGCCCACCCGCCTGGTGTTCCGGGCTGCCGCAGGCCAGGAGGCCGCGGCGCCGGCACCTGCCGACAAGCCAGCGGCCCGGCCGGCGATTGCCGCCGCTGCGCCACCCGGGCTTGAGAAGCTCGATACCGTGGGCGCCGCCTTCGCTCCGCCCGCCGGCTTCGCCGTGCAGCGCACGGCCCAGGGACTGGTGGCGACCGATGCGGCCCGAGCCCTGGCCCTGGTGGTCTTCACCCACCACCACCGCGACGCGACCGAGTTGGCACGCCAGGCCCGCAACGCCGTCGAGGATGGCGGCGTGACCCTGCGGCCGGTCTCGGTCGATACCTGCAAGCGCGCCGGCGCCGATGGCGTGCAGGTCGCGTACACCGGCAGCGCCAACGGCGCCCCGGCGGAGGGACGTGGCATCGCCCTGGTGGGCGGTGATGGAGGCGGGCCGTGCTTCCTGCTGGTGGGCCGCGCCGGGAGCCTCGATGCCGCCGCGCTCAAGGTGCTGGACGATGCCGTAGCCAGCGTGCGCTTCTATGCCCCGGTGGCGCAACCGCTGGTGGCCCAGGCCAAGGCCCGCCTGGCCGGACGCACCCTGTCGTGGTACAGCAGCGGCGGCACCTACACCGGCGGCTCGTGGTCGAGCGAGCGCAGCCTGGCCCTGGGCGGTGATGGCCGCTACCGCCGCAGCGGAGAGACGAGCAACACCGGGGCCAACGGCCAGGTCGCCGGCGCCTCGGCCAACCGGGGGACCTGGGATTGCGTCGCCCATGGCGCCGGAGCGGCAGTGCTCCTGCGCGGCGACGATGGCAGCACCCAGACCCTGCCTATCGAGTTGACCGACAGGCAGGACGTGATCCTGCTTGGTGGCCAGAAATGGGCACTGCCGCCCTGATCAATCAGCGGCAAAACCGGCCATCCGCATCGGTCGCCCTGGAGGTGCCGCCATTGTTAAGGCACCACGTGAATCGGCGTAGAAAACGTGCACTCGAACGGCATGGCATGTGTGGAGATGCCGACCCTATCTAGAATACCAACGAAACGATCATGTCTGTTGTTGCGAACGACGTTGGCATTAGGGTGGGGTCCATGGCCAGAACCCGTCGCTCCGACCTCCCCCCCAACCCGCAGGAGGACCAGCTCACCCGCGCCGTCGGCCTCAATCTCAAGCGCATGCGCACTGAACGCGGCTGGTCGATGGACGAACTGGCCACTCGCAGCCAGGTGAGCAAGGCGATGCTGCACCAGATCGAGATCGGCAAGTCGGTCCCCACCATCTCGGTGGCCTGGCGCATCGCCAATGGGCTCAAGGTGCCGTTCAGCGACCTGCTTACCCACGCCAAAGCCGCCACCGACGTGCTGCTCAAGCGCGATGAGGCCAAATACCTGACCAACGCCAGCGGATCCTTCTCGTCCCGCGCGCTATTCCCCTTCGATGGACCGGCCCGCACCGCGGAATTCTACGAATTGCGCATCAAGGCCGGCGGGGTCGAAAAGGCGGCCGCCCATGCCCACGGCACCTGCGAACATCTCGCCCTGGTCGCAGGCACGGTTGAGGTCGATGTCGATGGCACCCTCCACCGCATGGAAGCCGGCGACTGCCTGGTCTTCGCCGCCGACCGACCGCACAGCTACCGCAACACCGCCAAGGACACGGACGCCCACCTCTTCCTGATGATGACCTACGCCCTCCCCAGCCAGATCCACGGTTGACGTTACACGTATTGTATGTAATAACAAACAAAGGTGCGCATCCAGGCTCGCACCCAGGACAGGACCATGGCTCCCATCAAGCGGTCACCAACTGGCGATACGGCAGCGGACACCCGGCGTTGTTGGCGCTGAGACCCGTTCAGACCCCGTTCGTCATCACCTCCAACCGCGAGTCCATCATGCCCACGACCTCCTCCGGCGCCTTCGGGCGCCACCTGCCTCTCGTCACCGATCTTGATGCCTGGGAGCGCACCATTGGCGCGCTGGCACGCAGCGAAGTCAGCGTCCTGTTCGACCTGGTGAGCGATGGCACGGTGCTGCCGCTACCCCCGGATACCGACCTCGCCATCGAGGACGACTTCGCCACCCTGCTGCGGGTACGCGTCCTCGCCGGGGAATGGAACGGACGCACCGGCTGGCTGCCGAGTGCCGCCGTGCCCCACCTCCGGCTGGCCCCTGCTGCCTGAGCAGTGGGCGCACACGCCAGTACCATCCATACACCAACTACGACACCACCGACCACCATGATCCGCATCATCCCCATCCTCGCCCTCGCCGCCGCGCTCAGCGCCGCCGATCCGGTCAAGCTGCTCAATGTCAGCTACGACCCCACCCGCGAACTTTACGCCGCCATCAACCCGGCATTCGCCGCCCAGTGGAAGGCCAAGACCGGCCAGAATGTGACCATCGACCAGTCCCACGGCGGCTCCGGCAAGCAGGCCCGCTCGGTGATCGACGGCATCGAGGCCGACGTGGTCACCCTCGCCCTGGCCTATGACATCGACGCTATCGCCACCAAGGCCAAGCTGCTGCCGGTGGACTGGCAGGGCAAGCTGCCCCAGAACAGCACCCCCTGCTACTCGACCATCGTCTTCCTGGTGCGGAAGGGCAACCCCAAGGGCATCAAGGACTGGGACGACCTCATCAAGCCCGGGGTGGGCGTGATCACCCCCAACCCCAAGACCTCGGGCGGAGCGCGCTGGAACTACCTGGCGGCGTGGGGCTACGCCCTGGGCAGCAACGGCAACGACCAGGCCAAGGCCCAGCAGTTCGTCGCCGCCCTGTTCAAGAACGTCCCGGTGCTCGACACCGGCGCGCGCGGATCGACCACCACCTTCGTCGAGCGCAAGCAGGGCGACGTGCTGCTGGCGTGGGAAAACGAGGCCTTCCTCAGCCTCAAGGAGTTCGGCGCCGACAAGTTCGACATCGTGGTGCCATCGGTGAGCATCAAGGCCGACCCGCCGGTGGCGGTGGTCGAGAAGAACGCCAAGCGCCACGGCACCGAGGCGGTGGCCAAGGCCTACCTGGAGTTCCTCTACAGCGACGAGGCGCAGGACATCCTCGCCAAGCACTTCTACCGCCCGACCGGCGAGAAGGCGGCCAAGGCGGCGGCAGCCACCTTCCCGGCGATCAAGCTGTTCACCATCGACGAGGTCTTCGGCGGCTGGACCAAGGCCCAGGCCACCCACTTCGCCGATGGCGGGACCTTCGACAAGATCAACGCCCACAAGTGACCCCGCTGCGGGCCGCTCCATGCGGCACCGCAGCACCCGACCACCCGATCCCTTCCTGCGCAGGTATCGCCATGCCCATCTTCGCCGACAACAGCCTCTCCATCGGCCGCACCCCGCTGGTGCGGCTCAACCGCATCGTCCCCGGCGGCGCCATCGTCTATGCCAAGATCGAAGGCCGCAATCCCGCCTATTCGGTCAAGTGCCGCCTGGGCGCAGCGCTGATCTGGGACGCCGAGAAGAAGGGCATCCTCAAGCCCGGGGCCGAGATCGTCGAGCCCACCTCCGGCAACACCGGCATCGCCCTGGCCTTCGTCGCCGCCGCCCGCGGCTACAAGCTCACCCTGGTGATGCCCGAGACCATGAGCGTGGAGCGGCGCAAGGTGCTCAAGGCCTTCGGGGCGCGCATCGTGCTCACCGAAGGAGCCAAGGGCATGAAGGGGGCGGTGGCCAAGGCCACCGAGATCCGCGACAGCGATCCCGCGCGCTGGTGGCTGCCGCAGCAGTTCGAGAACCCCGCCAACCCCGCCATCCACGAGGCCACCACCGGCCCCGAGATCTGGGAGGACACCGGGGGCCGGATCGACGTGCTGGTGTCGGGCGTCGGCACCGGCGGCACCATCTCCGGGGTCTCGCGCTACATCAAGCGCACCAAGGGCAAGGCGATCACCTCGATCGCGGTCGAACCGCTCGAAAGCCCGCTCATCACCCAGCAGCTCGCGGGACAGGAACTCAAGCCGGGCCCGCACAAGATCCAGGGCATCGGCGCCGGCTTCATCCCCAAGACCCTCGACCTGTCGGTGATCGACCGCGTCGAGCGCGTCGATTCCGCCGAGGCGATCGCCTTCGCCCGCCGGCTGGCTGCCGAGGAGGGCCTGCTCAGCGGTGTGAGCTGCGGCGCCGCCGCGGCTGCGGCCGCCCGCATCGCCTCCGAACCGGCCTTCGCCGGCAAGACCATCGTGGTGGTGCTGCCTGACGCCGGCGAGCGCTACCTCAGCGGCCCGTTGTTCGACGGCGTGTTCACCGGCGTGGCCGAAGCCAAGGCCGGCGAGACCATCTGATCGGGCCGGGCCGGCTCCTTCCCTCCCGGATACCCTGTGATGGGCCAGGCCCGCACCCTGGGACCTGTGCGCTCTCCAACCCGCCAGTGGCGGCTATTTGCGCTGGTTGATGAACACCAGCAGCTGGTTCGAGCCGCCGCGGCCGTTGACCACCAGGTCGGGCTTGCCGTCTCCGTCGAGATCCTCGATGCGCAGGTCGCATTCGGCGCTGGCGTCGGATTCGGCCCCGCCCTTCAGATCGTTGCTGCCGATGCCGTTGCCGGCCTTGGACAGGTCGACCATCAGCAGCTTGCCGCCATCGTTGCGGTACACGCACAGCGCCCGGTCGTTGGCGTTGCCCCCCATCACCAGGTCGAGGTCGCCGTCGCCGTCGAGGTCGCCGAAGGCGAGATCGCCGCTCATCATCGGGGTCAGGCCCTCGGCCGCGCCGGGCGCGCGCTGCCAGACCTGGCGCTTGTCCTCGGCGAAGGTGCCGTCGCCCTTGCCCAGCCAGATGCGGCAGCAGCGGCCGCCATCGGGATCCTTGGGGTGGCCGGTGCTGCCCATCGCCGCCAGATCCATCCTGCCGTCGCCATCGATATCGAGCGCCACCAGGGCGCCGTCGATCATGGCGATGAGGCCGGGATTGGCCACCGGGGCGAAGGTGCCGTCGCCCTTGCCCAGCAGCACCTCGGCCAGCGGTCCGCCGTTGCGCTGGCTCTCGGGGATGCCGGCATTGGCCTTGGGCCCGATGTTGGCCTGGCCCATGAGCGCGACGTCGGGCTTGCCGTCGCCGTTGAAGTCGGCGATCGCCATCGCCGCGCGCTGCACCTTGGGCAGCCCGGGGAAGATGCGCTCCGGCTGGCGCTCGGGATCCGCCGGCACCCCCGCCTTGGGGAAGCCGGGGCCGTTGAGCAGGGTGAAGCCGCCCTTGCCATCATTGAGGAACACCGCGGCGGTCTCCCAGTCGCGCTGGATGGCCTGGCCGGCGGGATCGGTGCCGCCCTCCATGCCCTTGGTGCCGGCGACCACCAGGTCGAGGTCGCCGTCCTTGTCGAGATCCGCGAGTTCGAGGGCGCCACGTGACCAGCCGTTGAAGTTGTAGATGCCCTTCACGCCCTCGTCGCTCTGGTTGTCGGGGGCGGTGCCGGCCTTGCCCCAGGAACCGGGCACATCGTCGAAATCCTCGGACGGCAGCTGCGCCCCCAGGTCGCAGCCCTGGGTGAAGCGTCCCTTGCCATCGTTGAGGTAGGCGCGCAGCAGCGCGGTGCTGGCGGCAGGCCCGGTCTTGCCGCACACCACCAGGTCGAGGTCGCCATCCTTGTCGAGGTCGGCCAGCCGCAGGTTGCAGCCCGACAGCAGGCCGGGCAGGCCCGCCACTTCGACCCCCTCCGCAGCCAGGGCGAAGGTCCCGTCGGGCTTCTGCAGCCAGAAGCGCAGGCTGGGCTTGGCCTCGCTGGTGCCGGCCACGACCAGATCCTTGCGCCCATCGCCGTTGATGTCGCCGATGGCGAGATCCCCGGAGGAGGTGCCGGTGTGCTTGGGATACGGGGTGTCGAGCACTCGCTTGAACGACAGGCCGCCCTCGGCGGCCGGCAGCGCGGCGGCCAGCCCGCAGATGAGTGACAGGGTCGGAAGGAGGTTTCGCATGGAGCAAGGACGCCCTACGTCTTACCTCCCCGCAAGATCCCCTAGCCACCCAGCTCAACGCAGCGCTGGCGGTAGTGCAGGTAGTTGCGCCAGGGGGTCTCGGGCGGCACCCCGTGGTCGATGGTGGGGATGTAGCCGCCGCGCGCGCGCAGCGGCGGGATGATGCGCTCGACCATGGCGTCGATCGCCGCCGGGCCCTCGCTCAGCACGCGTTTGTCCATGCCGCCGAGCATGCGCAGGTCGGGCCACTTCGCCGCCGCCTCGACCACGTCGCTGCCCGAAGCCACCTCGAACGGGCTCATCATGTCCAGGCCCAGCTCGCGGTAGACGGCGATCACCGGACGGCAGTCGCCGTCGGTGTCGACCTGGAGGTGGATCCGGCGCGCCTGGTCGATCTGGCGCGCCTTGGCACGCTCGAGCAGCTTGCGGTACCAGGGGAACAGGTGGCGGCGCATCATCGCCGGCGACACCAGCGGCCCCTTGTTGTAGCAGATGTCCTCGGCCAGGAAGATCTCGTCGAGCGAGAAGTGCGCCTGGTGGCGGGCGATGACCGCGTCGGCCAGCTCGTACCAGGCCTGCATGCAGGCCTCGACCAGCTCGGGCGCGTCGTGGAAGAGGTAGAGCAGCGCCTCCGGGCCGACCAGGCTGCGCAGGTACATGTAGCCGCCGATCAGGCCCTGCACCACCCACGCCCCGCGCGCCACCCGCGGCCGGCCCTGGGCCACCAGCTCGGGCAGGTAGTCGAAGCGGCCGGGCGCCGCCGGGTCGAGCCGCCAGCGCACCTCGCGCTCCCAGCTGGCCTGGTCCTTGACCGGATGGTCGAGGTATTCTGGCATGAAGCCGCTGCGCCGGCCCTTGAAATACAGCACCTTGCGCCCGGCGTGGTCCTGGGCCAGCTCGTGGTCGCCACGGTCCTCGAGTACCTTGACCTCGAAGGCGGGATGGAAGGCCGCCTCGCACCAGCCCAGGTGGCCGAGCTGGAAGCGGGCGTCGGCATCCCAGTGGAACAGCTCGGGCAGCGGGGTGTCGGGCAGGCCGGACCCGCGCCAGGCGTCGATGCACATCCACAGCCCGAACTCCTGGCGGTAGAGCGGCGCGCCCGGGACCATGGCGTAGAAGTCGCGCAGCCTGCAGGCCTCGGGGCTCCAGGCGCTGCGCGGCGGCAGGGCGCGGACGCCGTCGGCGATGGCAGCGGTGGCGGTGGCGTTCATGGTTCAGACCCCCCATTCCCGGCGCTTCTGCGCCATCGGTACGACCTTGTCGGGTTCGCTGTGCCAGGCGTAGTGGCCCTTGGGCAGGGCGCCGACCCAGCGCTCGTCGACCGCGTCACCGGCCTTCTGCCAGCGGGTGTCGGCGGTCAGGCGGAATTCCGTCGAGGTGTTGGCGAGCGACATGTGCATCAGGTACATGCCGAAGATCAGCACATCGCCGGCCTGGAAGGTGGTGGTGGCCCAGCGCCCGCCGTAGCGCCCGGTGACGTCGAGCGGGTCGTCGGAGAAGTGGCCGCCGACGCGGTCGCGGTCGACATCCATACGCCCATAGGTGGCGCGCACCGGGGCGTAGCCGTCGGCGCGGTGCGAGCCCGGCACCAGCGCGAGCGGGCCGTGCTGGTGGCCGAGATCGCCGAAGGGCGTCCACACCGTCAGCAGCCCGGGCGAGCCGCGGCCCATGTAGACCACATCGTAGTGCGCGCCGGTGAAGTCGCCGGGGCCGACCACCCGCATCCACTTGTAGGAGAAGGTCAGCGCCTCGCCGCCATGCAGGGCGGCCATCAGGGCGCGGATGCGGTCGCTTTCGACCACCGCGCGGAAGGCCGGGCAGGCGGCCAGGCGGCGCTCGACCCCGCCCGCACCCCGCCCGCCGGCGGCGGGCGCGCAGGCGAGCGGCCCGCCGGCGGGATCCGCCACCCCGGCGGCGCGCAGCTCGGCCACCAGCTGCCGGCGCGCCTCCAGCACCAGGGCGCGGTCCTGCAGGCCGCGCAGCAGCAGGTAGCCGTCCTGGTCCAGACGCCGGCGCAGGGCGGCGGGATCGCCGAGCTCGGCGCTAGCGTCCTCCAGCTCGCCCAGGTGCTCGCCGCCGAGTTCCAGCTCGCGGGTGCCCAGGCGCAGGATCGGGTTGGCAGTGGCAGTGTGCATGTTCCGTCGCTCCGGAGGCAGCTTACCCAGGTCCAATCTGCTGTTCCATGCAGCCTTCGCTTTCCTTGTTGTGCTTTTCGCTGACACTCGGCCCATGCGGTTCCGCGAAAGCGTGCAGGCCGGGCGCAGCCTGGTGAGCGGGGCGGGCTGGATCCGCGACAAGGTCAACGCCTGCCAGGGGCGCGACTTCCGCGCCTACGCCTGCGTCTACCTCACCGCCGGCGCGGGCAGCTACCACGACGTCCGCAACGGTCGCCAGGACGTCGCCGCCGGCGACCTGCTGGTGCTGTTCCCCGGCCTGGTGCACAGCTACGGCCCGCTCACGCCCGGCGACTGGACCGAGGTGTGGTTCGGCTGCCACGGTCCGCTCTTCGCCGCCCTCGAAGGCGAAGGCCTGATCGCGCGCGACCGTCCGGTGCTGCACCCCGGGCTGGACGAGGGCCTGATCGCGCGCTTCGACGCCCTGGTGGCCCAGGTCGACCGCCGCGCCGGCGCCGCCGACGCGGTGCTGGCGGCCCAGGCCCACCTGCTGCTGGCCGAGCTCGCCACCGCCGAGGCCGCGCCCACCCCCACCGGCCTGGTGGCGCGGGCGCGCACCGCGCTGGAATCCGACCTGCGCACCCCCCTCGACCTGCCTGCCCTGGCCCGCCGCCTGGGGGTGGGCTACGACACCCTGCGCCGCGCCTTCCACCGCGAACTCGGCACCAGCCCGGGCCGTTGGCGGCTGCTGCGCCGCATCGAGCGCGCCAAGGAGCTGCTGGCCGATGGCGCCACCCTCGACGACATCGCCGCCCAGGCCGGCTTCTGCGACCGCTTCTTCCTCGCCCGCCAGTTCAGGGCGGTGGTGGGCATGCCGCCCGGGCGCTGGCGCGAGGAGACCCTGGGCCGGCCGCTGCGCTGAAGCGGGAAAGAACAGAGGCATCACCGCCACGACGCCACGACGCCACGAAATGAGGATAGGTTGATCCGCGATTTCATCCGCTGGATGCGAAGGGATGCAGATGAAATACCCAGCTCGCCCGTGGCGACGTGGCGTCGTGGCGGTCGAATCTCCAACTGGAGGTGAACCAGATCGGCTGCATCGTGGTGCAGCAATTGCCACCCGGCCGCCCCCGGCCAGCCTCCAGGCCAAGGATGCCCATGGCCAACCTCCACTTCATCGGCGGCGAGAAGGGCGGGGTCGGCAAGTCGGTGCTGGCCCGCCTGATCGCGCAGTACTGCATCGACCACCAGCTGCCCTTCGTGGGCTACGATACCGATCGCTCGCACGGCTCCTTCACCCGCTTCTATGCCGACTACGCCTCGCCGGTGCAGGTCGACAGCTTCGCCAGCATCGACCGCGTGGTCGAGGCCCTGTGCGCCGACCCCGCGCGCCTGGCGGTGGTCGACCTCGCCGCCCAGACCCTGGCGCCGCTGCGCACCTGGATCGCCGAATCGGGCATGACCGAACTGCTGGAGGAGCAGGGCCACCGCGCGGTGTTCTGGCACGTGATGGACGATTCCATGGACTCCCTCGCCACCCTCGGCGACCTGTGCGCGGCCTTCGGCCCGGCGGTGTCCTACGTGGTGGTGCTGAACCAGGGCCGCGGCAGCACCTTCGCCCATGTCGAGACCTCGACCCAGCTGGCGGCGGCGCGCGACCTCGGCGCCCGCGTCATCACCCTGGCGCGCCTGCATGATTCCGCCATGCGCCGCATCGACCAGCACGACACCAGCTGGTGGGCGGCGATCAACCGCAGCGACGGCGAGGGGGCCCTGGGCATGATCGAACGCCACCGGGTCAAGGTGTGGCTGCGCCGGGTCTACCAGGAGCTGGAGCCCCTGCTGAAGCCGGTGTAGCCGCCGCGCGCGTCCAGGATCCCGACCCGCGCCTTGCCCGGCCGGCTGCGGCCGGGCAAGGTCGTGCCATGGGTGATGCCCTCGATGACTGCCTGGCCGCCCTCGCGCCCGGCCCCGCCCTCGCCCGCCGGCTGGAGGACGCACGTCGCCACCTGGCACCCTGCCTGTGGCTGGTTCCCGCCGCCGCACGTACCCGCACCCCGGCCTGGGCCGGCGGCCTGCCGACGCTGCCGCCCGGCACGCCCTGGCCGGAGCAGGATGGCCGGCCGCTACCGTACCTGATCGGCGTCGATCTCGCCGCCCTGCCCGCCTGGCTCGGCCTGCCCGCCACCGGCACCCTGCACCTGTTCGCCGCCTTCTCCGGTCTGCGGGCGCTCCAGGTTCCAGCCGGAGCCGCCACCGCCCCCATGCGGGCACCTGCCGGGCCCTACCTCGACGACGAACCCGAACCCGGCGAGGTCCACCCGCGCATCCCCCTGCGGCTGGTGCCGGGTGTGGTCGCCGTGTTGCCATCCGAGCGCGCCGATCCCGATGGATCGCTGCGCGACCCGCTCGATCGACTGACCGAACGGGTGCGTCCCGCCCGCGCCGTTGCCCGCCTCGGCGGGCCACCCGACGACCCCGACGAGGCCGCCAGCGACGGCGAGCTGGCCTACCTGCGCCGCCATGGCCGCGAGTCGCTGTGGCTGGAACCGCGCATCCAGCCCGGGCGGCTGGATGCGCGCATCGCCCGCGCCCGGGCCAAGCCGCGGCCGGCGGCGGCGCCGCCACCGCCCGCGGCCCCCGTCGACGTCCTGCGCCGCCGCGCCGCCGCCGCCCTGGGCATCGCCGGAACACCCCGGCCCCTGACCGCCGCCCGCACCCGCCTGCGCGATCAGCTCGCCCGGCTCGAGACCGGCGTCCCTGCCGAGCGCTGGATCCAGGCGGTGGAGCTGGCGCGCCGGCTGATGGCCTGGGAGGACGCGGTGCAGGCCCTCGACGCCGCATCCGCGCGCCGGTTGGGGAACGATCCCGTGCTGGCCGCGGCCCGCGCCGCCAGCAACCGCCGGACGGCGCGCTTGGCGGAACTGGAGCGGGAGCTGACGCGCGGCAGCCTGCTCAAGCGCATGCAGGGCTTCATCGCCCAGCACCAGGCCGCGGCGGATGCCGCCGCCGACCCGGCGCCCGCACCGCTCCCGGCCGAGGCCAACGCCGCCTGCCGGATTCTGGAGGAACGCGTGATGGCGGTCGAAGGGCGACGCCATCCACCCACCACCCGCCGGGCGCTGGCGGCGCTCGACCGCCACCTGCAGGCCCATGCCGCCGACCTCGACCTTGAGGTGCTGCACTCGGCGATGGAGCAGCGCCAGCGCATCGCCGGCAACCTCTTCGCCCAGCAGGTGCGCCAGGCCGGTCCCACCCTGGACGAGCTGCTGCGCCGGCGGCGCGACCTGGTGTGGTGGCACCGCGATCCCGGCCGCCATCGCCGCGCCATCGCCCGCCAGGTGCACCTGCTCACGCTCTACGAGTCAGACCATGTCTACTGGGGCGACGCCGGTCATCTCGGGGTGTGGGTGGATGCCAGCGAGCGCGCCCAGGGCCGGCTGAGCGGCGCCAGGGGCGTGGTGTCGAGCGCCTGAAGGCGGCGCTGCGCCGCCACCCCGGTGGGCCGGCGCGGGGCGAACCAGGGGTCGGCGTCGTAGCGGTTGACGGCGGTACCGGCCGGGTCCTGCATCACCACCACGAACGACAGGTCGCCGGCCGCGGTCAGGGTCGGCTCGCCCACCCCGGCGGTGTTGCCGGCGCCCACCACCAGCTGGGCCGCGCCCCAGGCGTCCCAGCTGCCGGCGGTCTGCTGGCGGGCACGGTAGATGCCCAGCTTGCCGTCGGCGGGGTTGGTGGCGGACCAGTACAGCCACCAGCCGCCCCCGGCATCCTGCCAAAGGTGCGGCTGCTGCTCGTCGCTGGCGGTGTTGATGGACGACACCGGCAGCGGTGCCGCCCAGGTCGCACCGTCGTCGCCACTGGTGGCGTACCACAGGTCGTGCATGCGCCCCGCCTGGCGGTCGATGCTGTCGAAGAACAGCACCAGGCGGCTGGCGTCCAGGCGCTCGACGTGCGGGTTGTCCTCGTTGGTGGTGGTGGTCACCGGCGCCGGCAGCATCGTCCCGGGGCTGGCCTGGTCCGGCACCGCGCCGCGCACCAGGCAGATGTGCGCCAGGTAGTCGGGGGCGTGCTGGTTGCTGGTGTAGGCGAACAGGCTCCAGCTGCCGCCGCTGGCCAGGCCCGCGGGCTGCGGGGCCCCTTCCGACCACACCGCCTGCGACAGCGCCAGCCGGCGCCAGGGGCCGAAGGGCTGGTCGAGGGCGCTGCGGCTGGCATGCACCAGGTCGCCATGGATCCAGCGGGTCGGCTGGGGGTCGGGCAGGCCGGCGGGGATGGTGGTGAGATCCATCCCCAGGGTGGGCCCGCGCAGATAGTTCTGCGACCTGCGCTGGTCGTCGCCGGCGAGGGTGAAGCTGAGCAGGTCGGCGGGTACATAGACCGCATACAGGTGCAGGCCGTCGCGGCTGATGCTGATGCCGTCCTCCCAGCCGTCGCCGGCGGGCGCCTGCACCTGGGCGGGGGCGAACTCGTCGGCCAGCGCCACCAGCGGCCGGGCCTGGGCGCGGATCGCCGCCCAGCCGGTCGGCGCCGGCGGCGTGGTGCCGTTGGGGGAGACAGGAAGCAGCGGTTGCGCCGGCGGTGCCGTCACCCCTCCGCCACCGCCACCCCCGCAACCCGCAAGCACGCACATCGCCAGCACCGCTGCATTCCGCATGGGACCCCGGGGGGGATACCCGGCCGCGGCGGCGGCGTTACAGCCGGCCTCCGTTGCGGGCGAACCACAGCACATGGCGGGTGCCGCGTCCGCCGTGGGCGCGCGCGGGCACCACCTCGACCTGGAAGCCGGCCTGCTGCAGGCGGCGGGTGAAGCGTTCGTCCGGCACCGCCGACCACACCGCCAGCAGGCCGCCCGGACGCAGGGCGGTGCGGATGCGCGCCAGGCCGTTGGCGCCATAGAGCCAGGAGTTGGCCTCGGCGGTCAGCCCCTGGGGGCCGTTGTCGACGTCGAGCAGCACCAGGTCCCAGGCCGCGCGCGCGGCGCGCAGCTGGTCGGCCACGTCGCCCACCCGCACCTCCACCCGCGGGTCGTCCAGCACCCGCCCGGCCAGCCCGGCGAGCGGGCCGCGGTTCCACGCCACCACCGCCTCCACCAGTTCGGCGACCACCACCCGGGCGTCGCCGGCGAGGGCGCGCAGTGCCGCCGCCGCGGTGAAGCCCATGCCCAGGCCGCCCACCAGCACCTGCGCCCGCAGGCGCGGCCCCAGGCGTTCGCAGGCCAGGCGGGCGAGGGCGTCCTCGGAGCCGTGGGCGTGGCTGTTCATCAACTCGTCGGCGCCGACCCGGATCGAGAAATCGTCGCCGTGCCGGTACAGGCGCAGCTCGCCGCCGCCGGGAACGGCGGCGGCGTCGAGCAGGATCCAGGGCTTCATCGCGCCCGCTTCAGGACCGGCTGTCGAGCGGATGGTACTTGTGCACGATCTGCTCCACCGGCTCGCAACGGTCGTCACCGCCCAGGTGCTTGAAGGCGCCGAGTTCGCCGACCAGCCGCCATTGGCGATCCACCGGCTTGGCGCGCACCAGGGTGGTGACGGCGGCGGGATGCCAGTCGACCGTCACCATGCGCCCGGTCATGCCCTTGAGCAGTTCCTTGAGGATGATCTCGTGCGACACCAGCACCACCCGCTGGGCGAAGGGCGCGCGCGCCTTGAGCTCCACCACCAGGCGCCCGACCCGCTCCTGGATGGTGCGGTCGGATTCCGGATGGGAGGGCTTGCCGGCGCCCTCGCGCCGTTCGAGCCATTCCGGGTCCATGGCACTGCCCGGGCTGAAGGGGCTGCCCAGCACCTGCGACAGCAGCACCTCGCCCAGCCGCCAGTCGGGCTTGACCGCGGCCTGGCAGGCGGCGGCGATGGCGTCCGCGGTCTCGAGGCAGCGGCGGAAGGGCGAGGACAGCACCACGCTGGCACCGCCGGCGGCGGCGAGGTGGGCGGCGGTGAGCGCGGCCTGGCGCCGGCCGATCTCGGCCAGGGCAGGGTCGAGGCGCAGGTGGGGCGCGGTGCCGCGCGCCTTGAGGTTCTGGTCCCAGGACAGCGGATAGCCGTGGCGGACCAGGATGATCGTCTGCATGGGGCGGCCAGGAAAGCGGCCCCTGCCGAGGGCACAAGCGGCGCCTGCCGGCGTCTACCAGCAATGATGCCAGTGGGAGTGCCGCCACCAGGGCACCAGGATCCACGAGCTCAGCACCACCGCGGTCACCACCGGACCGACGATGCCCACCCGGGTGGGGAACTCCGCCGGCGCCCCGGCGGCGGGGACGGGGGCGGGGGGCTCGACCCGCACCGGGGCCGGCTGGATGCCGGCGATCTGCCAAACCTGGACCGGCACCACCTGGCGGTCGGCCAAGGTCACGGTCAGGTTGAGGGGATTGAACACCCCCACCAGCACCCGCCCGTCCTTGAGCCGCACCACATCGGCCTGGGGCGATACGACCGCCGCCATATCGGGGCGCTGCGCCACCGCGGCGATCTGGTAGAGCTCGACCGGCACCACCCGCCGCTCCGCCCCGGCCAGGGTCATGGTCAGGTTGACCGGGTTCCAGGTGCCCAACAGCACCCGCCCATCCTTGAGCGTGACCACATCCTGGGCCCAGGCGCCGGCGGCCAGGACGACGACGGCGAAGCAGCGCAGCAGGGGGAACATGCGGCTCATTCCCCCTTGGCCAGTTCCTGGAAGTAGCGCGAGGTCATCTCCTCGTAGCCAGGCGGCACCCGGCCGGCGCCGGCGCCCTGGGTCATGCCGTCACGCTGGCTGCGCTCGAGGCGGATCTTCTCGCGCCCCAGGCCGCCCAGCACCATCTCGCGGCGGGTGTCCTTGAGCGCGTCCACCGCCTCGCTGTAGCGGCTGCGGATGCCCGCCCCGTCGGCCTTGCGGGTGGCCTCCTCCATCGCCTGCATGGCGGTGACCGCCGCCTCGAGCTGCGGCACCGGCGCGCCCTGCTTGCGCAGGCGCAGGGCGAGGTCGCCGGCCTCCTGGCGCACCTTGGCCTGGTTGCCGCTCAGGCGCTGCAGCGCCTGCTTGAGCTCGGGCGGCACCGGCCCGCGCAGGCCCTCGGCGTCGGAGCCGGCGACCTTGCCGCCGCCGGTGGCGCCGCCGGTGGGATCGGTGCTGTGGTCCTTGACCGAGCCGGACTCGAAGGTCGAGGGGGTGAGCCGGGTCGGGGTCTCGCGCCCGCCCTTGCCCCAGGCCTCGTTCTCGACCATCTGGCCGTGGCTGCGCCCGGTGCGGCCCTCGCCCGAGCGCCCGCCGATCTCGTTCTGGTTGGGCAGCATGTTGCCGGTGATGCCCTTGGCGCTCATGTTCGAGATCGGGCCGTCGGCGGCCAGCCAGCCGGCGCCCTTGTCGAGGTTGTCCATCCAGGCGCTGGTGACGTCCTCGATGTCCTCGCTCATCTCCTCCTCTTTATCCAGCAGCTCGCCGACGATGTCCTCGAGCTGCTTGGGCAGCTCGCTGATCGGCACATCGGCGGGCGCCATCGCCTCCTCCATCTTCCACTGGATGTTGTCGGGGCGGTCGTTCATCCACTTCTCGAGGTTGTGCTGCAGCTGGGTCGCCAGCTCGAGCCCGCTCTGCTCGTGCGGCACCGCCAGCTCGATGCGCTTCTGGTAGAGGTCCTTGGAGGCCTGGGCGATCTCCTGGTAGACGCTGTTGAACTGGCTGAGCAGGGTGCCGTCGGCGAAGTCCTGCGGCGGCAGCTTGGAGAAGTCGGTGAGCTTCTCCTCGATGAACTTGGCCAGCGCCGCCTCCTCGCGCGCCAGCTCGCCGAGGATCTTCTCCTTGTCGTCACCGAGATCGAGCCCGCCGCCTTCGAGCAGCGAGCGGCTGCGCTCGAGCAGGCGCTGCTGCTTGCGCAGGAACTCGTCGAGGTCGGCGGCCAGCTCGCGCACCGCGGTGGTGGTCGAGGGCGGGCTGCCGCCGGGATCGCTGCCGCCCGGGGCGGTCTTCTGCTGCGCGCGCTCCGCCGCCTCGCCGAGGATGGCGAGCAGGCGCGCGACGATGAAGCCCTGGCGCTCCTTGATCGCGGCCAGGCGCTGGCGCGTCGCGTTCGACCAGGCCCATCTCGCCCTCGACCACCGGTTCGAGCGCGCGCGCGGCGTGCAGGTCGCCGGCCTTCTCGAAGCGCTGGCGGGATTCGCGGCCGGCGGCTCGGGCGTCGTTCTGCGGCCTGGCGATGGCGTCGCGGTGGGCGCCCAGCCGGGCCGGCGGCAGCTCGCCCTGGGCGAGCAGGTTGTCGCTGATGCCCTCGGCCTCGCGCTCGCGCGCGATGGCGCGGCGCAGGCTGTCGATCGCCGCCCGCACCGCCGCGTCCGAGACCTGGATCTCGTCGGGGTTCTGCACCCGCACCACCAGCGGGCGCGAGACCGCCGGGGCCCCGGCCGGGTTCCAGTCCTCGGCCACCGCCTCGACCACGTAGGCGCGGCCGGGCTGGAAGCGCGCGGGATCCAGCACCAGGCGGTGCTTGTGCCCGGCCTCCTTGGGCCCGGGGGCGGCCGCCACCGGCCACGAGCGCACCGGCTCGCCGCGCCCGCCGCTGGCTTCGCGCACGGTGAGCGCGCAGCGGCGCAGCCCGAGGTCGTCGCGGGCGGTGAAGGACAGCTCGATGGAGGCCCCGGGCGGCAGCACACGGTTGCCGCCGGCGCCCTCCAGCTCGACGGTGGGCGGCCGGTCCTGGTCGAGGGCGATGGCCCCGCGCGCCAGCTCGACCGTGCGCCCGGCCCAGCCCGCCTGCACCAGCACGGTGGCGGCGGAGGTGGCGGTGATGTCGGCCTGCCAGCGGTCGCGGCTGCGGGTGCAGGCGGTGGTCGCGCTGCCCACCGTCAGCACCACGCTGCCGACCGCCGGCACCACCTCGGCCGAGAAGGTCAGGCGCGAGCCTGGCAGCACGGTGGCGGTGCCGGGCGGACCGGGCAGGTCGACCGCGGGCTGGCCGGCGTAGTCCGGGGCCTGGCTGCGCCAGCCGGGCGCGAGCAGGCGCGGCATCGGCGCCACCGCCACCCGCACCGCCGCGGTCCAGGCGTCGCCGCACAGCGCGCGCAGGCAGAGGTCTCGGCGCAGGCTGGCGAGCCGGCCGCGCCACACCCCGGGGCCGGCGGCCTGCAGCTCCAGGCGCTCGCAGCCGGCGCCGTCGGGCGGCACGTCGCGGCGGCCCTCGGCCCACACCACCACCGGGGCGCCGGCCTGCTCGCCGCTGACCGAGAGGGCGCGCACCCGCACGGTCAGGGCGAGGTCGTCGCCTTCGGCCACGGTGACGTCGCCGGACGGCTCCAGCACCAGCGCCACGCTGCCCACCGGCGGCACGTCGGCCAGGGGCAGGGCCAGGCGGCGCAGGGCGTTGGCGGCGTGGTCGCCGAAGCGCCCGGCGTAGGCGGTCCAGCCGGCGGCGCAGCACAGCGCCACCAGCGCCCACAGCGCCAGCGCGCGCAGGCCGAGCAGGCGGGCCTGGGGCAGGCCGACGGCGGCGCTGCGCGCCTCGGCCAGGGCGGGGGCGAGCAGCACGCGCGCGCCCTCGCCCAGCTCGGCGCCCTCGAGCTGGCAGGCGTTGATCAGCAGGTTGTCGCCGCGCCCGCTGGCGGCCTCGGCGGCGCGCGCCGCGCCCTCGGCGCTGAGCGGGGTGCGCGCCGGGCGCACCACCCGCGTCCACAGCGCGTGCAGGCTGAGGCCCGCCACCAGCGCCGCCGCCGCCAGGCGCAGGGCGGCGGGCAGGCGCAGCAGGTTGTCGGCCAGGCACAGCGCCAGCACCGCGGCGGCGCTGCCGGCGAGCCAGTACAGCACCCCGTGCGCGACCGCCGCCGCGGTCATGCGCCGGGCGAGGGCGGCGAAGCGCGGCCTCAGGCCGCCGGGAAAGGAGGAAGGAGGGGCGGGAAAGGAGGAAGGAGGAAGGAGGAAGGAGGAAGGGTCGCTCCCCTGCTTCCTAGGACCCGGGTGGCTGTCTGCGGACGCGGCGGATGTGGTCATGGCTTCTTCCCTCCTTCCTTCCTCCTTCCTCCTTCTGACTTCTGACTTTCCCCTTCCTCTCCTCCCACCTCGTATCCGGCCGCGGTCGCCCGCAGCGGCCACCAGGCGTGCTCGACCGCCACCGGCGGGGCGACCCCGGTGCCGCGCAGCAGGAAGCCGCGCGCGGCGATCAGGAAGCGGGTGTCCTTGACCGGATCGGGGCGCCAGCGCCACACCTCCAGCCGCCAGGGCTTGGCGTCCTGCTCGCCGGTGGTGGCGCCGACCCGGCGCAGCATCAGCAGGGTGAGCAGGCAGACGTCGCCGGGCGGCTGCCAGATGCCGAGCAGGCGGTGCTCGTCCATGTAGTCGGCCAGCTCGGCGAGCGGACCGGACACCCGCGCACGCAGGGCGGCGTCGTCGGCCCCGGGCGCGGGCCAGGCCACGCTCAGCCCGTTCGCCCCCTGCACCGCCACCACCGCCGGCAGCTCGATGCCGGGCGGCAGGGTCAGGCCCTCGCCGGTCATGGTGGCGGGGTAGCGCACCAGCCCGGCCCCGGCCAGCACCGCGGCGCCATCGGCCCGGCCCACCGCCGCCACCGGCAGCAGCAGGCGGGTGGGCACCGCCGCCGCCCCCTCGCCCGCCACCACCACCCGCACCGGATAGACCAGGTCGGCCAGGGTCTGCTCGCTGGTGCCCTGCTGCTTGGCCGGGATCAGCACCTTGCTGCGGCTGCCGTCGGCGAGTTCGAGGTAGGCCACGGTGGTGTGCAGGTGGCCGTTGAGCTTGCTGCCGTCGTCGAGGCGCAGGGTGGCGACCAGGTCGCGCACCGGGAACGGCCTGCCCACCAGCTCCTTGAACGGCTTGCCCGGCTCGGGGAAGCGCCACGAGGCCGCCAGCTCCTCGCGCTTGGTGGCGAGGCGGATCTCGCGGATGCGCGCCTTGGGCAGGCGGTGCTGGACGGTGCCGTCGTGGAAGACCACGTCCTGGCCGAGTTCGACCGTGCCTTCTTCAACCTTGCCATCCGACCACTGCACCAGCCCGTCGGCGGACCAGAGCGATGGGGACAGGCAGATAAGAAAAAGGAGGAAGGAGGAAGGAGGAAGGAGGAAGGGTTGACGGCACCGTGCGACGCGCGTCGGACCCCCTCCCGGTGCAGAACCGCTCGGACAGCACCCCCGGCCCTGGATGCGGAACCGCATCCCTTCCTCCTTCCTCCTTCCTCCTTCTGACTTTCTTCTCATATCAGCCCCCGTTTGCGGCGGATCCACCACTCGGTCAGCAGCACCAGCACCACCGCGGCCAGCCACCAGGGGGCGCCGAACACCAGCGAACGCACCGTCACCGCGCTGCGCGCGCGCGACTGGGCGGCGACCCAGTTCACCACCGCGGCGGGGTCCTCCTCGCCCACTGCCAGGCCGCCGCGGCCGCTGGCGAGGCGGCGCAGGCCGTCCTCGTCGCGCTCCAGGCGGGCGCCCTCGGGCAGCGCCGGGGCCACCTCCAGCACCCGTTCCCAGGTCTCGAGCAGGTTGCCGTCGGCGTAGGCGGCCAGGCGCAGGGTCCAGGTGCCGCGCGCGGTGAAGGGCACCGCCAGGGTGCGCAGCCCGCCGGGGGCGTTTTCCAGCGCGAGGTCGCGGCGCACGCCGTCGGGGGCGGCGAGGGCGGCGGTGATGCGCACCGGGCCGTCGGCGGCGGCGGTGACGGTGGCCTGGGCGGTGTCGCCCGGGCGGTAGCGCGCGCGGTCGAAGGCCACCTTGAGCACCCGCCCGCCCTCGGCGCGGTCGGCGAGGAAGCGCACCGCCTGGCGCCAGAACAGGCCATAGGGGTCGGCGCCGCCGCCGCTGCGGGCATTGGACTGGTGCAGGCGCCACAGGCTGTCGGTGGCGATGCCCATGACCTTGCCGCGGCCGTAGGGCTGCCAGGCCACCAGCGGGGCCGAGCCGCCGGCGGAGTCGACCGTCAGCAGGGCCTGGGCGCCCGGGCGCAGGGCGCCGGGGCGGTTGCGGCTGGCGATGCCCGCGCCGCCGGCCAGGGCCTCGGCCAGGCCGCGCACCACCGCATGCGCCTGGGCGCCGGCGGCCACCGCCACCGGGAAGGTGCCGCGCTCGGGCGCCGGCTCGTCGCCGCCGCCCTGCCACGGCACCAGCGGGGCGAGCTCGCCGCGAGTCCAGCCGCCGCGGCCGAAGGACTCCTCGCCGCCCAGCAGCACCAGCGCGCCGCCGCCCTCGACCCAGGCCGCGAGGGCGGTGCGGCTGGCGGGCTTGAGCGCCTCGGCCGGGAACGAGCCCAGCACCACCACGTCGAAGCCGCGCAGCCCGGCGGGGTCGGCGGGCAGGCCGGTGGCCAGGGCCTCGTCGCCCGCCACCCGGTCGCCCTGGATGGCGAAGCGCTCGCCCATGGTGCGGTAGGCGGCGGTGAGGGTCACCCCGGGGTCGCGGCCCAGCTCGCCGCGCAGCAGCTTGATCTCGACCCCCAGGCTGCGCGACCAGTAGAGCACGTGCAGCGAGCGCTCGCGCACCTCGACCACCGCGCTGCGGCGGTTGTCGAGCAGGCTGACCTCGCCCTTGAGCTCGGCCACGCTGGCGCGCACCTGCACCGCCCCGGGGGCGTCCTCCTTGAGCCGGAAGGTGGCGCGCGCGCGGCCCTGGCGCAGATCGACGCCGCTGCTCCCCACCGCCTGCCAGGCGCCCAGGCCGCGGCGGCGTTCGAGCGTCACCGCCACCGAGCCGCAGCCGGCGAGGAAGCCGGCCGAGCCGCGCGCCACCGCGTCGACCACCACCTCGGCCTCGATGCCGCGCTCGATCGCCTCGGGGGCGGCCAGCGCCGCCACCGCGAGGTCGTCGAGGGCGGCGGTGGGGCCGCCCACCGCCACCGCGCTGATCGGCAGCGCGGGCGCCGCCTCGGGCGCCACCGGCTCGTCGCCGCCGTCGCTGACCACCACTACCCCCACGGTGTCGACCGCCGCCGCCGGGCGCGCCAGCGCCTGCAGGCAGGCGGCGAGGTCGGTGCCGTCGCCGGGCGGGCCCTGGTCGGCGTCGTGCAGGGCGGTGTCGAACCAGCGCCGTTCCACCCGCACCCCGGCTGGGGCGGCCTTGGCCAGGGTGTCGGCCACGCGCGCCGCGCGCTCGGCGCGGGTGCCGCCCGGGGTGTCGCGCACCGCCATCGAGGCGGAGCGGTCGAGCAGCAGCCAGAGGGTGCGGCGGCCCTGGTCGGCGCCGTCCACCGCCAGCCCGGGGTCGAGCACCGCCAGCGCCAGCAGCGCCAGCAGCGCAGCCTTGGGCGCCACCAGCAGCCAGGCCACGCCGCGCCCGCGGGTGGCGGCCAGGCGGGCGTGCAGCCACCACAGCCCGGCACCGCCGCCGAGCAGCAGGCCGGCCACCACCACCGGGGGCAGGTGCGGGGTCCAGTGGATCATGGGGTTCCACCGGCTGATGGTTGATGGTTGGTGGTTGACGAAGATCCCGAGGCGCGGCTGGCGGCAGGACCGCCACCCATCAACCGCCTACCATCAACCGCAGGAAGCAGGCTGCGGTTGGCCAGCCAGGTCTCGGCCGCGAACAGCGCCACCGCCAGCGCCAGCACCAGCGGCATGAGGTCGAGGCCGGTGCGGCGGGCCTGCCAGTCGGCGACCATGGCGTCAGCGCCATGCCAGTCGGCCACCCGGTGCGGCTGCGCCCCCAGCGCGGGCAGGCGGCCACCGCCCACGCGCGCGGGATCGCCCTCGCCGGCATCGGCGCTCACCGCCACCACCGCGTTGCCGGCCGCCGATTCGACCAGCACCACCCCGGCGCGCGGCAGCGGCGGCAGGGCGCCGCCGGGCGCAGGTGCACCGCGCCGGCGGCGGCCGGCAGGGCCTCGCCGGCGCGGCGGGCGGCGGCGCCGC
>JAKLKR010000072.1 GCA_023150565.1 Planctomycetota bacterium
AAGCCGAAGCCGCCGATGCGCGCCCCGGCGAGCAGGGCGGCGGCATCGCGGCCGCGGGCGAAGACCAGGTAGCTGGGCAGGGCGTCGACCGCCAGCGGGTCGCTGGCGACCGGGTTGCCGTCGCAGTCGGTGGCGGCGTCGGCGGGCGCGGCCAGGCGCACGCTGCCGCGGGTGCCCCATTCCTTGGCCGCCAGGCTGGCGACGGTGCGGCCGTCGGGCAGGGTGAACAGGAAGGTGCGCAGGGCCGGATGCAGCGCCGGCGAGCCGGCCGGCTGCGCCCCGGCGAGCAGGCGGGCGAAGTGGCGCATGCCGGTGAAGACGAAGTAGTGGCGTACCGGGTCGGCGTCGCCCAGGCGGTAGACGGTCTCCTCGGGGATCATCGAGGCGAACGGCACGTTGCCGGCCGCGGCATGGTGCAGCCAGGTCTGCAGCATGCGCGCGCCCTGCTCGGCCTCGCTGTCGCACCAGTTCTCCCACTCGCTCTCGGTCGAGCGTCCGACGCGCAGGCGGGCGCCGAAGTACTGCTCGGTGTTGAACAGCGGCAGGCCGGGGTGGTGGCGGTCGATGAGCGCGCGCAGGCGGGCGTAGTCGTCGACCACCGCCGGGTCCTCGGGGGTGCGGCGGTAGGCGTTGACCCCGAAGCCGTCCACCGCCCCGCCCAGGTCCTGGGCGAGCAGCGCGGCGGCGTATTCGAAATCGACCCCGTTGATGCTCAGGGCCAGGCGCAGGCGCGGCGCCACCGCGCGCACCGCCGCCGCGACCTCGCGCAGCACGCGCGCGTACAGCGCGGGTGGCATGACGTTGCGGCCCTTGTCGGCGCCGTCGGCCTTGCGCCAGATGTTCACCTCGTTGAGCACCTGCATCCAGTCGGCATCGTCGCCCAGCCCGGCCGCCACCCCGGCGCACTGGCGGGCGAAGGCGGCGATGTGCGCGTCCAGCTCGGCCGGGGCGAGCGGCTTCCAGGTCTGCCAGTTGAGCGGCGAGCCGTGGTTGAACTCGCCCATGCACACCATCACCGTCTGCCCGGCCTGCTTCTTGAGGTGGAGCATGGCGCGCACCGCCGCCAGCTCGGCGGGATGGCTGGCGGGCTCCTCGATCCCCGGCCCGCCGGGGAAGATGCGCGAGAAGCCGGTGCCGGCCAGCCGCCCCAGCTCCTCGCGCGGGGGCATCGCCCAGGCCGGGGCGCGGAAGTGGCGGTTCTCGAGCCCCAGCACCGGGTGCGGGGCCACCTCGCCGGCATCGATCACCGCCACCCGCCCGCCGCAGGGCAGCTGGTGGCGTGCGCCGGCGGCGTCGATCAGGGTCACCGCCACCTCGGCCACCCCCAGGCGGGTGGTGGGGAACTCCAGCGGCAGCTCGCAGCGCCGCTGGGGGTCGAGGGCGGTCACCGCCAGCTCCTGGCGCCACCGGCTGGCGCCGCTGGCCGAGGTGGCCTCGAGCAGGACGCGCGCCGGCAGCGCCAGGGCGCCGGGGGCATGGACCGTCACCGCGCCCCGTCCCGGCTGGCCCTGGCGGTACACCCCGAGCGGGGCGAGGGCGCGGAAGGCGGCCTGGGGCGGCAGCGGATCGGCGCCCGGGGCCTCGCCCTGGTCGAGCCGGAAGCCGTCCACCAGCAGCTCGCTGTCGTTGCTGTCGATGCGCAGGTAGACGGTGTTGGCGTAGGGGTTGCCGCGGTCGCGCGGGGTCAGCGTCACCTGGTAGCGGGTCCATTCCCGCGGCATCGCGGCGGCGGCGGCCAGGGTGGCGGCGCGGAAGTCCCAGTGCGGGGTGATCAGGGTGACCTGGGGCGCCTTGGCCCCGGTGGTGCGCGCCTTGGCCCACCACGAGGCGGTCAGCGGCACCCCCGGGCGGGCGGGATGGCGCATGCCCATGACGCAGTTCTGCGGCGGCAGGCGCAGGCCGACGGCGCCGTCGACATGTTCGTCGCGGTCGAAGGACGGCGGGGTGGTGTTGCGGTAGAGCAGGTCGCTGGAGACGTGGTCGATGCCCCAGCCGGTCCAGCCCAGCTCGAAACCGCCGTTGACCAGCGGCTCATGCCCGCCGGCCGGGGCGGCGCAGCGCACCACCGCGACCGCGTCGACCGCCACCGCCGCCTCGCGCGCGACCAGGCGCACGGTCAGGCGGCGGCCCTGCCAGTCCGCCGCCGCGGGCAGGGTGGCGCTGGCGGAACAGGCGCCCCAGCCTTCGCCGACGCTGAGCTTGCGCGCCTTCCACCAGTGGTCTTTGCCGGCTTCGACCTCGCTGTAGAACTGCGCCTCGACCAGGGCCTGGCCGCCGTCGGCGGCGCGCGCCTGGAAGCGCAGCTCATAGGTGGCCCCGGGTTCGACCCCGTCCAGCACCGCCGAGCCCAGCCAGGCGTCGGCCCCGGGGGCCGGGCGCAACAGGGCGCAGCGCTGGCCGGCGGCGGTTCCCGCGGCCAGCGCCACCGTCCCCCCGCTGTGCCAGCCCGGGATGCCGGCGCCGTCCTGCTCGAAGCCGGGGTTGGGCAGCGCCAGGGCGCCACCGGCGTCGCCGGCGGCGAGCGTTCCGGCGATCAGGGCGATCAGGGTGGCGCAGGGGGAAATGGTCATGGTAGAACGATATACCATCAGCATCGTGCCCGCGTTGAGTGCGCCTGGCCGGACGCGCCTAGCAGGGTGCTGAAAGAGCACCCTGTCGGGGGTGAGGGGGGCGCTTGGCGCCCCCTGGGTAAAGAGCGACCTTGCGATTCTTCGGGGAAAATGGCGACCGCAGGTCGCCCCCGAAGGAGCGCAATGCGAGCAGGCTGCGTTTTCCGCAGCCTGCTTGCGGGTGCGGTCCGGCGCAGGGCCGGTCCGCCGCCGGTCCTCAGTGATGGTGTGCGCCGGCGGGTGCGGTGGCGGCCGCGGTGGCGGACCTGGCCTTCTCGGCCTGGGCGATCTTGCCGAGGAACTTCGCCGGATCCTTGTCGAAATCCTTGATGCAGCCCTTGCAGCACAGCTTGATCTCGCGTCCCTCGCGCACGATCACCACCGGCGCCCCCATCGATCCCAGCTTGTCGCCGGAGATGATGCAGGTGTCGAGCGGATAGGGCTTGGCGGCCGCGGTCGCGGCGTCGGCGGCCGCCAGGCCGGTCGACAGCGCGGTCAGGGCGAGCAGGGCGGTCACGGGCTTCATGGCATGCTCCAAGGGGTGGATGCCAGGAAACGTCGCGGGGTCGGAGGCCGTTTCAGGAATTCCGCCGGTGGCGGGGAAGACCTGCCGCCAACTTGCCAATATTGCCACAAGTCATTTTCTGCACGTGGTCTGTGCCAAATGCCGGAAGCATGGGCCACGTAAGCGCCGAAATTCCCCCGAGCAGCCTGCGGCTGCTTACGTCACCAGCTCCACCACCTCGGCCGTCTGCACGGTCAGCGCCACCGCTCCGTGGTGGACCTCGACCGTGCCGTGCAGCCGCAGTGGGCGTTCCTGCTCCAGCAGCGGCCCGTAGGTGCGGTAGGCCTGGGGGAACCACACCGTCTCGACCAGGCCGGTCTCGTCCTCGAGGGTCACGAAGGCCATCGGTTCCGGCGGGCCCGCCGTCTTGCCCGGCTTCGGCTTGGGATGGGCCTCGACCTGTTTGCGGGTGATCGGCCAGGCCACCAGGCTGACCCGGGCCTTGGCCCGCGCCGGGACGAGATCGACGCAGCGCAGGCGGTCGCGGCTGCGCTCGCAGAAGTGGATGGGGTGGCCGGCGGGCAGGAAGCCGAGGACGCGGAAGACGTCCCAGGCGAGGGCGCGGGGCGGGCGCGGCGGCAGCGGTGGCGGCACGGGATCGCGGCAGGGCTCGCGCGGGAAGAGGCGCTGCACGCCGTCGTCGTCCTCGTAGCCGCGCACCGCCGGCTCCAGGCCGACGCTGGTGGCCACCCACAGCACCTGGTCGCGGTTGAGGCCCGGGCAGAGGGCGTCGAGGGCCCCGGCGCGCGCCAGGCTGTCCAGGGCGCTGGCTCCCAGCCCGGTCCGCCGGCGCAGGTCGGCGATGCCGGCGAAGGGCGTCCGCCCGCGTTCGGCGACGATGCGCCGGCCGCTGTCGGCCGACAGCCCCGGCAGCAGGTGCAGGCCGACGCGGATGGCGTCGGCGCCTTCGCGCACCGTGGTCCAGGCGCTGGCGGCCACGCAGGGGCCGAGGATGCGCACGCCGCGCCGCCGCGCCTCCTCGAGGTAGGCGGCGGGTGCGTAGAAGCCGCCCTCGTTGGCCACCACCCGGGCGAGGAAGTGCGCCGGATGGTGCGCCTTGAGGTAGGCGCACTGGAAGCTGATCATCGCGTAGCTGGCGCTGTGCGCCTTGCAGAAGCTGTAGCCGGCGAACGAGGCGATCATGCCCCATACCGTGGCGATGGCCTCGGCGCCGGCCCCGCGCGCCTCGGCGCCGCGGCGGAACTCGTCGGCGAAGCGGGTCAGGCGCTCCTGGGTGTCCCACAGGCCGAGGGCCTTGCGCAGGGCGTTGGCCTGGCGGTCGTCGAAGCCGGCGATGGCGATCGCCGCCAGCATCACGTCCTCCTGGTACGAAAGGATGCCGAAGCTGTCGGACAGCAGGCCGCGCAGGGCCGGGTGCGGGTACCACTCCGGCAGGTGCTGGCCGGTGGTCCGGTGGTGCCAGAGCCGGTCGAGGTAGGCCTCGATCCAGCGGTTGGCCGCCGGGCGGATGATCGAGCTGTGCACCACCAGGCGGTCGAAGTCGCCGCTGCAGGCCTTGGCCTGCAGCTGGCGCATGGCCGGCGATTCGATGTAGAAGCAGCCCAGGGTGTCGCCGGCGGCGACGATGCGGCGGGTCAGGGGATCCTCAGCCGGGCGCCAGCGCAGCTCGTCGATGGCGATGCCGTCCTCGGCCAGGTCGGCGAGGCAGTCGCGCACCACCGCCAGCGAGCGGTTGCCGAGCAGGTCGATCTTCACCAGGCCCATGGCCTCGGCGCCGTCCTTCTCCCAGGCGATGGCCGGGATGGGGATGCGCGGCGGCGGGGCCTCGTCGCCGGGCTCGGCCTCCAGCTCGATGTGCTTGGCGGCAGGGTGGACCGGCACCAGGTCGCGCAGCGGCCGCGGGGTGATGACCACGCCGCCGCAGTGCAGCCCGGCATGGTGGGGGATGCCGACCAGATGGGCGGCCTGGGCCAGGATCCCGGGCCACGGCTCGGCCAGGCGCAGCGGCAGGCCGTAGCGCTCGTGGGCGCGCACCTGCTGGCGCACCGCGGTGGTCTCGCGGTCGCAGCGGCCGTAGGCCCTGGCCACCACCCGCAGGGCGCTCCAGCGGCGGAGGTGGTTGTGGTTCGCCACCATGGCCACGTGCTCGCGGCCGTAGCCGGCGATGGCGGCGGCCAGCACCGCGTCGCGCTCGTCCCAGGGGAAGTCGACGTCCAGGTCCGGCGGATCGGTGCGCGCCGGGTTGAGGAAGCGCTCGAACAGCAGGTGGTAGCGGATGGGATCGACGTTGGTGACCCCCAGGCAGTAGACCACCAGCGACGAGGCCCCGCTGCCGCGCCCGCAGGTCCGGCGGCCGGCGGCGAGGTCGGCGACGGTCAGCAGGTAGCCCGAGAAGCCCTTGGCGGCGATGACCTGCAGTTCGTGCTCGAGCCGGGCGCGGACCTCCGGGATCTCGCGGCCGTAGCGCCGGCGCATTCCCGACTCGGCCCGGCGCCGCAGCTCGCCGTCGGCATCGGGGTGGTGCGAAGGCGGCATGTGCCAGGCCCCGCCCGGGACGTGGGTGCAGCGCGCCAGCAGCCGCCGGCCGGCGTCGAGCAGGGTCTCCCGCTGGCGGTAGGCGGCTGGCATTCCCGCCAGGTCGGCCAGGCTCGCGCCGCCGGCGGTGGTGCGCCCTTCCCGGCGGGCGACCGCCTGGCGCACCGCGTCCCCGGCGCGGTCCGCCGGCCCGACGTGGGTCAGTATCGGCAGCGCGGCGGCGGGAAGATCCGCCGGCCCCGGGGCCGGTTCCAGTCCGCTGCGCCACCACACCTCGGCCCCGGCCGCGCGCAGGTGCGGCACCGGCGCCGGGTGCTGCACCAGGGCCACCAGCCCGGCCAGGTCGGGCCGGCGCTCGCGCAGGCCGTCGATCCAGCCCGCCCACGCCCGGGGTTCCTCAGCCTGCCAGGACAGCAGCCGGCAGAGGTGGGCGTAGGCGTCGGCGGTCGGTGCCAGCAGCACCACATCGTGCTCGTCGCCCGCCGATTCGCCGGTGGCCCAGCGGATGGTGGCGCCGACGGCGATGCGTTCGCGTCCCCAGGCCGTCACCGCCGCCGGCAGTCCGGCCAGGCTGTCGCGGTCCGCCAGCAGCGTGCGTCCCTGGGCGCCGGCAGCAGCCAGCGTCGCCGCCCAGGCGGCGGGGGAGTTCGCGCCCTCCAGGGGAGAGAAGTGGGTGCGGATGCCCAGGGCCGGCAAGGAGGCCTGCTGCAGGAGCGCGCACAGCCCCTGGGCCGCCACGGGGGCGGCCGTGGCCGGGGAAGGGCAGGGCGCGATCGGCACACGGTCGGGTATAGGTCATTATAGACTCATTCCAGCGCGAAGGCGGTGTCCGTGTCCCATCAGCAGGACAACACCCGCCAGCCTGCTAGCCTTGCGATCCTTCGGGGGCGACCTGCGGTCGCCATTTTCCCCGAAGAATCGCAAGGTCGCTCTTTACCCAGGGGGCGCCAAGCGCCTCCCTCACCCCCGGCAGGGTGCTTTTTCAGCACCCTGCTAGGCCGGCTGCATCGATGATGTGGCTGGTGTCGGCCATTATGTACGCTATCCTGTACGCATCACGGAGGTGACCCATGTCGGCGATCACAGCGACCGAGGCCCGGCGCACCATCTTCAGCCTCATCGAACAGGTGACGGCGAACCGAGAAGCGGTGGAGATCACCTCCAAGCGCGGGAGCGCCGTGCTGATGAGCCTGGAGGAATACGAGTCCCTCCAGGAGACCGCCTACCTGCTGCGCTCTCCGGCCAATGCCAAGCGGTTGCTTGAGTCCTTGGCGCAGGCCAAGAAGGGCCGGGCCAAGGAACGGAAGCTGGCGCAGTGCGACTGACCTTCACGCCGCACGCCTGGGAGGAGTATCAGCAGTGGTTGGCTGAGGACCGGGCCGTCCTCAAGCGCATCAACCGCATCATCGACGATGCGCTGCGCCACCCTTTTGAGGGCATTGGCAAGCCCGAGCCGCTCAAGCACCTGTTGCAAGGCGCCTGGTCCAGGCGGATCACGGAGGAGCATCGCCTAGTCTACCTGGTCCAGGACGACGACCTGGTGATCGTTCAACTCCGTTACCACTACTGACGATAGCGCGCACTCGCGCCTCCGATATCAGGCGCAGGGCACCGCGCTAGTACCGGATAAGCCGCTGTAGGCCACTTTGTGCTGGCGCGGTGAACGAAATGTACCCGCCCTCAAAAGCCAGAACCCTCGGTTTTCACCGAGGGTTCTGCATAAATGCGCAGGAGGGGACTCGAACCCCTACGAGTTTGACCTCGCTAGCACCTCAATACCACTTACATAAAACAATGTAATATATTTATATATCTAATCTTAGGATTAAATCGCAGTCGAGGTGGCGGTGGTCATTCCTGGTCTCACTTGGGCTTGGCTGGTCAAGGGTGGCCGCCTTTGGACACCGTCGTGCACGGTTTGAGATAGGTGTCATGCTTGTACCCTTTGACGCAGGGTGTCGGGTAAGGTCGCGAGCAAGATGGTGAATTCCGACTGGGTTAGTAATGCCCTTCGGTCAATGGGGATGGGCTTGCCATTGACCGGTATGAGAGCCCCGCTGTCGGCTGGCCACGCGAAAATAGTGGTATTGCCCCTGTCGTCGCGGAGGGAGAGATGCGATCCTTCGATTGTCAGGCCGCCGGCGCCGAACAGCGACGGGAACTGCAGGGAAGTCAGGCGAACAGATAGTTGGCAGCGGGATCCCTTGCTGGTGATCGGGGCTAGCATGAGATTGCCGTTGTCCCAGGTGCGCAATACCACGACGAAGTGGGCGCTGATGCCCACGGCGTTGGTCCAGTCAGGAAAGGGATCGCAGTAGAGGAGCGTCCCGGCTTGGATCGGTGACTTACGCCCCATAGGGCCGCCACCAATCCAGTCTAGCTAGCGGGCTAGAAATCGACGGCGACAGCACCTGCACGCTTGGCGTACTCGCCCCAAGCCTGCGGCACAATATCCGGCTGCCTCGGGGCGGACGAATCGCGGCTGGGCAGGGACATTTCCTTGCGCAGGCGGTCGAACAGGCGGTCTGCGGCGGCGTCGCTGAAGGGCGTCGGAGCTGCGGGGGGGAGGTCGCGGCGTACCCTGAGCATGGTGTTATCCTGAGGTTCATGGTTTAAGACGCAAGGCCGGTGCCAACCTTACATGGACGCCTGGCGGTCACGGAAATTGGGATTCAGGTCAACCTCGAAGTAGTGCTTGCGCTTGATCCATATGAACCCCTCGGTCCGTGAAATGACCGCCACGTCTATGGGTCCGCCGACGCTCTCGGTTGCCTCAATATCCATGCGTCGCTTCAAGGATGTGGTCATGATCAGTGACTCGGCGAGCAGGGCGAGTTCGTCTTTGCCGAGGTGGGCGACCGAGTACATGACTGGGGTCGAGTGCTGCTCCAAGGCCGCCTTGTCCCAATGGTTGGACAACTCCTGGAGAACCGTGTCCCCGATCTGGCAGACCTGCTCGCAGATGGCCTTACGACGGGCTTCATCTTCGATGTCATCCTTGAGCAGATCGCCAATGAACCCGGGCAGGTTTGCCTTCAGTGATCTATTCAGGAAGGACATGATTCCATTGCGGATCTGGGGATGGGCGCCCTCCATGAACGAGGCGATCACGTCACCTTGGGCGAAAGGGACGATCTGAGCCGGGTTCTCCCAACCGATCCCGCTCTGATCGCCGCACCAACAGCGGAGATGATCCCCGAATGCACCGTCGATGTGTAGCTGCACAATGCCGGGGAACCACTCCTCGTCACCAAAGCCAGCAATGACCACCTGGCTGGCGCTCCCGAAGGGGCGGGTTGCGATCAGGCGTATGGCCTTGGCTCGCTTGGGCTCCAGCTCAAGCACAGGGAGCTTCTGCTCGGTGAAGATGGCCTGGTCGATGGACTTGAGGCCTTCGCCATGCCGCAGCAGGAACCCAACGATCTCGTCGTCGGATACGGGGAAGAGTTCCGGAGCGGTCTCCTGTTCGGCCAGGATCTGGTCCCAGATCGCCTCGAAGCGGGGCGCGTACGCCTCTTCCGGCTCGCCTTCCTTCGGCGGGCCGCAGACCTTCGAGACGCGAACAACCAAGCGGGCATACCGCTCGATGATCGACTGGTCGCGCTCCTTCTGTGGGATGGGAAGGTCCCTGATGAGGCCAGAGAGGAAGGCGATGAACTCATCACGCCAGCCGGCGAGATATCCATGGGCTCGACTAGGGGAAGAGGCCCTGAACCGCTTGATGACGCTTTCCCAGGGCAGGCCCAGGAACTGGCTGTTGCCGCAGATCATCGCGCCGACAGGCCGCTGCTTGCTCAAGGCGAACAGCTTGTTCATCGGATAGATCTTAGCGTGTTTGCTGCCAGGCATTTGGACGGTGCCGGCGCTATCAGCCGCCAATGCGACAGCCTGCTTGTTCATCACGGCGACGAGGGCAGTCATAACTTGGCTCCGATTTTGGTGGCAACGTAGCGCGTCCCGCGCTTCTGTCCCTCGACCTTGGCCGCACCCCCGACCCATGAGCGCAGCTTGAACAGGCTGGTTTCCGGGTCGGTGAAGACGTAGCTCTCGGCTTGTGCCGCGAGGCGCACCAGCAGCGGATCGTGGATGGCGAGGAAGCCGAAGTTAATCGAGCTGATCACCGATCGCTGGGGTACAGGGGGCTGGTCCATGATAGGGGTTGATGAGGCTACAGTAGGCTGCCGAGAAATGTGGGAAGGGGCTCATTGCTGGGCAATCGCGGCCTCAATCGGTTTCCCCACTACCGCCCGTGCCGGATGACCTCCCACAGCTTCGCCCGGTCAAAGCCGGGGTGATGCCGCGCATCGTGACAGGAGCGGCAGTCCACAACCCCGGTGGTCTTGGTCATGCCGCGCCCCGCGACATGGGCCTCGGAGCCGCCGTGACAGCTCTGGCAGTGCACCCCCGGCGCCACCGCCTTGCCCGCCAGCGGCAGGGTGTGGCAGGTGATGCAGGTGTCGGTGCGGTCGGCCACAGGCAGGCGGGCATAGGCCAGGGCATGCCGCAATGGCACCAGTTCAAGGGCATATAACGGTAATGGGGCGCATGCGGGCGCTGGCAAGAGGGGGCTGCCGGCCCTTTATTAAGTATTAACGGAATAGACATCATGTGCACATGCCGGACATGTGGTCGGTTGCACATCAATTTTGCGGCTTGACCGGTTGTTGGACGTTGGAGCCTCCCGCGACCCTTACCCCGGTGGTTGCGCCATGCGTATGAGCCTCATTCCTTCGCTGCTGATCCTGGGTGGCCTGGTCTCCAGCCTGCCTGCAGCGTCGGTGAGCGATGTCTGTGGTACCTGGCGATTTTCCACCGCCACCGTCGATGTCCTGACCGCGGCCCTGACCGCGGTTCCCGCCGACATGCCGCCCGCCCAGGTCACCGCCGTCTCGGATGCCCTGCGCACCCGATTGGGACAGATGCGGTGGACGGTGGCTCCCACCCAGACCTCCCTGTCCCTGCCCGATTTCCCCGCCCAGCCGGTAGCGGTGACCATCACCGCCCTCGACGCCACCACCTTCGCGGTGGCCAGCGTCGATGCCGCCACCGGCCAGCCCCGCTCCACCCGCCTAGTCTGGGTCGATGCTACCCACATCGACGCCAGCAACCTGCTGAGCACCCTGACCGGTCCTGTCCAGCCGGCGACAAAGTTGCCCGACACCGTCGCCCTCGAACGCGTCACCCCCTGAAGCCGCCGGATCCTCCCATGCGTATCGTCTTGTGCTGTGCCCTGCTCGCCGTGTCTGCCGCCCTGCTGGCCGCGGAACCCGCCCCCACCCCGGGCGTCCGTCCTCCTCCGCCCGGCTACGGCACCGGGATCGGTTCCCCCATGGGCCGCTTCCTCATGACCTATGAGGTCGAATCCCTGGTGGTGAAGCCGGATGATAAGGCATCCATGGCCAAGTGGGCAGGTCTCGCTGGGCTCGGCTACCACGTGGTCGCCTCCACCCCGCAAACCGGTGGGGCGACCCTCCTGCTCCTGGAACGCACCGGTTCACCCGGGTTGATCCAGCTCCCGGAGGTGGTGGCAGCTGACCGCGAATTGGCCGATGCGGTGCGGTTCAAGGTCGCCCAGACCCAGCAGGGCCGCACCGGCCACCCTGCCACCCCCCCGACCCCCGCCACTGCGGCGCCGGCGAAATAAGCCATGACGCACACGTCCCTCTCCGTGTGGCGCCGGGTTGCCGGTGGTTGGCTCTGGTGCTGGGCCTGTGCGCTGCTGATGACCACACGCCTGGTCGCGGCTGACGGTGCCTGGATTGCGCCCGTCCAGTACCAGGACCTGGCCAACAAGTGGATCAACGAGCCATATGCCTTCGATGGCAGCACGTCGACCTACGCCGACGACCGAAGCAACGCCGCCGGTGATGGCCCCTGGCTCCAGCTCCATTTTTCCACCTCGTTGCGAACGGACCGGGTGCAAGTGATTGCCGACTTCGGATACGGCATTGTCGACCGGGTCGATATCGAATACCTGGAAGCCAGCGGGAGTTGGCACCAGGGCTACAGCGGCCCCATCGCGAACGACCTTCTCTCCATCGTCACCATCGCCGCCGCGCCGGTCCAGACCACCGCTTGTCGCTTTCGGTTCCACTACCTCAAGTCCGGCTACTACTTCTGGCTCTACGACTTCAAAGCCTACCGGGTACCGGACAACCAATCCGCACCAGTCATCCAAACGGAAGCTGCGACCTCGGTCACTGATGCATCCGCCGTGCTCCACGGTTCCGTGCTTTCCGATGGCGGTTCACTATGCGGCGTGCGCTTCCTGTGGCACAAAGTGGGCACTTCGACCTGGAATTCCTCCGCCTGGACATCCAAGTCCGTCAGCGCCGGCCAGCCGGCAGCGGCGGTTCTGGCTTCGGCCACCCAGCTCCAGGCGGGCAGCACCTACGAATACCGCCTGGAAGCCAGGAATGACTGGTACACGACCCAAAGTGGCCTGCTGACCTTCACCCCGCAGGTGATCCCCGAGAGCGCCTCGGGCTGGTTCGCGGGATCGAGCGCGACGGCGGCCGCCATCAACGGCATGGTCTGGCAGGACATCCTGCAGGCCATCGACGACACCCCGACGTCGTCGGCACGCTGCTACCATCCCCTGTGGGCGAGCCAGACCAGCCCGGTCCTGACCGTCCACCTGCCCAATGTGGTGATCGACCGGGCGCGGGTGCTGGCCGGGCGCAACCCCTACATCGCCACCATGAAGGTGGAGCTCAAGAACCGGGCCACGTCGGCCTGGACCACCATCCTCAACGGTGAGTTCACTGACCGGGTGTGGTCCGACATCGCCGTCAGCCGCGACAACTACGCCCAGGCCCGCTTCACCTTCACGACGTCCACCACGGCGGTGGGAACGGCCTGGGAGCTGCTCGAATGCCAGGTCTATAAACCGACCCCGACCCCGCTCCCGGCACCGGTGCTGTCGCCGGCGGCGGTCTTCGGCAGCCAGCCGGTGGTGGTCACCGCCACCGCGCTGCCGGGCTCGACCGTGCGCTACACCCTCGATGGCACCACCCCGACCGCCGCAAGCCCCATCCTGACGGGATCCGGGGTGACCATCACCGCCAGCAACACCCTCAAAGTCATCGCCTTCCAGACCGGCTGGCTGCCCAGCCCGGTGGTGACCGTCACCGGCCAGATCCTCGGCCTCCAGACCGCCCTGGTCGCCCCGCGCAACCGCTCGGCCACCCTGGCGCTGACCGGGATCACCGTCCCCACCACTGGGTGGATCTTCTCCTGGCAGGTCACCGGGACCGGCTTGTCGGCGACCCAGGTGACCTCCGGCGGAGCGACCGCCCAGGTGACGTTCGACCAGGTCGGGACCTACCGCGTCCGGGTCCAGGTCCAGCAATCCAGCACGGGGCCGAGTACCGTGGTCGAGAAGGATATTGTGGTTCCGGCCGTGGAATCGTTCATCGGCATCACCGCGCTCGCGCCGGTGGGGCCTTGAGGTGCTGACCATGTGGCGTTCCCTGCTTCGTCCTGTCGTTGGTGCCCTCCTGGCGCTCCTGCTCACTGCCGCGTCGACCCTGGATGCGGTCGAACTCCTCATCGACGGTCAGTGGCCGACGGCCACCACCACCGCGACCGCGGTGACGATCTGGCCGGCTGACCTGGCGCCCCTGCAGGTCAGTGCGCTCAACCGCTATTGGATGATCCCGCCCCAGGGCGGGATGGTGGTGGTCGGCTATGGGGTGGGTCCGGTCGCGGTGGCCCTGGCCTATGGTCCCGGCACCTACCAGTTTTATTACGACTACGGCGTCTGGACCGGCCTGGGAGCGGCCTATGCCACCTTGACCGGCACGGCGCTGACCGTGGTGGCGGTGCCGAGCAGCCTCACCCTGTCGCCTGTTCCAGCGCGTCCGGCGACTGCGTCGGCGTTGGCGGTATCGGCCACGGTGCTGGACCAATTTGGGGGAAGCCTGGCCACGGAGGTGTCCTGGTCGGTGACTGCCGGGTTGTTGAATGTCGCCACCGGCCCCGCCGTGACCTGGACCCTGCCGGCCGCCGAAGGCCAGGCCACCATCACCGCCGCCATCCCGGCGACCGCCCTGACCGCCTCTGCCAGCGTCGACACCCGGGTTTCGCCTCGCATCACCCAGCAGCCACAGGTGAGGGTGCTCAATGCGCGCGACGTCCAGCTCTCCGTGCGCGCGGATGACGATGGTCCGGCCAGCGCACTGACCTACCGCTGGGACGTCGTCCAGGGCCTGGCCAGCCAGGTCCGCATGCTGAGCGCCGACCAACCCGCTCGTGAACTGGACCTGCCGGCCATCGGCAGCGCCGTGGCCCAGGATCTGACCGTGCGCGTGCAGGCGCCGGGGACCTTTGGCTTCCGTGCCGTGGTGACCGATGCCGAGGGACACCAGACCACCAGCACAGCCGTCCAGGTGACCATCGCGGCGGTGGTGACCGCGGTGCAGGTCAGCCCGCTCAGCGCCACCCTACCCCTGAATGGGACCCAGGCCCTCACCGTCCAGGTGCAGGACCAGTTCGGGCAGCCGATCACGGCCGCCATTGACTACCGCCTCGATCCGGTGACCTATGGCAGCGTGACCGCCGATGGGGTCTTCCATGCCCCCGGGTCGGCGGGATCCGTGTCGGTGATCGCCACCGCTGGTGGGAATTCGAGTTCGTCCCTGATCACCGTGGCCAACACCGCGCCGGTGATCACCAGCCTGGCCCTGGCGCCGGCGCCAGTGACCGGGACGACGGCGGCGGCGACGGCCGTGGCGTCCGATGATGGCACTGCGGCCAACGCCCTGACCTGGCAGTGGTCGGCGACCGGCCCAGCCAGCATCACCGCGGCCCCGGCTACGGCGGCCGTCACCGTGCTCACCTTCGCCAAGGTCGGGACCTACACGGTCTCGGCCCGGGCCCAGGATGCCGGGGGGCTGTGGAGCGCCGCGCGTGTGACGACGGTGAGCGTGGATCCCCGGCTCAGCGTGACCCTGTCCCCGCTCGCGGTCCGCCGCAATCCGGGCACCACCCAGGCGTTCACCGCCACCCAGCGGGACCAGTTCGGTGATCTGGCGGCGACCGGGAGCACGGTGGCCTGGACGGTCAGCGGCACCGGCGCTGCGATCTCCCCGGCAGGCGTGCTCACCCTCTCCGCGGCAGCCGTCGGTCCGGTGACGGTGACCGCGACCCTGGCTTCCGGTGCACGCGCCACCGCGGCGGTGACCGTCAATGCGGCGCCGGTGGTGGCCGGGATCACCATCGTCCCCCGGCAGTTCATCTACCAGCCGGACATCCTGGCCGTGGCCCAGGCCAGCGATGATGCCGGTGGCGCCCTGGGCTACCGGTGGTCGCTGACCGGCGCGCCCGCCACCACCATGGCCGCCCTGGGCGGTGACCGCCTGCTCATCACCACCCAGCAGGCCGGAGCCCTGGACCTGCAGTGCCAGGTGACCGATGGCGATGGCCGCACCACCACCGCGGTGGCGGCTACCGAGCGCCGGGTCCTGGAGGTCGACCTGGGGCAGGCGCCATCGACCTTCCTGCTGTCCAGCGAGGTTTTTGACCAGTTCCTGCGCCCGATGGCGGCGCCGCCCGTTGTCACCTGGACGGCACCGGCTGCCGTTGGACGGATCGTGAATGGCAGCACCCTGGAGGTGGGTTCCACCCCCGGCGGTCCCTATGCGGTGACCGCGACCTGCGGTTCGGCCACGGAGTCCATCGCGGTCCGGATCACGGCGCCGCCCATCGCCATTGATGCGCCGGCGCAAGCGGATCCCTCGCCGGTGCTGGGCACCACCACTACGGTGACGGTGGCGGCGCACGCCGTTACGCCCCTCAGCTACCAGTGGACCGCGACGGGCCCGGCAGCGGTGACATTTGCCGCACCGTCCGCGGCGACGAGCACAGCGACCTTCAGCCGCGTCGGCACCTATACCCTTGCCGTGGCGCTGCAGGCGCCGGGCCTGGCCACCGTTTCCAGCACAACGGCGGTGACGGTGGTGGCGGTGCCGAGCCTGACTGCGTCCACTGCTGTGGTGACCCTCGGGCAGGGGGTGACCCTGACCGCCCTGGCCGACCAGTTTGGCACCCCGGCCACCGGTGTGACCTGGTCGACTACCAACGGCACCGTCACCGGTGACGGGGTGGCGACCCTGACTCCGACGGCCGCCGGCACCTGCACGGTGACGGCGACCTGGGCTGGCGTGACGGTGCCGCTGACGGCGACGGTGGCGGTCAATGCGCCGCCCCAGGTCGCCCTGGCCGCGCCGGCGCCGGTCACCGGCACGGCGGTACTGCTGCAGCCGACCATCAGCGATGCCAATGATCCGCTCGCGACACTGGCCATCGCTTGGCAGAACGTTGGGAATGCATCGGGGATGACCCTGGTCACCGCTGGGGCGCCGCTTGGTGCCGCCACCGCCGCATTCACCGCGCCGGGCAGCTACCCGGTGCGGGTGGTGGTGACCGATCCGCAGGGGGCCTCGGCGACGGCGGCGGCCACCATCGTGGTGCAGGACGCGCCGACGACGATCACCGCGTCTCCCGCGACCATCTCGTTGGCAGTGGGAGCCTCGGCGACCGCGGCGGTAGTGGTTCAGAATCAGTTCGCCCAGGCGATAGGCGCTCCTGCGGTGGAGTGGTCCACCACGGGTGGCGGCACGCTGGCTGGGGCGGGGGCGACGGCGACCTATACGGCCACCGCCGCCGGCGCCTGGCAGATCGACGCGGCTGCCAGTGCGACCGTTCGGGCGCAGATCCTGGTGACCGTGACTCCTCCCCCGGTCGTGGAAGCCCCGGTGGTCGACCGTCCAGCGGGTACCTACACCGAGATCCTGTCGGTGGTCGCATCCTGCCCCACTCCCAGTGCCACCATCCGCTACACCCTCGATGGCACCGATCCGAGTGAGGCCAGTGCCGCGGTGGCCGGCTCCATCCTGGTGGACCGCAACGCCACTCTGACCCTCCGCGCCTTCCGTGCCGGCTGGACCACCAGCGCGCCGGTCGTGGTGGCCTATGCGTTCACCACCGCCAGCCCGACCGCCAGCGTCCCGGCTGGCACCTATGGTGTTGAGCAGTCGGTGACCCTCGCCTGCGCCACGCCCGACTCCACGATCCATTTTACCGTGGATGGATCTCTACCGACGGCCTCCTCGCCGACGGTGAGCGGTGCCATCGCGATCACCCGCTCCACGGTGCTCACGGCAGTGGCTGTGCGCACCGGATGGACGACGGGGCCCGGGGCCGTGCTGACCTATACCCTGCGCTGCGCGGATCCCGTGTGGACAGTGGCACCGGGGGCGGTGGCCAGCGGAACGGTCGTCAACGCCACGACGACGACGGCAGACGCCACCATCACGGTGACCGTCGATGGCAGCGATCCGACCGCCACGAGCCCGGCGCTGCCCCTCACCCTGACGGCGAGCCAGACCCTGCGCTGCCGCACCATCAAGCCCGGCTGGGAACCCAGCGCGGTGGTGGAGGGGGTCTTCACGGTCAACGACCACCTGCCGACGGTGAGCTTCACGGTGGCGCGGGTGGAACGTGGCATCTTCTCGGGCGATTCCATGACCCTCCGTGTGGTCACCGATGGTCCCACCACGCAGGACATCCAGGTCCCCATCGCGTTGATGGGGGCGATGCGGGAGGGGTGGACCGCCTACCTGATGGATCCCTGGATGGGTTATGCCCAGGACCTCACCCTCACTCTGCCTGCGTCGCCGAGCGCACCGGCATCAGCGGAGGTGGTGGTGTACGTGCAGGTCTACTACCTGACCGCGGCGGGTGTCACTGGCCGTCTGGAGATGGGAACCCCCGTGCATGCGGTCCAGGGCCCCCTGACCCAGGTGGATCTGGTGGTCTTGCCCAATCTGGCCCCGGAGATCGCGAGCGTGACCGCCACCCCGTCGCCGGTGAACGGAGGGACCACCGCGCGCCTGATGGCGACGGTGACGGATGATGGGGGCGCAGCGGGCCTGAATTGCATCTGGGTCCTGGTCAGCGGTCCGGCAGGTGTGACCTTCTCGGACAATGACCGTCCCGAAGCGACGTCCACGACAGCCGCCTTTGTTCAGACCGGCCATTATGAACTCCGCTGCGATGTGATGGATGGCTATGGGTATTGGGCAGGCCCGCGCCAGGGCGCATCCGCTGCGCTCAGTGTCGACGTTCTGCCAGTATGCCAGGTGACGGTGGATCACGCGGTGGTGAACCCGGGCGCCACCCTGCAGGCGCGCTTGACCGACCAGTTCGGTGCGAGCCTTGGGGCGGTTGACCGTTGGGAGGCCACCAGCGGGGGAATCATCACCAGTGACGGTCTCTTCACCGCCGGGGCAGAGCCCGGGATGGTGACCATCCGCGCCTTCCCCGCTGGCGGTGGGGACCCTGTCGCGACGACCATCCGCATCAACGCCGCCCCCCGCATCGTGTCGCTCGCGGCCGAACCGGCCCCGGTGCTGGGGACGACGACCACGCTGCGTCTGACGGTCGCCGACGATGACGACCTCGCCACGGTGGTGGCGCTATGGTCGCTGCCGGACAGCGCCCCCCATGCAGTACTGTCAGGCAACGGCCAGCCGGTCGCCCCGATCACTGCGACCTTCAACCGGGCTGGTGCATACCCCTTCACGGTGGTGGTGACGGATCCCCTGGGTTTGAGCGCCACCACCACTCTGTCGGTGACGGTGCAGGCGGTTCCGTCCCTGGTCACGGTGTCCCCGGCCACCTCGGTGGTCCAGGCGGGCGCCACCGCGGCCTTCACGGCACTGGTGCAGGACCAGTTCAACCAGGAGATCCTGGGAGCACCTGTGAACTGGTCGGCGACGGCAGGCGCCATGGCGGGTACCAGCACCGAGGGGGTCCTCACGGCAGGCGGCACCTCCGGCATCTACGTGCTCTCCGCCACCGCAGGAGCGGTGACCGGACATGCAACGGTCCGGGTGAACACCCCGCCGGTGATCGCCTCGGTGACCGTGTCCCCAGACCCGGTCGTTGGGTTGGAGGGGGTGGTGACTGCCACTGTCACGGATGATCTGCCGGCATCAAAAACCACCCTGGACTGGAAGGTCCTGAGCGGACCGGATGACAGCCAAGTCTATCCGCGCACCGATGGGCGAAGCGCCGTGGTGACGTTTGCCACCGTTGGCGATTATCGCGTGCGGGTGGTGGCCAAGGATGGTGATGGCGGCACGGTGGCGTCCGAACGAACCATATCTGTCCATGCCCAACCCATGACGGCAGAACTTGCCGCCGAACCCGTTCCAGATGACGGATCAGGATCGGTGCGGACGCAGTACGCAGCGGTCGTGCGGGATCAATTCGGGGAAGTCGTCGAGAGCGCCACGGTGCTGTGGAGTATCAGCGGGCCGGGCTCTATTGATGAGCACGGTCTCTTTACCCAATCCGCCGAAGCGGGTGCGGTCATCGTGACGGCAACCATCCAGGGGACCTCGGTGACCGTCAGCGCCGAGGTGCCCGGAACAAGTGGTCCAGGGACTGGTGGTCATCCCCCCGTCGTGCCGACGTCGGCCGTGATGACCGTCACATCGGGATTGACCGGCGTGAGGCAGGCCTTGCTCGACGGGCATCCTGCCTCATTCACCAAGGAAACCACCGTGACGGTGCGCGTGGTGCCTTCAGGACAAGCGCCCGTCTTGCGGGTCGACCTCTTGGGCGCCACTGGCACTGCGTCAGCCAATGACCCCGGCAGGATAACACTCAGCGACCTCCCGGAAGGTACCCTCCACCTGGGGGCGGTAGTGACAGTCGGCACCACCGAGGAAAGCGCGTCGGCGACATTTACCGACTTGTTGACGTTGGTGGTGGATCGCACGCCTCCGGTCGTCACCAGGACCGTGATTGGAGGAGCCGAAATAGCGCCATCCACCCTGGTCCGCCTCAATGCGAACACCGCCGAGCGTTGCGCCGCCTATCGCACGGAAGGACTGTATTGCTTCCCCGCGGATCTCCATGCCGAGGAGATATCGGTCCAAGATGAGGGTTCTGGTCTGACGGCACTCGTGCCGAAGGTCCGCGTGCGGCGTGGCGAGGCACAGGGAACGGAGATAGAAACGGTGAAATGGGGCCCTGGTGTGGACGCCGCCTACCCAATGCGGGAACGGACGGTGCAGGCCGGTGGGTGGAACAAAATACCTGATACTGTTGAATACCAAGACTTGGCGCTGACTCCTGAATCTGCGGTTCCGGCTCAGATAGCTGTCGAATTGACCGACCGGTGCGGCAATATCGCTGTCGCGGTAGCTCACCCCGTGTCCATCAAGAAGGCGCCTCCGATTGGCCGTATGGCTGCACTGCCGTACCAGGAAACAGGACCACTTGTAAACCTCAGTTCCAACCTCCAGGCTGGAAAAGCCAATCAGTACGACTGGTTTTCCTCGACATCATTGCTCAATAGCAGTGTGGATGTTTGGCGATTGAGCAATGCGGGATCACTTGCGGGCATCAACAAAGATGAGCACGGGAAATTAGCGAGCATTGTGTGGACTGTTCCCGCCACTGTGGAAAAAATTACCGCCGTGGACGGTCATGGAAATGAAGTGAATTGGTCGATTGAAGCCTCGTCCCCCCTGAATGATGCAGGATTTCCTCAGTGGACCTTCGGGTCCACGTCTCAAACGTTCGGGATATCGCTATCTTATCGCCACATGCACCGGGTGGACGATGGAAATGGGGATTATCGTGGCTGGGTAAAATACAATGACACAGGGAATTTTACGGGAATTTGTGCTATTTCCACGAGTTCGCTTTCAGTTGGCCCTGTGCCCTGCCTCGAATCTCTCGCATTGCAGCCGATTGATACATTGATTATTAATGTGACCACCGCCTCTGGCGCAGATGGCCCCAGTGCCAATCAATTGATGGCCAGCGACAATGCATACGATGTGGTCAATAGCGAGATTGCACTGCAAAATGCAAGCGCGGATTCGCAAGGTGGCAAAACTCAGACTGTTGAAATACCGCTAATATCAGGACGACTGCTTTGTGGGTACATTGATGGGAGCGAAAAGGCAAGGATTATAGACTGGAGTCCTGGAAGAGGAGCAAACCCAGGGACGTCTCTACGTCCGGGCACATGGTCTCAAAACATGGCCAGCGGGGGCCTATTTAATGCCATTTCCGTTTTGCCTGTCTATTCGGGTTCAGGCTCCGCGGATGCGGAACAGTACGTATATGGAATTGGCGAAGGATGGGGAATCGCCAGTTGGAGCACGAAGTGGACCGTAACTCCATCCAGTGAATCGCCAGGCGATTTAAGCTCGGTCATTAAGCAGGTCTATTCAAATAGTTGGGGTATTGAAGACCTGACGTCATATAGTCGAGTTTGGCGTCGCGTGAGCGCAACCCAAGTCGATGAGGCGGGGTGGCCATCGACCCCCGACGACCATTCAACATGGATTGTCGGTAATCCAGGATCAGCGCAGCCAAAGGAACTATTACTGGCCCCCGCCGCATGGGACCCCACAACTGCAAAACAGCCATTCGTCTGGCGTAGCCCAATTGCCACAACGGCAAACATGGTGGAATTGATCCCCGATGGATTTGGTCAACCCATAACCTGTGCATTTGAGATCAAAAATGACGCAGTGCAGTTGTCTGCGGACTTGAAATATGGGTTCTATCGTCGGATCTGGTCAATGCCCGCAGTAAAAAACTACCATATTCCAGCGGAAACGATTAAAGGGCAGCGCATAGGCGACATAAGCATGAACTATTCGGAAGATATTCCAGTTACTGGGCCAGCGACTGTTGCGCAGTCAGCGACCTTTAATCAGGATGAGGTGATATACAGCGCCGAAGAAAAGGTCATCGAGAAAAACTTTGGACTGGAAAGCCAGGTTCTTGGTTTCCAGGCCATACAAGTCGCTGGGGTAGACAAATCAGTTGTCATGGCTGGAAGCAAAGGTGTTGTCACTTTACGCAGTGGCACTGCCAGGGTGGTGGGCATAATAGATCCTGACAACGCAGCCAATCTCCTGGGAAGTGGGGATGCAAAAATAGCTCTTGGAGCTGCACTTGTACAGGGCGCATGGGAAGACCCGCTAAGACTTACCAATCCAGAGGTGCGCATTGCACTGGAAGTCGGTGCTCAAGTCAAACCGAAGCTCTACCATATTGACCTAGACCTCGGCGCCGACCCCGCCAACGCAGAACAATTGGAGGGGCTGGGGCTGAAGATCAGGAGTGGGGTGTATCGGGTGAAGGATGCGTTGAGCGTCTGCAAGGTGCAGCTCAACCCGGTGGAGCTGTGGCAACTTGAAGACAAGGAGTTCGCGGTCCGCGTCGCCGGCAAGGAAAGCTGCGGCGGGGCAAGCCCGGAGAATGCGTGGCTGGAGGTGGTGCTGCCGCATTTGAGCGATGCGGAGGCGAAGGACATGGTGCGGTCGTGGAATTTCGGATGGAACCTCGAACCGCATGTCTTCTTCCTTAAGGGTGGGGGGTCGTCATTCACGAGAATGCCGTCTGATCGCCTGCCAACAGAGGCGACGTCGATCCGCTTCCTGGCCGGCAGGGCTGGTGATGAGGCCGGCGCAGCATTCAATCCGACCAAATCGAGCCAATACTATTACTTCATCGAGGCGCCGGACCTTGCGGATCTTGGTCTGCCTGAGGTGTTGAACGGATTTGTGTCCATTCGCCAGCGGCGATTCCAGTTTGAAATGGATACATCTGATTTCTGGCAGAAGCCGCCCTACGGTGGAACAAATTTGTTTGGTCGATGGGGGCGCGTGTCGATGATCGACGACGGGGCTCCGTCTGTTGATCTGCGTCCGA
>JAKLKR010000073.1 GCA_023150565.1 Planctomycetota bacterium
TTGTGTTCAACGCGCTTGAGGTTGACGTTCGCCACGATGGAGTCGTAGACGTGGAAGGCTTCGCGGGGGGTCACGGGGTCGGTTCCTTGGGGGTGGTGGGTTGACGGGCTGCGGCTGCCGCGGCAGCGGCCTCCGCTTCAGCTTTGCGCGCAGCGACCGCATCGGAGCGCCGCTGGTCGCGCAGCTCCTGACGCGAACGGGCCCAGGAGTACAGCATCACCTGGACCTGGGCGGCGGTGGCGAACTGGCCGGGGATCAGCTCATCGGTCAGCGGGTTGCGGAGCTGGAACTGGCGGCCCTGCTCGGCCTGGTCGATGACGCCGCCGGCATCGCCGCCGGAGCCCTCGTTGAGGTGTTCCTTCGCCCCATCGCGGATCAAGGTGTCGGCCTCCAGCACATCGACGCTCGGGAGACCGAACGGCGGATTCCAGATGCCGATGTAGCGGACCCGGCGATAGGTCGAGCCGGGATTCTGGCGGGCCACGTCCTCGCTGTAATTTGGGACGGTGTACTCGGTTTCAATGGCGGGCGGTGGCATGGTTGGTTATCCGGTGATGGTGGATTTCGTGGTCCAGGTCCCGGCGATCCGGCGCTGCATCAGGAGGTCGTTGCCGCTGCGCACGAAGCGCCAACTGCCATCGGTGGTCGATTCCCCGAGGTAGAATGCCTGCGATGCGTTCCTGAGCATCAGGTCGCTCCACAGCGTCATTGAGTTGTCTGCGGTGCGGAACTGCATGAGCCCGACCCAACCGGTGTAGTTGGCCACCAGCATTTCCACCACGCCTTCGCGGGATGCGTCGGTGGAGTTTCCCCAAAAGGTCTTGAGCTGGAACGTCGGGCGCTGGATCTGCGTGGCCGTATCGCCCCACATTTCCATGGTGCAGTAACCCGGCGATGAGCGGCTACTGAGGATGAGCGCCGGATTGGAGGACGACCATGTGCTGGACTCGCACATGAGCCGGCCCAATCCATCGACCTTGACGGTTGCCATGCCGTTCGACCGCAGGACCAGGCCGCCATAGTCGGTTCCTGCCTGGATGCCGTAATCGCCGCCACTGATGCGGACCCAGCCCTGGGCTGTCGATCCGCCATAGACGGTGAAATTGGGATTGCTGCCGTCGCCGGCGGTGTTGACGATGACCTGGCCAAAGCGGTTAATCTCAAGACCAGGATTCCAACCGCTGTTGGCCGTATTCTTGGTCTGCAAATACATAGAACCACTGACCTCGACGGTCGGGTTCTGCGCCGTGACGATTCGGCCGACATGGTAATAGCCGCTAATCTCCAGCGACGTGTAGCTATAGCCGGAATATGCTGAAGGATTCTGGAGCCGGAATACAGCCTCATTGTTGTTGACGGTTTTCTGAAACAGGAAGTCGCCGTTGCTGCGAAGGTTAGCGCCGCCGCCAGGATCGGCGCCGATGACTAGATAGCTGCTGTCGAGGTAGGCCGTTGTCCCGTTAATCCTGACCATCCAGGTTCCGGCAGCGTTCAGCAAACCGAAGTTTCCGGCGCCGGAATCGTGGTAGACGTATCCGCGGACGCTGTCGGCCTGGTCAACGTAAGCAACGGCACCGCTGGTGCGGAAGAACAGGTAGTTATCGGCCTGCTTGAAGATGGCCGCTCCCGCCCCGTGCGACCAGTAGACCCCCTCATTGGTGTGGGTGAACTGAATCCAGTCCGGCGCCTGGTAGTACCCGCTGCCCTCGTTGAGGCGGTGGATCACATCATCGGTTCCGCTGTGGTAGATCCGGTAGTCGCCGCCGGCCCAGCGCATGAGGCGGAGCAGCCCGGCGCCGTCGCCGCTGTGGAAGATCGCCGCGCCGGAAGCGCCAGGGCGATGGAAACCCAGGGCCGCCGGGGAACTAGAGTTGGCAGCGTTCAGTATAATGTTGGCGTCACCGTACATGCCGCCCGCTATCGTGATGGGCTCGATACGATTGACGGTGATCTGCCCAACGCTATTTGCGACGAACGGGGCGTAGATCACCCCCTTGTAGTTGAGCTTCAACGAAAAGTAGGCGCGCTGGGTGTTGATGTCGGCGCTGCTCCATGCTGCCTCGCCGTCGAACACCAGCCGGCCCATTTCGGTATTAACTCCGCTGCCGCTCAACTGCGCATACGCTCCCATCCCGGCGCCGTATCCTGCAATACGGCCCTGGGCCACGAACTGCACGGCTCCAACTACCGCAGCTCCGGTGTAGGCGGCAACCTGTGCCCCTGAGAAGTCACCGCCGCTATTGATGGATGCAACAACGCTGCCAGACCCATTGCAGAACTGCACGCCGCCAGTGCCGTGGTAATAGTTGAGGTAGATTCCGGCCCCACCGATCCCGCCATCTAGGTGCAGGTTGTTGGTGCTTGCGGCGTAGAGGCGCGAAGCGATCACATGGCCGAATCGAACACCACCAGCGGTGCGGATGACCTCGCTACCGCCAGGATCTGCCCCGTAGGTAGCATCGCCAAAGACATGCCCCTGCGCCGCGAAGTAGGAGTTTATCCCGGCCGCCTCGTTGACGAACGAAAGCTGGGTTGATCCAACGGCCGGGAACCCGATGTAGCCGCCACGGGTTCCCGGCGCAGCGGTGCGCGGGAAGAACGACAGGTAACAGTGATCGACCGTGCCCGCCCGCAGGTGGATCGACTGCCCGCCGGCCAGCGCGTCGAAATACTTGGCCTCCAGCCACCCGTCGCCGTGCAGGGTCATGGCATCGGACGCGAAGGCGAACCCGTCGGCCGAGGTGCGGGAGCGCCATGTCAGGGTGTTGGCGTAGGCTTCGCGGCCATCCCCGTAGAGCGACCCCGTGCTTCCGCCGCACAGCTCCCACACCGCGCCATAGGCGTAGCCGCCGGTGCCGTTGGCGATCCACCGTTGCATCGTCCGCGGGGTGTTGACCCCGCCCGGCATGATGTCGGTGGCGTCCCACAGCGAGGTGGAGCCGCCGGCGACCCCATCGAACAGGGCGAACGGGGTGTTCGCGCCCGAGTTGCCGCGCACCCTGGACCCGCCCATCACGCGCAGGTTGTAGGCGCCGCCGGGATCGTCGCCGAAGATGGCTGGTCCATCCAGGTCCAACGACTGCGACCAGGACGGCGCGGCGCCGGCGCTGGTCAGCACGCCGGCGGCCGGCGCCAGGACGGTGGGCTCGCTGGCACCAGCGCCGATCAGCAGCCCGCCAGCGGCGAAGGCGGCCATCGCCAGCACCGACAGGCCGAAGGGGCTGGCCTGATCGTCGCGCAGGTATTGGGGGTGCGGGTCGGTCGCCGCCAGGTGTGCGGCCACGTCGCCAGCGACGACGGCCACACCCGCGTCCACCAGCTTGCGGAACTCGGGGTGCGGATCTCTCTCGCGCCGGTGATTGACCAGCGAGCCGATCATGCCGGCACAGCTCCCGCCGGCGGCGCGCCGGGCGGCTGGGCGGCGGCGATCTGCGCCTGGGCCTGCTCCTGCTGCGCCATCTGCGCCTGCTGGATGACCTGGGGCGGGATGGCCTTGATCATCGGCCCGGTGGTGCGCAGGTCGAGGCTGGCGGTCAGGCGCTTGGCGAAGTCCTCGACCGGGAACTCCATGCCCTGCTGCAGCGCCTTGGCGCGGGCATCCAGCATGCCGTTGACCACCTGCATGGCGTTGGTCATGTCCTCCAGGTCGCCACGGCGGTTGGCGCGGGTGCCGGCGGAAACCACCTCGACGGTCATGCCGCGGGCGATCTGGTCGCGGTCGAACGCTGGCCATTCAGCGAACGGCCCGGCGATGGCGCGCACCTCGTCCTGGGACATGCATGCCAGGGCGAAGTCGGTCCAGTCCTCGTAGACCTGGCGCTGCAGCTCGGTGATCATGCGGACGATGCGGCCCATCTGCGCCGAAAGGTTGTCGCTCTGGATCTGCGACTGCGTGGCGAAGCGGGTGGCCGAGTTGGTGCCCTGCATCGCCTCGGTGGGCAGCCCGAGCAGCATTTCGATGGCGCGCTGGCTCTCGCGGGCCGCCGGCAGCGTCAGGTTGGGATCGTACTTCTCGCCGTCGAACTTCTTGAGTGCCTTCTGGATGTCGTCGGCCTTGGTCGTCAGCTCAACAATGGCGTTGGGCTCGCGCCGCCGGATCTTGTCCAGGTCCTCGGGGCTGATGAGCCCGGCGAGGACGGCGTAGAAGGGATAGGACGCCACGCGCAACTCGTAGTCGTCGGTCAACGCCTGGTTGAGCGCGTCCTGTTCCTTGCGCGCCAGGGTGACATCGGACAGGCCGAAGAACCGACCGGGGGCCGGGTTGGGGATGAACACCTGATAGGGGTGCCCGCGCTTGGTGGTGGCATCCATGCGCCGGCGCGCCAGCACGCGGGGGATGCCCTGGATCCACCAGCACACCTGGCCCAGCTCCAGGTCGTGGCGCTCCCACACCGCCACCTCGCGCCCGCCGTCGCGGGTGTCGTCCTCCAGCTCGGTGTCGGCCGGGTCGCTGTCGCTGGCCGTGTTCCCGACCGAAGGCTGATCGGTGCGGATGTCACGCCAGGGCGAGCCGAGCGCCTTCTTTTCCTCGTCGGTGAGATGGAACTCCTCGGCGGCCTCGTCCCTGGTCATCCACGAACGCTCTTGGAAGAACCGGCCCAGGTGTAGGAACTCGGGGGCGGTGACGCGCTGGGTGTCGAACCGGATGTTCTCGGGATCGACCAGCGACACCGTTCCGCCGCGCCAGACCTTGGGCTCGGGGACGAGGTGCGACGGCGCCGGCATGCCATCGGGCAGCTCGGCCAGGGCCCCCCGCGGGTCGCCCGGCATCGGGTTAGCAGCGCGGGCCATGTCCCTGGCGAAGTCGGTGAGCGCCATCATCTCCGCATAGCGGTAGTCGTCCTTGTCGAACTCCCCCGCCTCGTACTCGGCCGACAGGCGGCGCAGGGTCAGCAGGTTGCCGCGGGCGCCGGCGTGGCGCACCGACCGGCCGATGGGATCCCGGCCGGCGTCCTCCATGAACCCGCTCTTGATCCAGATGACGCCCGATACCAGCGCCTCCAGAACGGCGCGCTCGGTGAGCCCGCCCAGGTGTTCCTCCTGCGCCCACCGCTTGAGGACGCAGGCTGCCGACTGCGCCACCCGCTCTTGGAACGCCAGGAATTGGCGCCACTGCTCGGCCCGCGGATCGTCGGCGCCAGGGTCGACGTACTGCGTCCGCTTCACCACCGGCTGGGGGTTCTCGGGCTGCAGCAGCGCCAGCTTGGCGATGACGGCCCGGTACAGGTAGTTGACGGCGACCTTGCTCGGCTGGTCCTCGGCCATGGCCGTGGTGTGGATGTAGGTGCGCTCGGTCGCCCATTTCTCAAAAATCGCGGTCAGCCACGACGGGACGCGGGCCTGCTCGGACCACTTCTGGACCAGCTCGGCCTCACCTGACGGTGCATCGGACATGCCCCCACGATCAGGCGGGGGCCGGTGGACGCAGGTAAGAGAGACGCCGTCAGGCGGCGGATGGCTCCCCGAGGGACGCCACATCGTATCCCAGGCGCCCGGCCAGGGTCTTGGCCACCTCGGCGGCGCGCTCGCCGCTCATGGCCACGTCGCCGGGCTGGTCGGGGTCGTTGGGCTGATAGCAGGCGTCGACCTGGGCGGCCCAGCGGCCGGGCACCTCCTGCATGATGGCGTAGGTCTGCGGTTTCATGTGGACCTCAGAACATCAGGACGCGGTTGATGTCGGCGCCGCTATGGCGCAGCATGTACAGGAAATGCACGTCGGTTCCGCCATCGGTGTACGGCAGAATGGCGAGCTTGTCCCCCTCCACGGCGGTCCCGCCCAAGGCGGCCTGCATGGGGTTGATGCTGTAGGGCTCCAGCTTGTTGCGTGCGACCACGAAGTCGTAGAGGCGGCCGGTCGCTTCTTTGGTGATGTAGATATGCCCGTCGATGTCCGTGCTGCTGCTGCCGGCGGTGAAGGTCTCGTTCTGGTTGCCGTAGGCTACGCCGCTGATCCAGGTGTTGGCGGCGATGTCGTACACGTCTAGCGTGTTGGTGGCGCCGCCGCGGAAGCTGTAGATATACCGGCCATTCTGCCGGTATAATAGGGTGGTGTAGTGCGCCACCTGGGTCTCGTTGCCGGCCCATTCGGTGACGCCGTCAATCCAGTCGGCCGAACCACCGGCGGCCAACGCGCCGCTGCGAGCCGCAACCGGCGACAGGGTTGTCCAGGTGTTGCCGCTGACCGAGAATCGGTACATGGTGACGGCGTTGTTGCCCATCAAATAGAAGTAGTCGCCGTTGCCTTCAATGGCGTAGGTGCTGGTGGCGTCGGGGGTGACGGTCCATGCCGCCGATACCGTGATAACCGTGCCGGTGTTGGATGCGACGGTGCGGATCTGGCCGTTGCCGGTGCCGCCGGTGATGCGGATCTGGTAGTTGGCCCACATATTCGTGGACCACGCCTTGCCGCTGTTGGTGAGCGTGGTGGATGCACCGGCCGTGGCGGTGCCGGTGGCGAAGTTGGCCACCGCTCCGATGGTGCTGACCAACTGCCCGCAGGTGCCCCAGGCGGTGGGCAGGCCGGTGACGCTGCGGCTGGTCCAGGCGTTGGTCGCCACATCATAGACGCTGAACCCGACCGCGGTGGTCCCAGCGTTGAAGAACCACAAGGAACCGCTGTAGACCTGGAATTGCGTGGTCGCATCGAACGCCACCCCGTTTGCCACGGCGACGGTGATGATCGCATTGGCGCCGAGGGTGTTGCACAGCACCGTGCCGTCGTACCCCGCTCCGGTCCCGGCCACCACGCGGATGCGGCTGCCGCCCAGGCATCGGGTGATGGTGCGGTTGGTGGGGATGGTGGTGGTGGTGCCGCCGGCGCTGGCCGTCTGCGTGAACACACCGCCCATGGCTCCAAGCGCACGGTACTCGCCACACGAACCGGCAGCGAAGGTGCCGGCGATGCCCGAGTTGGGCAACTGCGCCCACCCATCGTTCTCGCCCTGGTACAGGTAGATCGCGCTGGAGCCCTGGACCGAGAACAGGCGCGCCCCGTTGGTGAGGTCGTGCTTGTCCGCAACGACGAACCCGCCGGCCGCGCTGGCGGCGATGCAGGGCACGACCGATTCCCAAATCTTACGGTGCAGCAGCGGGCGCAGCTTGATGTTCAAGGCCATGTCACGTCACCTCAAGTTGGTTATAGATTTGCACCAGGCCGGCAGCGTTCATGGCGTGCCCATTGACGTACTGGCCGCCCACCGCGTTCATGGTGCCCAGCGTGGTCAGGGTGGCGAGGGTCTGACTAGCGTTGAGGCTGACAGCCCCCGACTCGATGGCCACCGCAGCCTGGCGGTTGCTGGTGAGCCGCGGCAGCAGGTCAACCATCAGCGCCAGCAGGTTGGCGATGGCGTCGAGGCTGGCCTCGGTGCCGGCGCCAGCCGGCAGGGGCAGGGCGGCGGCCTCCATCGCCACCGGCGCGGCGCGCAGCTGGGCGTCGGTGAGCGGCTGGTCGTGGGCGGCCGGCGGCAGGCGGTCGCGCACCTCGGCCACCGCGGCGGCGGTGACGGCATCAGCGGTGGGCATCGGCGTTCCCGCCGTGACCCCCTGCTCCTTGCCGTCAGGGCCGTAGAACTCCGCGATCACAGGAGGCTCACGGCCTTCGCCACTGCGGCGCGGGCCGCCTCGATGCGCTGCTCGCTGGTGACGGCCTGGGCTTCCAGGGCGGCGGCGCGCTGCTTGGCGGCGGTCTCCTGCTCCAGGGCGGCGGCGACGGCGTTGGCGGCGGCCTGGACCCCCTGCTCGGCGCTGGCCAGGACATCGGCGGCCTTGGCCCTGGCGTCGGCCAGCAGCCGGTCGGCCTCGGCCTGGGCCTTGGCGCGCATGGTCGCCAGCTCATCGACGGCGGCGGCCTTGGCCGTGGTCGCCGCGGCGGCAGCCAGGCGGGCGGCCTCGGCTGCTTCGGCGCCGGCCTGGCGCTCGTCCTCCATGGCGCGCCGGCTCGCCGCGATGGACGCCTGGAGGGTGGCCAGGGTGTTCTGAGCGGCCTCGATGTCGTCGTAGACGGTCTCGGCCAACAGCAGCACGCGGGCGACCTTGGCGATCATCTTGGCGTCTGCGCGGTTGCGCTCGGCTTCGGTCATGGGTCATTCCTCGACGAACAGGTGGATGGTGCCCGCGAACCCGCGCCCATCGACCGGGCGCAGGAAGCAGACACGGTGCGGGATGACGTAGGTGCCGGCGATCCGGTGGGTAATCGGGTCGCCCTCGGCATCGCGCAGCACCCCCCACACCTTGCCGTCCATGCTGCCGGCCCAGCGGATGGGCTGGTCGACGGATCCGGCAATGACCACGGTGGGCTCATGCAGGTAGGACAGCGAGGCGGCGCCGGCGGCGGGGCCTGGCTCGGTCCAGGTGATGAGCTGGCCGGGGCGGAAGCCCTGCCCCTTGACGTTCACCGCGGTCATCTTGGCCATGAATCCCCCTGCTGACGGGCTGCGTGCGCGAGACCGCAGCATCCCCAGGGCATCACCGCCGCAGGTAAGACCTGCGCCGCCATCACCACTTCCTTCCCGAACGCTTCGGGGAAGGAAGCAATGTGGCACCATGGCAGCCTCGGACGCCCCAGCGCGCCAGGCTGCCATGCTACCCTATTGACAATCCGATTACTGGACAGTCACCCGCCCAGCATGCGCTGGATGGCCGACCGCTGGCCGACCGGCGCGCCGATGCCCTTCTGCACCGCCGGCTTGTCGTGGACCAGCTTGGCCGCGATGTCGATGCCGCGGCGAGCTGGGACCGGCGGCGCCGGCGGCTTGGGAGGCTTGTTGCCGGCCAGCTTGCGCAGGACGCGGGGCGGGATGCCGGCGCTGTCCACCCGGTCATCCTTGCGCCCGTCGCGGCCGTCGAACACCGTGCATTGATCGCGGAAGGCAGGCCAGAACGCGGCGCCCTCGGGCACCCACAGGCGGCCGGCGCCGATCACATCCGACAGGGCGGTTGCCTTGCTGATCTTGTCGCCGGCGTGGCTGACCATTTCGATCCGCCATCCACCGGTGGTGGCCATGTCCATGCGCTCCTGCAGCACGGCCTTGAGCGCCAGTCCGCTCGGCCCACCCTCGATGTAGATGACGTAGGGATCCCACTCCCTGCACCACGCCATGACGGCGTCGGCGGCCTGGGTGACGTTCCACCGCTGGGCATCCTGGGCCAGGATCCAGTGGCGGGTGGACGCGCATTCGCGGATCGGGTCGCCCTCGACGGCCCAAATCGTCAGGCACGTCTGGTCGCCGCGGCCTTGCCCTTCCTCGGTAAGGGCGCCGTCGATGGACAGGTACTTGCGCGCCAGGTAGGTGGGCGGCACGCCGCGGTTGATCTTGCCGGGGTCCAGCACGCCACCGTTGGGCAGGACCTCCCAATCGCCGTGCAGCCAGGCGCGGACGAGGTGGGCCGGGCCGGCGCCGGACAGGTTGCGGCGGTAGGCGTCGGGATCGGTGATGTGCTGGTTGTCCTCCAACTTGCTCAAGATGAACACCCGCCGGATGCCGGTCTCGGGGTCGACGTGCGCCACGCCGGGCGGCGCCGGGGTGATATAGCGCGCCTTCAACCAATCGTGGCCCGGCCCACCGGGGTTGCCGGTGACGCGCATCCAGCACTTCCAGCCGCGGGATGAGCGCAGGCATCCGCGCAGCAGGTCGATCACCTCGGGGCTGGCGTAGTTGCCGGCCTCGTCCACCCCGATCCACTGGTATTGGTGGCCCTGGTAGCGGCTGGCGTCCTGCAGGCTTTCCAGGTAGCGCATGCGCAGGCACGACCCGTTGGGGAAGTGCCATTCCCTGGACTGCGCCTTGTACTCGGCGCCCAGGCGCGGGTACAGCTCCCATGCTCGGCGCTGCACGTCATCCAGCTCGGGCAGGGTGCGGCGCAGCAGCAGGCCGGTGCATCCGGCTTGTGCCGACGCCACGCCGACCCAATCGGCCAGCAGGAAGTCGGTTTTGCCGCCGCCGCGGGCGCCGCCAAAGAACAGGTCAGGAACGTTGGAGCGGAGCGCCAGGCATTGGCGCGCCGAGGGCGTCCAGATGGATTCATGCACAACGGTCATGGCTGCGCGCTGCTGGCCGAGCCCTTACCTGTGCTGGAAAAATCGAAATGGTACGATCGCCCGCTCGCGGATCGCAGATTGCGGCGGGCTGACCCGTGCTGCACCGACCACAACTGTTGTACCGCCAGCGACATCGTCAGGGATCTTTCGGCGGCATCGTCATCACGTTCACCACGGCCGGCAGGTCCTTGCCGTTGGTGGTGTGGTCAACCTTCTCACTCAACACGCCACCAGCTTGCAGCGCCAGGCGCAGGGCCGTCACATAGGCCGAGTCCAGCGAGCCGTTGATGGTGACGGGCCCCTTCTGGTCAACGCATCGCTCCAGCTGATCGGCCGCCTTCGCCGCGATCTTCTGCAGCTTGGTGGCCAGCTCGACCTTGGCCGAGACCACCGCTTCCTCGACCGCCTTGGCGCGTGCGGCCTTGGTCGCGGCGTACTCCTTGGCCTTGTTACGCCTGGGCATAGCCGGCCTTCGCCATCGCCTCGGCCAGCAGCCGATCAACCTCATGCGCGGGCCAGCGCACCAAGCAGTGAGCCCACCGCACGGGGCGCGCCCGGCCAGTCCTCGCCCACCGGCGCAGGGTGATGATCGACACCCCCAGGCGGTCGGCCGCCTCCTGGTAGCTGAGCATGTCGACCCTGCGCGCCTCGTTTTTTGCCCCCATGACCGCTCCTGATCGGAGAGGATCGGACGGGATCGCCCTGGTGCAGGTAAGAGTGCCGGCCTTCCGCCGTTCCTCCCACGCCCTGGTGTTGATCCTCTCCCGCGCTGCTTTCGCCCGCAAATATCCGCGGGAACGGCCACCCGACCCTACCCAGGTGGTCGGCGTAGTGGCCTTCCACGTCGACCACCCGCCGGCGGGCCGGAAGTCGTCGCGGGTGCCCATGACCACGCCCTGGCCGACCAGCAGGCGCAGGTAGCGCAGGGCCGTGGCCCCATCGCACCCGGCGATGTCGGCCACGTCCTGGGCGGTGGCGTGCGTGCCCTGGGACAGGGCCCAGGAGGTGGCCTTCCGCAGGTCGGTCATCCCGCGGCCACCATGCGGCTGAGCTTCCGCACCGCCGCGGCCTTGACCCTGCTCTTGGACCTGGCCTTGATGACCCTGGCGGTGTTCTCGTTGCCCAGCATGTCCTCACTGGCGGCGTAGACCATGGCGAGCGACTTGCCGTGGAGGTGGGCGCGCATGAGCGTTTGAGCGCGCCAGTATCCGCAGTCCCGCGCCACCCCGGTCAGGGCGTCGTTGCGCAGCTTGAGGATCGGTGATCCCATCGGCAGCCCCGACCCGTCACGGTATCCAGCCATGAACTCCTCGGCCTTCTCCGCCTTGATGAAGTAGTAGATGCCGAACGACGCGACGATGCCGGCCTTCAACAGGCGGTTGTTGATGCCGGCGAACTCGGCGCCCGCCATCATCCACGCCTTGTCCTTGCTCAAGAACTCGTCCTCAATCTGCCCGACGCTGATGTGGTTGTCCTTGGCGATTTCGGAAAGATAGGAGCGGATGGCCATGCAGATGATGTGGTTCTGACTGTAGTCATTCACCAGATGGACCCGGTCATGGTTGGCCCGCTTCATGCCACCGTCGATGGCCTTGAACGCATCATCGCTGAGCCCCTTGGCCACGAACATGCGGATGGGGACGCCGACGCGCACGATGGCGGCAAGGCGGTGCTGTCCGTCGAGCAGCCGGCCATCGAGCCCGAACGCGATGCCCTGGTGCGTCAGCTCCCACCTCCCGGCCTCGATTTCCTTCGCCAGGTAGGAGACGTGGGTGGGGCGCATGGGCCGGTTGTTGTGGTTGACCTCCTGGCGCAGCCATTCGGCGGCCTGCTCGGGGGTGATGGTCTGGATCGTGTTGGTTGGATTCATGGGTGTCTTTAGTTGGTGGTTGGGGTGTTCTTCTTGGCGCACTTGAACCCGCGCCCATGCAGGTCGTCGGCGGTCCATTCCTCAATCTCGTTCAACTCGCCCAGCATGGACTTGGCGAGCAGTGGGCAGTCCGGTTCATGGCCGCAGTCGGCGCAATGGCGGTCGATGAGGTAGGCATCGCCGCCGTTGGATGGAAACCACTTCATCGCTTCGGCCCTCCGTTGGGGTAGATCCACTCCAGCTTGAAAGCCCCGCACTTCGGGCAGTGGGTGAAGCAGATGGTCAGCATGTCGGTGTCGCCTGAATCCACCGCGACGTTGACCATGGTGATCTTCCGCGGGTGCCAGCAGAGCAGGCGGTATAGGAATCGGATCACGGCCCCTTCCCCTCGGCCGCGACCGGCGGCAGCAGGATGATCACCCGCGGCACCATGTCGCAGGACACGGTGACGACCCGCTTGCCGTCCGGCATGGTGGTGACGGTCGCCGGCCAGTCGGGCGGCCGGATCACCTCGGGGGCGCCGGGGACGGGCTGGGGATCGGTGGCGCACCCGGCGAGCGCCAGGGCGATGATGGCGGTGATGGCGGCGGTAATGATGTTCTTCACGGTGCGTTCCTGGCGTAGTAGGCGCGCCAGTAGGCGGCGCGTGGGTGGGTGGAGGTGCGGGGGCGGCCGGTGGGCTTCTTGGGCCTGGGCTCTCGCCGGTGCCTGCCCGGCAGGCGGCCGGCGGCGAGGGCTCGGCGCGCCCTGGACTCCCGCGCCCAGCGGCGCCAGTTGGCGCGGCGGGCGAGGATCGGCGCCGGTGGGTCGAGGTCCCGGTTGCTGCGCCATGCGGCGATCACCGGGTCTGCGGGGTCGAGGGGGATCACGCCGCCCAATCCTTGGCCGCGGCGTTGGCCTGCGCGTCCCGTTCCTCGGGCGTCTTGCCCGGCTTCCTGGCGCTGATCAGGGTCTTGGCGTAGAGCGCGGCGCGGCCGGGCATGCCGGCGAGGATTTCCCGCCTCGCCATGGCCCCGCTGAGCGCCAGGGCGGCCTCCGCATCGCGCCCCTGGGTCAGGATGTCGATGATCTTGCGATCCTCGGTCCTGGGGAACGCCTTGCGGCGCAGCCAGTCGGCCATGGCGTCGAAGTCGGCGGCGATGCGGCGGGCGCGCTCGGCGTCCGCGATCCCATCGTCGCGCCCGCGGCGGGCCCAGGCGCGCAGCTCGGCACGGCGGATGCGCTCGGCCTGGGGCAGGATCAGGCACCAGCGCAAGGTGTCCTCCAGCCCGCCGCACCATGCCAGGTAGGCCGCCTGGCCTGGGGCCATGGATGGCGTGGACGGGGCCTCGGTGATCGGGGGCGCGGTTCTCATGGCTTGGCCTCGGGCGGCACCGGCAGGCCGGCGCGCTGGTAGTCCTCGGGATCGGGGATGAACTTGGCTTGGAGCGTGGCTTGCAGCTCGCTCACGGTGACGCGCTGCTTGCCCTGGGCCCGAGCCCTGGCGCCGGGCGTCAGCTCGGCCAGGACCGCGGATACCCGGTCGAACTCGTAGAGCGCCAGCAGGCGGGTCATCAGCTCCCGGTCATCGCGGAACAGGACCAGGACGGGGTGGATCGCTTGCAGGTCGGCCAGGGTCCGCTTCGGGTGGCAGACGATTGCCTTGGGTCCTGGTTCGTGATCCAACGGATCGCTCGGCGGCGGCGGCTTCGCGCCAGCGGAATACGAAGCCGCCGCAGGCGGCGTAGTATTCTCTCTCTCTCCCTCTCCCTCTCCCTTTAACTGTCCCTTGGAGCCATTTACCCCCCCCGTGTCCCCAGGGACAGGAAGTGGGTGTCCCTGGGGACAACCGTTGGACAACCAGGATTCAAAATCGGGACAGACTAGGTTTGTCTCGTTCCGCTGGTTGTGCTTCTTGATCCTCGCGCACTCGGTCGTCCACCGCTGCGCCAACTTCCTCCGCCAGGCCGACAGCACCTTCTCCGTCACCACCGGATGATAGAGGCGGCCGTCGCTCGCCTTGGTCCATCCCCGCAGGCCGCCGCCGGCGCGCACCTTCTTCCACCCCTTGATGTCGCGCCCGAAGCCCATGGCGCGAGCCAGGGTGGCATCGTCATCCGGCATGCTGCCGGCCGGGAGCTGGTGCCAGGCGTAGCACCAGGACAGCACAGCGCAGCGGAACACCTCGGCGTCCCCCGCCGCCATCAGCTCGCTGTCGCGGAGCCGGGCCACGTCGATCTGGTAGAACGGGAAATCGCGCAGGTCGCAGGTGGCGGGGACCGGCGGCGGAGGGCCGTCGCTCACCGTTCGACCCCAAGCGCAGCCATAAGGCGGGCGCCATCGGCGTCACCGAGCAGGCTGGACACCGCGCAGACGAGGCGGTGCTTGGTGGAGGGGCGCACGGGCCACGCGCCGTCCCGGTAGAGGCGCCAGGTGGTGGTGTGGCTGACGTTGGCTTTCTTGGCCAGCTCGCGGCTGCTGATGCCGCGGGCCTCCAGCTTGCGCCCGATGTTGATCTTCATGGATTTGGACGTTTATTGAGTAATCCACAAATGTCAACGTCCGCTCATGTAGACCGCCCCTGGTTTGGGAACACGCCAGGATCACCGCATGGCAAAGTAGGGCAAAGGGTCGCGGCGACCATTAGCGCAAGCCATTGTAATAACTCAGTCTCGGCAGAGGAAGGCAGCGGATGGCAATGCCAAAAAACGCTTAGAAGGCGATTGCTCTATCCAGCTGAGCTAGGGGTGCTTGCCGCGCGGCATGGGAAGCGGTCGTGGGCGCTTTTCCAGCCCCCTCCCCGCCAGGCCTTGGCATGGCCCTCGCTTTCCTCCTGGCGAAGGCCGGATTTGCGGTTCATCCCGACACGGCGCACGCCGATACTTGGCTGATGGGATGGCCTGCACCAGGCAGGGAGGCAGCCATGCATTGCACCACTGATGAAGATTGCGAACGGGCCTTCCTCCACCTGGCCGGGTTGATGGAGCACGGCGACGACGCCGCGGTGGCGACGGAACTCGGTTCGCTCGACACCCTGGCCACCTTCGGCCACCTCATCACCCGCGAGGACCTGGTCGGGCTCTACGCCTACGTCCGCCCCTTCCTCGCCCAGGCCGGCTCGGCCCTGGCCGGGCGGCTGGACAGCCTGCTCGCCGCCGGCTTCACCCCGCGGGCGGTGGTGTCGTGGTGCGACGGCCCCGGCGGCCGCCTTTTGCTGCCCGCACCGCTCACCGTGGAGGCTCTGGTCGGGGTGCTGCGCGATGCCGCCGAGCACACCCTCTGGGTCGCTCATCCGATCAGGGCTTGATCCGCAAGCCGTTGCCGGCACTCGCGTTCCAGTGAAGCAATGAGATCGGGGACGGCCACCCCGCGGGTCCCCAGGTGGGTGCAGAAGGCGCGGTGGTCGCGCCCGCCGCGGTAATCCGGTTCGCGGCTGGGCGGGCGCAGGTAGCGCTCCATCAGCGGCACCGCGTCGGCGACCAGGAACACCCCCAGGTACAGCACCAGGCGCGCGGTCTGGCGCTGGCTGGCGCCGAGGATCTTGCGCGCGTGGCCGTCAGGATGCGCCAGGCAGAGGTCGCCATGGCCGCGGCACAGCGGGCGCTCGCCGGCGACCGCCTCGACCGCCGGGGCCAGGGCCTGGTTGATGAGGTCGAACCAGCAGGTGGTGCCGGTGCGGGTGTTGGCCAGGCGTACCGCCACCACCGCCATGCCCGGGGCCAGCACCACCGTGCCGCCGCCCGCCACCCGGCGGTGGATGGGCACGCCGTCGGCGCGGCAGGCCTCGACCAGCACCTCGCGCTCGGGATCCTGGTGGCGGCCGATCACCACCCGCACGTCGCGCGGCTCGAACACCCGCAGCCAGGGCAGTGCGGAGTCGAGCGCCGACTCGCCGAGCGGATCGGCGGGGCCGCCGGGGTTGGGCAGGATGAGGTCCGGGCGGGGCTCCTCGAAGCCGCCCGCGGCGCTCACTGGTGCACGCACACGCCGAGCGCGTCGGCGGCGGCCTCCATCACCGCCTCCGACAGGGTCGGATGGGCGTGCACGGTCTCCATCAGCTCCTGCGCGGTGCACTCGAGCTTCATCGCCAGGCTCAGCTCGGCGAGCAGCTCGGTGGCGTCGTAGCCCACCAGGTGGGCGCCGATGAGCTGGTCGAACTCGGCGTCGAAGATCAGCTTCACGAAGCCTTCCGGGTGCCCGACCGCCTTGGCCTTGCCCGAGGCGACGAACTGGAAGCGGCCGATCTTGAGCTTCTTGCCGGCGGCCAGCGCCTTCTTCTCGGTCAGGCCGATCGAGGCCACCTGGGGCTGGCAGTAGGTGCAGCCGGGGATCTGGCGGTAGTCGACCGGGGCGGGGTGGCCGATGATGTGCCCGACCGCGGCCTCGCCCTCGAAGCTGGCCTTGTGCGCCAGCAGCTGCTTGCCGGCCACGTCGCCGATGGCGTAGACGCGCGGGTTGGAGGTGCGCTGGTTGTCGTCGACCTTGATGAAGCCGCGTTCGTCGAGCGCCACCTGGGCGGCGTCGAGGTTCAGGCCCTCGGTGTTGGCCACCATGCCCACCGCCACCAGCACGCGGTCGACGGTGATGGTCGAGCGTTCGCCGCCCTTCTCGAGCTGCAGCACCACCCCGTCGGCCTGCACCTCGAGCTTCTCGACCTTGGTCGCGGTCGAGACCTTGGCCCCCAGCTTGAGGAAGGCGCGCTCGACGAACTTGGCCGCCTCGTGGTCCTCGACCGGCAGCACCTGGTCCATCACCTCGACGATGTGCACCTGGGTGCCCAGGGCCTGGTAGAAGTAGCCGAACTCCATGCCGATGGCGCCGGCGCCGATGCAGGCCAGCGACTTCGGCTGCTCGGGCAGGCACATCGCCTCGCGCGCATTGAACACCCGCTTGCCGTCCACCGGCAGGTGCGGGAACTGGCGCGGACGGCCGCCGCTGGCGACGATGAAGTGCCCGGCGGTGAGGGTGCGCGCGCTGCCGTCGCCGGCGGTGACCACGATGCTGTCGGCGCCCGAGAAGGTGGCGGTGCCCCTGATCACCTCGACCTTGTTCTTCTTCATCAGGAAGGCGATGCCCTTGGACATGCCGTCGGCGACGTCGCGCGAGCGCTTGACCACCGCGCCGAAGTCGGCGCGCACGTTGTCGGCATGCAGGCCGAGGGCGGCGGCATGGCGGAACGACTCCAGGGTCTCGGCGCTCTTGAGCAGGGCCTTGGTGGGGATGCAGCCCCAGTTGAGGCACACCCCGCCCAGGGCCTCCTTCTCGACGATGGCGGTCTTCCTGCCGTGCTGCGCGGCCTTGATCGCGGCCACGTAGCCGCCGGGGCCGGCGCCGATGACGATGACGTCGAAATCAGGCATGGGATCACTCCGACGGGGGGTTCAGACCAGCAGCCCGGCGGGGGCTTCGAGCAGTTCGCGCAGGGTCCTGAGGAAGGCGGCGGCGTCGGCGCCGTCGACCGCGCGGTGGTCGGCGCTGAGGGTCAGGCGCAGGACCTTGCCCGCCACCACCTGGCCGCCGCGCACCACCGGCTCGTCCTTGATCCCGGCCACCGCCAGGATCGCCACCTGGGGCGGATTGATGATCGCGGTGAAGCTCTCGACGCCGAACATGCCGAGGTTCGAGACGGTGAAGCTGCCGCCCTGGAACTCGTGCGGCTGCAGCCGGCCCTCGGCCGCCTTCTTGGCCAGGGCGCGCACCTCGTCGCCGATCTGGCGCACGCTCTTGGCGTGGGCCTTGGCCACGATCGGGGTGATCAGGCCGTCGGGGATGGCCACCGCCACGCAGATGTCGGCGCTGTCGTACTGGCGCACCGCGGTGCCGTGGAAGGTGGCGTTGAGGCGGGGATGGATGCGCAGGGCGAGGGCGGCGGCGCGCACCACCAGGTCGTTGACCGTGACCTTGACCCCGTCGTAGGCCGCGCACTGGTCCTTGATCGCTGCCAGGGCGCCGGCGTCCACCGCCTCGGTGACGGTGAAGTGCGGGATGGTGGCCTTGGACTCGGCCAGGCGCTTGGCGATCACCTGGCGCATCGCGCTCATCGCCTGGTCGGCGCTGGGCGCGCCGTCGGCGCGGAAGGGCTTGAGCTTGGCCTTGGCCGGGGCGCCGGCGGCGGGGGCGGCGCCGATCAGGGCGGTGCCGGCGCGGCGCGCCTCCTCGACATCGCGCAGGGTGATGCGCCCGCTCGGGCCGGTGCCGCGCACCTTGGCGAGGTCGAGCCCGTGCTGGGCGGCGAAGCGCGCCGCCACCGGGGTGATGCGGTACTGCTTCTGCGGCGCCGCGGCCGGGGCCGCCTGCGGGTGCAGGGCGGGGGCGCTGGCGGCGGTGGGCATCGGCGCCGGGGTCAGCACCACGGTGGCGGGCGCGGCCGGCGCCGGCGCCGGGGCGCCGCCCTTGGCCGCGGCCGCCAGCTGGGCGTTGAGCTCGCGCGCCTTGGCGATGGCGGCGGCGGCGGATTCGCCCGGCTTGCTGGTGAGCACCGCGGCCACCTGGTTGACATAGGCGATGGAGCCGGCCGGGATGAGCAGCTCGGCCACCGTGCCGCCGTCCAGCGCCTCCCATTCCACCACCGCCTTGTCGGTCTGGATCTCGGCCACCACCTGGCCGCTCTTGACCAGGTCGCCGGCCTTCACCCGCCAGGCCACGATGGTGCCTTCGGTCATGGTCGGGGACTTGGCGGGGACGGTCAGGTCGATGGTGGCCATGGCTGCAGTCGTTGGTTGGTGGGTGGGCGGCGGGCGGGGCGCGCACGCCCCGGCGCCCTCAGCGGTAGCAGGCGAGCTTGACCGCCTGGACGATGCGGTGCGGCTTGGGCAGGGTCTCGTGCTCGAGATTGGCGGCGTAGGGCATCGGGTTCTCGGTGGTGGTGACCCGGCCCACCGGGGCGTCGAGCTCGTCGAAGCACAGCTCCATCAGCTGGGCCGCGACCTCGGCGCCGATCCCGCCGGTGCGGTAGCATTCCTCGACCACCACGCAGCGGTGGGTCTTGCGCACCGAGGCGGCGATCAGCTCGATGTCGAGCGGCTTGACCGTGCGCGGGTCGACCACCTCGCACTCGATGCCCTCGCGCGCGAGCTGCTCGGCCGCCTCGAGCGCCCAGTGCACGCTGCGGCTGACCGCGACCACGGTGCAGTCGCCGCCCACGCGCTTGATGTCGCCCTTGCCGAAGGGGATCAGGTACTCCTCGACCGGGATCTCCTGCTCGAGGCCGTAGATCATCTCGTTCTCGAGGAAGCACACCGGGTTGTGCCCGCGCAGCGCGGTCTTCATCAGGCCCTTGGCGTCGTAGGGCGTCGAGGGGCTGACCACGGTCAGGCCGGGGAAGTGGCTGTAGAGCGCCTCGACCGCGTGGCTGTGCTGCGAGCTGACCCGCGGGCCGGCGCCGTTGGGGCCGCGCATCACCAGCGGGATGGGGAACATGCCCCCGGTCATGTAGCACATCTTGCTGGCGTTGGACACGATCTGGTCGAAGGCCACGAAGGAGAAGTTCCAGCTCATGTACTCGATCACCGGGCGCAGCCCGGTCATCGCCGCGCCCACCGCCAGGCCGGTGAAGCCGCCCTCGGTGATCGGGGTGTCGATCACCCGCTGCTCACCGAACTTCTTGAGCAGGTCCTTGGTGACCTTGTAGGCGCCGTTGTACTGCGCCACCTCCTCGCCCATCACGAAGATGGTGGGGTCGCGCTTCATCTCCTCGTACAGCGCCTGGCAGATGGCCATGCGCAGGTTGAGCAGCTGGCTGCCGTCGCCGAGCGGGATGCCCTTGTAGCCGTTGATCGGCTCGCGCTTGAGGTCGATCGGGCGGCGGGGCTTGAGGAAGGCGGTCATGCCTCAGACCTCGGCGTAGACGTGGCGGGTGAGCTCGGACATCGGCGGCTCGGGGCTCTCCTCCGAGAACGCCACCGCGTCGCGCACCTCCTGCATGACCTCGTCCTCCATCGCGTCGGAGGCGGCCTGGTCGAGCCAGCCGCAGGCGAGCAGGTCGGCGCGCACGCGCTCGATCGGGTCGAGCGCCTTGTAGCGGTCGACCTCCTCCTTGGTGCGGTAGAGGCCGGCGTCCGAGACCGAATGGCCGCGGTAGCGGTAGGTCTTGGCCTCGACCAGCACCGGCTGGCCGGCGCGCGCCACCGCGATCGCCTGCTGCGCGGTCTTCCACGAGGCGTAGAGGTCGAGCCCGTCGAAGGTGAAGGACGGCATGCCGTAGCCAGGGGCCTTGAGCTGGGCGAGGTCCTGCACCGCGTTGGAGCGGTGGCAGGCGGTACCCATGCCGTACTGGTTGTTCTCGATGATGTAGATCGCCGGCAGCTTCCACAGGTTCGCCATGTTGAGCGACTCGTGGAAGGTGCCCTGGGGGGTCGCGCCGTCGCCGAAGAAGGACAGGCTGACCCCGCCGGTGCCGAGGTACTTGGCGGTGAAGGCGCCGCCGGTGCCGACCGGGATCTGGCCGCCGACGATGCCGTGGCCGCCGAGCAGGCCCTTCTCCTTCGAGAAGAAGTGCATCGAGCCGCCCTTGCCGCGCACGTTGCCGCTGACCTTGCCGAACAGCTCGGCCATCAGCTCGCGCGCCGGCAGCCCGAGCAGCAGGGCCTGGGCGTGGCAGCGGTAGCTGGTCACGGCGAAGTCGCGGCCCGGGGTCAGGTGGTCGAGCCAGCCGGTGGCGACCGCCTCCTGGCCGATGTAGAGGTGCAGGAAGCCGGCGATCTTCTTGGCCTCGTAGGCCTGGCCGGCGCGCTCCTCGAACCGCCGCACCAGCAGCATCTGCCGCAGCAGGCGCAGGGCCCGCTCGCGCCCCATCTCCTGGCGGACGGCCGCGGCGTCGATGGCGGGCGGGGCGGGGCGGTCGGTCATGCGCGTCTCGCTAGGGGGTGGGACAGCTCACCGGGCCGGGGCGGTGGCGGCCGGAGCCGGCACCACAGGCTGCGCCTCGACCACCGCCGCGGTGGCAGGGGCCGGGGTGGCGGGCGCCGCAGCCGCTGCGGTGGCGACCACGGCGGCGGCAGGGGCAGGAGCGGTGGCGGGAGCTACCGGGGCGAGCGGGGTCGCACCCGGGGTGGGGGACATGGCGGCGGGCACCGCGGCGGCACCGGCGCCGGAGGCGGCGGGCGCGCCCTTGGCGGCGGCGTTGGCGGCGTTCAGCGCGTTGGCCTTGCCGTAGGTGCCCTTGTGCGGGATGGCCAGCAGGAGGATGAAGATGAACAGGAACGCGGCCAGCCAGCCGGTGATCTTGGCCATCTTCTTGCTGGCGCCCACGCCCAGGGTGCTGTCGAGCTGGCCGCCGCCACCGAAGGCGCTGGAGATGTCTCCGGCGCCGCCCTGCAGCAGGATCAGTCCGATGATCGCCGGGCACAGGAACCACAGCAGGACCTGGACGATGAGGAGGAGGTTTTCCACGGACCGGTCCGATCAGCCCGCTGCGGCGACGATGGCCGAGAAGTCGGCGAGCTTGAGCGCGGCCCCGCCCACCAGGGCGCCATCGATGTCGGGCTGGCCGAGCAGCTCCTTGGCGTTGTCGGGCTTGACCGAGCCGCCGTACTGGAGGCGCAGGCTGTCGGCCAGGCCGCCGAGCGAGGCGCGCAGCAGGCCGCGCACGAAGGCATGGGCCTCCTGCGCCTGGGCGGTGGTGGCGACCACCCCGGTGCCGATCGCCCACACCGGCTCATAGGCGATGACCAGGGTCTTGAGCTGGTCGGGGGTGAAGCCGGCGATGGCGCCCTCGACCTGGCGCTTGAGCACGGCCTGGAGCTGTCCGCCCTGGCGCTCCTGCAGGGTCTCACCGACGCAGACGATGGGCACCAGGCCCTGGGCCAGCACCGCCTTGAGGCGCTTGTTCACCGTCGCATCGGTCTCGCCGAAGTACTGCCGGCGCTCGGAGTGGCCGAGGATGACGTACTTGGCGCCGGCGTTCTTGATCAGGCTGGCGGAGATCTCGCCGGTGAAGGCGCCCTTCTCCTCCCAGTAGGCGTTCTGGGCGCCGACGCCGACCGCGCTGCCCTTGGCCGCCTGGGCCACCGGATAGAGGGCGAGGGCGGTGGGGCACACCGCGACTTCGACACCCGGCTTGACCACCTTGGCGAGACCCTGGACCAGGGCGACGCCGTCTTCGACGGTGAGGTTCAGCTTCCAGTTGCCGGCGATGAACTTGGTGCGGGGCATGATGGACTCGCGTACGGGGGGTTAGAAGAGGGGTGAGGACTCTAGGAGAGCCCTTCCCCCCGTCAACCGACCCGCACACCGTGATTGGGCGCGTCAGCCGTGGGTTGGTGGCAGACGTATAGGGGGTGCCGAAGCCCCTTCCCCATGCCAGACCCCGGATCCGCCCATGGCCGCTCCGCATGGGCATGCCTGTTCCACCCTCAAGGCCCCCATTCCCACCGACGACGCCTTGCAGAGCGAGGCCATCCGCCCACCCTTCGGCGCCATGTCCGGTTCCGTCCTGGTCTC
>JAKLKR010000074.1 GCA_023150565.1 Planctomycetota bacterium
GGAGCGTCGACGCCCACGTCGACGCCGCGGTGACGCTGCCATGGTCCCGGATCGCCGCGCAAGAGCCTCACGTCGACGTGGGGGTCGATGCTGCGAAGGCGGGCCGCGTCCCTACAACCGCTTCCAGTCCGCCACCGCCGGGTTGATGAAGCCGCAGCCGGTGTAGGCGGCGCGCAGGGTCCCGGCCGCTTCCAGCGCGCGCACCCCGCGCTCGATCGCGGCGGCGATGGCGGCGCCCTGGGGATGGCTGCGCGCGAGGGCGAAGCAGCGCTCGCCGCGCAGCTCGACCGCCAGACCCGGGATCGGCACCAGCACCCGCTCGCCGGCGCGCAGCGCCAGGCCGGGGGTGCCCTGGAAGGGGGCCAGCAGCACGTCGGCGCGCTGGCTCGACACCACCTCCACCATCGCCTCCCAGCTGGTGGCGGGCAGCAGCGCGGCCATGTGCAGGCGTTCGAGCGCGCGCCAGTCCGGCAGCCAGGCGGGATGGCAGACCGCGGTCAGCCGGCCGAGGTCGTCGGCTCCGGCGCGGAGCGCACGGTCGTTGCCCGGGGTGGTGTACAGCCCGGCCACGAAGGCGCCGGGCGGGATGGTGGTGGGCGAGCCCGCCACCGTGGCCGCCAGCTCGGCGAGGTCGTCGCGCCAGACGGTGGTGGCGGTCATCACCGCCCGCCCCTGGTCGAGGAAGGCGAGCTGGCGCGGGTAGCTGTCGACCTGCTGGAAGGCCACCCCGGCGCTCCAGCCGCCCCGCGCCAGGGCCTGCTGGGCCAGCGCCACCTCGACCACGTCGCGGCGGGCGCCGTCGCCGCCCCAGGCGTCGACCGTCAGCACGTCGCGGTCGTGCAGCCAGCGGCGGTAGTCGGCCAGCACGTCCGGCGGCACCAGCAGCAGCGCGGGTTCGGCGGCTGCGAGCGCGCCCAGGGCCAGGCCCCAGCAGAACAGCAGGCGGGTGAGCACGCGGGCATGCTACCATGGCCTTCGCCTCCAGGCCATTGCCGGGCCGGCGGGGGCGCCACCATCCCGGCCATGCCCGATGCCGCCGCCAAGGAAGTGGAGCTGGAACGCGTCCTCGCCACCCTGCCGGCGGCGCTGGTGGCCTATTCCGGCGGGGTCGATTCCACCTACCTGCTGGCGGTGGCGGCGCGCGCCCTGGGCGCGCGCGTCCAGGCGGTGATCGCCGACAGCCCCAGCCTGCCGCGCGCCACCCTGGCGGCGGCGCGCGCCTTCTGCGCCGGGCGCGGCATCGTCCTGCGCGAGGTCGCCACCGCCGAGCTCGACGATCCCGCCTACGCCGCCAACGACGGCGAGCGCTGCTGGCACTGCAAGTCGCACCTGATGGAGGCGCTGCACGCCCTCGCCGCCGCCGCCGCGCCCGGCACCGTGGCGTTGCTCGGCGCCATCGCCGACGATCTCGGCGACCACCGCCCGGGCATGCGCGCGGCGCGCGAGCGGGGGGCGCGCTTCCCCCTCGCCGAGCTGGGCTTCGCCAAGGCGGAGGTGCGCGAGCGCTCGCGCGCCCTCGGCCTGCCCACCGCCGACCAGCCGGCCCAGCCCTGCCTCAGCTCGCGCGTGCCCTACGGCGAGGAGGTCACCGCCGCCGGCCTGGCCATGATCGAGCAGGCCGAGGCGGCGCTGCGCCACCTCGGCTTCGCCGCCTGCCGCGCGCGCCACCACCAGGTCGGCGGCGGGCGCGGCTGGCTGTGCCGGATCGAGGTGCCCGAGGCCGAGCTGGCGCGCCTGGTCGAGCTGCGCCGCACGGTGGTGCCGGCGCTGGAGCGGCTGGGCTACCTGTTCGTGGCGGTGGACCTGGCGGGCTTCGCCAGCGGCGGCTTCAACCGCCTGCTCAGCGCCGAGGAGCGCAGCCGATGAGCGACCCCGCGACCCTCAACCTCGACCTCGACCGCGCCCGCCGCTGCGGCTTCCCCGAGGTGGTCTATGGCGAAGGCAAGACCGTCGCCGAGGTGGTGGCGGCGGCCGGGCGCATCGCCCAGGTGCATGGCCGCGTGCTGGTGACGCGCGCCGCCCCCGAGGCCTTGGCCGCGCTCGCCGCCGCCCTGCCCGCCGGCACCGCGCGCCCGCGCAGCCGCACCTTCGCCCTCGGCGAGCCCGCGCCCACCCATGGCCCGGTGGCGCTGATCAGCGCCGGCACCGCCGACGAGCCGGTGGCGGAGGAATGCGAGGTCACCCTGCGCCTGCGCGCGGTGGCGGTGCGCCGCTTCAACGACTGCGGGGTGGCGGGTCTGCACCGCCTGCTCCAGCGCTTGGACGAGATCCGCGCCTGCCGCTGCGCGGTGGTGGTGGCGGGCATGGACGGCGCGCTGCCCTCGGTGGTGGGCGGGCTGCTCGACCTGCCGGTGATCGCCTGCCCGACCCCGGTCGGCTACGGGGTGGCCGAGGGCGGCCGCACCGCCCTCAACACCATGCTGGCGAGCTGCGCCGCCGGGGTCACGGTGGTGAACATCGGCAACGGCTTCGGCGCCGGCTACGCCGCCGCCGCCATCGCCCGCCTGGCGCCAGCGTTGCAATGAACCCGCTGTGGACGGTGGCCCTGCTGGTGGCCTCCAACGTGTTCATGACCGCGGCCTGGTACTGGCATGTGCGCGACCGCGACCTGCACTGGCCGCTGCCGGTGATCATCCTGATCAGCTGGCTGCTGGCCCTGCCGGAATACTGCCTGGCGGTGCCGGCCAACCGCTTCGGCAGCCTGAAGTACGGCGGCGCCTTCACCACCCCGCAGCTCAAGATCATCCAGGAGGGCATCACCCTCACGGTGTTCTTCGCCTTCAGCATGCTGGTGCTCAAGGAGACCCCGCGCTGGCAGGAGGCGGTGGGCATGCTGCTCATCTTCGCCGGGGTGGCGGTGGCGCTGAGCGGACGCTCCTGATCAGGGTCCTGGCGGCTTCGGGCCGGGGACCGGCAGGTGATGACGGATGACCGGTGCGCGCCCCTGGGACCGCCGGGCTCCAGCCCGGCAATTCGAGCCGCCCAACTGCCGGGCTGGAGCCCGGCGCTCCCAGGGAAGAGCTGCCAACCACCTGCGCTAGCAGGGTGCTGAAAAAGCACCCTGCCGGGGGTGAGGGGGGCGCTTGGCGCCCCCTGGGTAAAGAGCGTCCTTGCGATTCTTCGGGGAAAATGGCGACCGCAGGTCGCCCCCGAAGGATCGCAAGGCTAGCAGGCTGCGTTTTTCCGCAGCCTGCTAGTGGCCCCGGGCGGCGAAGCGTTCGCGCTGGCGGCGCGCCTGCCAGGCGCACACCGCCGCCAGGTCGGCGACCGGCTGGCCGGTGTAGGGCAGGGTCTGCAGGTAGCCGGGCGGGCCGAACTCCGGGGTGAGGGTGGTGACCGCCTGGCCGGCGGCGCGCTGGGCGGCCCAGATCGCATCCCACCAGCGCTCGTGCGCCGCCACGCTGTCGCGGTGCTCGGGCGCGCGCGGGTCGTTGACCTGCGGGCCCTCGGGGTGGCCGACGCGGGCGTGGATACGCCGCACCCGCGGCAGCAGCGCCGCCAGCTCGCTGTCGTCGGGGTGGCGTTCGCACACCACCGCGAAGTGGCTGAAGTCGGCGCACAGCTCCAGTCCCGGCACCTGCTCGCACAGCTCGGCGCTCAGGCGGGGGTGGAAGAGGATGCGTCCGCGGTGGGTCTCATGCACCACCGCCAGGCCGGAATCGCGGCCGGCCGCCACCGCGTCGCGCAGGAAGGCGGCGGCGGTGCGCTGGTCCCAGGCATCGCTGCCGGAGTGGACGTTGACCAGCACCGCCCCCAGCCGGCGCGCCCGCGCCAGGTCGGCGCGCAGCGCGGCCAGGTGGGCGGCGGGATCCGCCCCGGCGGTGAAGGCCATGGCCAGGTAGCGCAGGCGGTGACGCGCCAGCAGGTCGCGGAAGGGGCCCTCATCGGCCTCCGCCGGCAGGCCGGTCTCGATGCCGGTGTAGATCCCTTCGCCGGCGATGGCACCGAGCACGGCGTCGTTGGCGGGACCGACGCCCCACAGGTGGCGGTAGAGGTGCAGTTCCATCGGCGGATCACTCCAGCACGGGGTTGAGCACGCTGGCCGCGGGCTGCCCGGGCAGGCAGCCCGGCAGCCAGGCGGCGAGGTCGTTGCGCTGGTCAGTGTTGGCGGGTTCCGCCACCAGGGCATCCGCATCATAGTAGATGACCGTCATCACCGCGCGCATGGCCCTGCTGGTGTTGGCGCCGGAGCGGTGCCAGGTCCAGCCGGCATGGAAGCTGACGTCGCCCAGGCGGTAGGGTTGCGCCCGCCAGGGCAGGTCGCGCAGGCTGGCGGCGGCCTGGCGCTCGCTCTCGTCGGAGATCGCCAGCTCGCGGCCGAAGCCGCAGCGCTGGCTGCCGAGGGCGAACTCCAGCGGGCCCATCGCGGCCGGCACGTCGAGCAGCGGGATCCAGGCGGTGATGGTGCGGGTGGTGGCGAGCGGCCAGTAGTGCTGGTCGACGTGCCAGGGGGTGATGCCGCCGCCGGGCTCCTTGTAGAGGGCCTGGTCGTGGTAGATGCGCACCGCCCGGCAGCCCATCAGGCGGGCGGCGGTGCGCGCCAGCAGCGGCGACAGCACCAGCGGATGCACCTCCGGCAGGCGCCGCCACAGGTTCATGCTCTGGCGGAAGGCCTTGCCGTAGGTGCCGCGCTGCGCGAGCGGCGGCAGCCGGCGGCCGAGCTCCTCGGCGTCGGCATCGATCACCGGGCGCACCGCCGCCAGCAGGGCGGGGTCGAGCAGGCCGGTGCAGTGCACCACCCCGTCGCGGGCGTAGTCGGCGGCGAGGCGGTCGGTGGCGGGGGCTTCCAGGGTCTGGGCGGTCATGGCGGGTCCTCTGCGGCGTAATCATCCGCCGCCGGCCGGCGCCACCGGTCGCGGGTTGATCGCCACCGGCCTTTTGTTGACCTCGGCCCCGGGGGATCCCGTGCTGCTGCCACGCCGTCTGCACCGCGAACAGATCGTGCGCGACCCCGGCGCCAGCCTGGTGGCGCGGCGCTTCCGCGGGCGCGGCTTCGCCTTCACCTGGCACCACCACGGCGAGTGCGAACTGACCTGGATCGTGCGCGGCAGCGGGCTGCGCCACGTCGGCGCCTCGGTGGAATCCTTCGCCCCTGGCGACCTCTGCCTGCTCGGCGCCGACGTGCCGCATTCGTGGTCGACCGGCGGGCGGGTCCAGGCCACCGAATCGCTGGTGGTGCAGTTCGACGGCGCCCTGCTGGGCGAGGCCCTGGCGCGCCTGCCCGAGGGCCGCCCGCTCGCCGCCCTGCTCGCGCGTGCCGCCAGCGGCCTGGTGTGGCGGGGGGCGGGCGCGGCGGCGCTGGCCCGGGCGATGGCCGCGCTCGCCGCCGCCGCCACCGCGCCGGAACGCCTGGCCGGCCTGGTGCAGGCCCTGGCGCTGGCGGCGGCGGCGCCGGCGCGCGCGCTCAACCCGCTGCCGGCTGCGGTGGCGGCGGCCGGCGCCCATCCCGCCGTCGGCCGGGTGCTGGAGCGGCTGCACCGCGACCCCGCCGCGCGCCTGCCCCTGGCCCGCCTCGCCGCCGGGGTGGGGCTGGCCCCGGCCACCCTGTCGCGGCTGTTCCACCGCGACACCGGCCGCACCCTGGTGGCCTACCGCGCCCACCTGCGCCTGCTCGCCGCCTGCCGGCTGCTGGCCGAGGGCGACCTGCCGGTGCTGGACATCGCCCTGCGCTGCGGCTTCGACGCCACCACCCACTTCAACCGCAGCTTCCGCGCCGCCTTCGCCTGCACCCCGCGGCAGTACCGCGCCCGCGCCCGCGGTTGACCATTCGCCGAGAGACGCAGATGGATCACCGCCACGACGCCACGACGCCACGAGGGAAGAGCTTACGGTGATCTGCTCTACCTCCCTTTGGGTGAGTGGATGATGCGATCCAAGTACAAATCCGGCCGTGGCGTCGTTGCGTCGTGGCGGTCGAATCGCCGGATTCCGGTCTATCGCACGGTGGCGCGGTAGCCGGCCGGGGTCAGGGCGTAGGCGCGGCGGAACACCCGGCAGAAGTAGCTCGGCTCGGCGAAGCCGCAGCGGCGGCCGACCTCGGCCACCGGCAGGTCGCCGCCGGTCAGCAGGCGGGCGGCGCGGTCGAGGCGCTGGCCGTTGATCCAGGCCATGGGCGGCAGCCCGTAGGCGGCGGCAAAGGCGCGCGCGAAGTGCGCCGGGCTCAGCCCGGCCCGGGCCGCCAGGTCGTCCACCGCCAGGGTGGCGTCCAGCCGCGCCAGCGCCCAGGCCGCCGCCCGCTGCAGGGGCTCCGGGCGGGTGGCGGGATCGCCGCCGGCCAGCTCGCCCAGGGCCATGGCCACGGCATAGGCCAGGGCGCTGGCCTTCCAGGCGGTGAGACCGCCGGCCTGCACCCCCGCCACCCCGGCGGCGAGGGCCTGCAGCAGCGCCCCGTCGGGGGCGGGGCGCAGCAGCGGGCCGTGGCGGGCGATGGCGGCGCGCGCCGCCAGCAGCACCTCGCGCCCGCCCAGGCACAGGTAGCAGTGGCGCCAGCGCCCGCCCGGCGGCAGGCGGTAGCGGTGGTCGTGGGGGATGGTCAGGAGCATGGCGGCGCCGGCCGGCACGCGCAGGTCCTCGCCTTCCCAGGTCAGCAGCCCCTCGCCGTCGAGGGTGAGCTGGAGCAGCGCCCATTCCGCCTCGCCCCGGCGCAGGCCGTGCCAGTCGTAGCCGGGCTGGTCGCGCAGCTCCAGCCCGCCGGAGATGAGGGTGGCCGGCAGGGGCCGCGCGACGGACGCGGGCGAGCCCGGGCCGATCCCTGCCGGCATCCCCTGCAGGATGCGCAGGAAAGTACCATCGACAGCAGAAGGTGGCGATATGGCCATGGAATAACTGGCTATTATCGAGCAGACAAACCCCACACAACCGGGAGCTGCCATGACCTTCGCGATCGCCTTCATCGGAGCCGGCTCGATCGGCTTCACCCGCGGCCTGCTCGCCGACCTGCTGGCGGTGCCCGGGTTCCGCGACCTGTCGGTGACCTTCATGGACATCAATCCCGACAACCTGCGCATGTGCGCCGAGCTGTGCCAGCGCGACATCGACGCCAACGGTCTGCCCATCCGCATCCGCACCACCACCGACCGCCGCGAGGCGGTGCGCGGGGCGCGCTACGTGTTCTGCACCTTCCGCGTGGGCGGGCTGGAGGCCTTCCGCAGCGACGTCGACATCCCGCTGTCCTATGGCGTCGACCAGTGCGTGGGCGACACCCTGTGCGCCGGCGGGGTGATGTACGGCCAGCGCGGCATCGCCGCCATGCTCGACCTCTGCCGCGACATCCGCGCGGTCGCCGAACCCGGCTGCCTGCTGCTCAACTACGCCAATCCCATGGCCATGCTCACCTGGGCCGCCAACACCGCCGGCGGGGTGCGCTGCCTCGGCCTGTGCCACGGGGTGCAGGGCGGGCACCGCCAGATCGCCGACTGCGTGCAGGCGTGGGCGCGCCGGCAGGGCCTGATCGGCGCCGAGGAGACGGTCGCCAAGCACGACGTCACCATCTCGGCGGTGGGCATCAACCACCAGACCTGGTACGTGCAGGCGCAGTGGCGCGGCATCGACCTGGTCCCGCGCATGCTCGAGCTGTTCGAGGGCCATCCCGAGTATCCCCGCACCGAGAAGGTGCGCATCGACGTGCTGCGCCGCTTCGGCTACTATTCCACCGAGTCCAACGGCCACCTCAGCGAGTACCTGCCCTGGTACCGCAAGACCCCGGAGGCGGTGCGGCGCTGGAGCGACCTCGGCTGCTGGATCAACGGCGAGACCGGCGGCTACCTGCGCGTCTGCACCGAGGGCCGCACCTGGTTCGAGAACGAGTTCCCGGGCTGGATGGCCGCACCGCCGCGCACCTTCGCCGCCGACCGGCGCGGCGAGGAGCACGGTTCCTACATCATCGAGGCGCTGGAGACCGGCCGGCCCTACCGCGGCCACTTCAACGTCATCAACCAGGGCGCGGTGCCCAACCTGCCCGCCGACGCGGTGGTCGAGGTGCCGGCCTGGGTCGACCGCAGCGGCATCGCCGTGCCGCGCTGCGCCGAGCTGCCGCCCGGCTGCGCCGCGGTGTGCAGCCAGTCGATCGGGGTGCAGCGCCTGGCGGTGCAGGCCGCGGTCAGCGGCGACGACCGCCTGCTGCGCCAGGCGGTGCTGCTCGACCCGCTGGTGGGCGCGGTGTGCGAACCGCCGGCGGTGTGGCAGATGGTCGACGAGATGCTGGTGGCGCAGCGCGCCTGGCTGCCCCAGTACGGCGCCGCCATCGCCGCCGCCGAGGCGCGCCTGGCCCAGGGCAAGGCCATCCCCACCACCGCCTACGCCGGCGCCGCCCGCCTCGCGGTCAAGGACATCGAGGCCATGCGCCGCGACCGCGCCGCCGCCGACGCCAACGCCGGCGACTCGGACAAGGCCAAGGTGCGCAAGGCGGCGGGCTGATCAGGGCCCGGCGCTCAGCTCGTAGGCCAGCGCCGGATGCGCGCCGGCGGTCGAGGCGGTGAACGACAGCACGCCGGCGCCGTGCTCGACCGGCAGCTCGGCGATGCGCCGGCCGGCGAGGTCGAGGGCGTGCACCCGCTGCACCGCGCAGCCGGCGAGGGCGATGCGCGCGCTGGCCGCGCGCACCAGCAGCGGGGCGTGGCCGTGTGCGGTGTAGAGCGTGCGCTCGCGGTCGGCGAAGGCCGCGCCGCTGGCCAGCGCGTCGGTGAGGAACAGCACCAGCACGCGGCGGCTGCGGGCCAGGACCGGGGCGTCGAGGGCGGTGGCGAAGGCGAGGGCGTAGCCGGTGCAGCCCTCCACCGCCAGCGGTCCGGCGCGATGCCCGCCGTCGAGGCGGCCGCTCACCGCCGCCGCGCCCGGGGTGGCGAGGGCGAAGCGGGCGCGCGCGCAGTCGAGGTCCAGCTCGCCGGTGTCGCTGCGGAAGCGCCCGGCGCCGGCGCGCCGGACATCGTCGAGGTCGAGCCGGCCGGCGGCGACGAGGGCGGTGAAGGGGTCGCGTCCGCTCCAGGGCACCGCACCGGCGGGCGGCGGCGCGCCCACCAGCGCCGGCGACCACAGCACGGCGTCGTGGCCGTGCGTCGGCCCGGGGATGGGCAGCGAGCCGATGCGCGCCACCAGGCCCAGGGCCTCGAAGCCGGGGTCGTAGCCGCCGTCGCCGGGCAGGCCGTGGCTGGCGCCGTCGACCGCGCAGGCGAACGAGCGGCGCGCGGGCGCGGCCTGGGCGCGCAGGAAGAGCAGGGCGGCGATGCGGTCCGAGAGCAGGGCGATGGGGTCGCCGCTGGTGGCGAAGACCTCGCCCATGAAGCCGCTGACCGGCGCCGGCGGGCCGTCCATGCGCCAGGGGTTGGCGGCGTACTTGAGTCGGCAGATGCCGTCCCAGTCCTGCAGCAGGGCGTAGGCGGCGGCGAACAGCCCGGCCGAGGCGCGCCCGGGGCTGGGGTAGGGGATCGACCATTCGCTGAGGGTGAACGGCCGGCCGGGGATGCGCACCGGCATGGCGGTGCGCGGCAGCGAGGCGGCGTCCTCCTCGACCAGCTTCATGCGGTAGCGCAGCGGGGTGTCGACCCAGGTGCGCCGGCCTGCGCCCTCGACCGGCACCGGGTGGTCGTAGTAGCAGTGCGCATCGACGTAGTCGAGGGGCGCGCGCAGCAGGGTCTGGAAGACGAACTCGCGGTAGTTCACCCCGCTCAGGGGCTGCTGCACGCCGCAGCGGCGCAGCCAGTCCATCTTGGCGCGGTACGAGGCGCCCACCCGCTCGGTGAGGTGGCGGCGCACCGCCGCGGTGGCGGGTTCCCCGGGCGCGGGGGCGACCTCGGCGCGCAGCAGGCCGTCCCAGATGTCGGGGGTGAGGGCGATCTGCTCGTAGGGGGTGTCCTCGTTGAGCAGGCTGATGGTGGCGAGGGCGGGGTCGTCCTTCCACGCCAGGCCGGTGTAGGGGTTGCGGTGCTCGAGCAGGGCGGCGGCGAAGCGCCGCCAGTTGCGGTCGCCGCCGGCGGTGAGGTGGGCGGCGAGCTTGAAGCCGTGCTGCATGGGGCGCGGCCATTCCGCCACCTCGCCGGCGGCGAGCACGCGCGCCACGTAGAGGTCGATGGTGAGGTAGATGCCGCGCCGCTTGCAGGCGGCGAACAGGCGGTCGAGCAGGTCGAGCTGGGCCGGGTCGAGCGCGGTCGAGTCGGCGCCCTTCCCCTGCAGGTCCTGGTCGTAGACGTGGATGCGCGCCAGGTTGCAGCCCAGGCGGGCGAGGCGTTCGGCGAGCCGTTCGCAGCCCGCCGCGCTGATGCCCTCGAGCCCGACGTGGTTGCCATGCAGCCGCACCCGCCCGGGGCGGCCGGCGAAGGCGAAATGGCCGTCGCGCACCACCACCCGCCCGTGCCGGCCGGCGGGCGGATCGAGCAGATGCGAACAGTCGAGGGCGCTGCCCGGCTCGACGTCCCATTCCAGCGCCAGCGGCCGCCACTGGGCGTCCTCGGCCGCGCGCCAGGGCGCCCCGCCGGCATCCCCCTCGGCGGCGCCGGCGGCGACGGCCAGCCCCAGCAGCAGGAGCTCAACGCAGGAAGGCGCGCGAAACGGAACCGGTGGCATAGGCATAGGGCGAGGCCAGGAGGGTGGTCTGCGCCGGTTCGCCGGCGTCGTCGTAGATGTTGTCGCCGCCGGCGTCGGGGTTGGCGAACACCGCCGTCACCGCGCCGATGGCGCTGCCGTCGTTGAACCAGGTGGCGTTGCCGGCGGCGTTGCCGGCGCCGCGCGCCAGGCCGGCGGCATGCCCGTCGGCGAAGGCGGCGTTGGCGCGCTGGCGGTGGGGGGTGGCGGTCGCGCTGCTGGGGCGGTCGCCGATCACCGCGCGCTGCCCCACGGCCTGGGCGGGCAGGTTGATGTCGTAGGCCCAGGCGGTGGAGGCGGTGGTGGCGACGCCGATGGTCCAGGCGAAGCCGGCGCCGCTGGCGTAGGCGAGGTCGGGCAGGGCCTCCGCCAGGGGGCGGATGCGGGGCATGGCCGGGCACTGGAACAGGGTGCGCGGCAGCTGGTGCCGGCTGGCCAGCCATTCCTGCGTGCGCACCGCGATGGCGGGGGTGTTCATGGTGCCCGGGGCCTCGCTCCACACCGGCCAGCGGCCCTCGTCGTCGTCGCGGTAGACCTGGGCCGCCAGCAGCACCTGGCCCAGCCGGCTGCGGCACACCGCGCCGTGCGCCGCGTCGCGCACCAGGGCGGTGGCCGGCAGCAGCATCCCGGCGAGGATGGCGACGATGGCGATCACCACCAGCAGCTCGATGAGGGTGAAGGCGCGCATGGCGGTCAGCGCGCGTGGGTGAGCACGAATTCGCCGATGCGGCGCATGGTCGAGGCGCGTTCGAAGTCGACCCCGCCGTGCTCGTTGCCGCCGAACACCTCGAGGTCGGCCTTGGCCCCTGCCGCCGCCAGCGCCTGCTGCATGCGCCAGCCGTGGTCGACCGGCACGATGGGGTCGCGGTCGCCGTACATGAGCAGGAAGGGGGGGCAGCCCTTGGCGACGTGGGTGATCGGGCTGGCGCGGCGCGCCAGCTCGAGCTTCTCGGCCACCGTGCCCCCGAGCAGCTGGGCGACCCCGGAATCGGCGCGCGCATGCCCTTCGAAGCCGGCGCGCGCCTGCGCCGCCTCGGTGAGGTCGGCGGGCCCGAACCACGACACCACCGCCTGCACCCGCTCGCCGCCGGCCTCGTCCCACTCCTTGCCGCCGCTGGCGCCCAGCAGCATGGCCAGGTGGGCGCCGGCGCTGGCGCCCCACACCGCGATGCGCGCCGGGTCGAGGTTGTTGGCGGCGGCGTTGGCGCGGATCCAGCGCACCGCCGCCACGCAGTCCTGGATCTGGGCGGGGAAGCGCGCCTGGTGGCTGAGGCGGTAGTCGATCGAGGCCACCGCCAGCCCCGGTACCGCCTTGAGCAGGGCCAGGGGCGGGTGGTTGTCGCGCCGGTCGCCGGCGCGCCAGCCGCCGCCATGGATCCACACCACCACCGGCAGCGGGGTGGGCGAGGGCGGGATGCAGGCGTCCAGGCGCAGCTCGATCCCGCCCGGGCGGGCGTAGACGAGGTCGGGCAGCACGCGCGTGCCGGCGGGCAGGCCGGCCGGGGTGTCGGCGGCGGCGGCGGGGGCGAGCAGGGCGCAGGCGAGGGCGGCGGTGAGCAGGGGTGCGGAGGACATGGGTGTTTCCCCGAGGTGGCGGCGGTGGCGGTGATTGCCGCCGATCCTAGCCAGGATAATCCAGGCCTCCATGGACCGCAACGGCGACGGACCTGGATTTTCCCTGCGCCTGCCCGGCCCGCCCTTCAGCCCCTGGCTGCGCCTGGCGCACCGCTGGACCGCCGACCTCGACCTCGGCGTGGATCGCGGCCCGCTGCGCACCATCGCCGATTTCGAGCTGTTCCTCCAGCTCGAGGGCGACACCTGGCTGCACCTGCCCGACGCCGGCGGCACCGTGCCCCTGCCCGCCGGCCACCTCGCCCTCATCCCCCCCGGGCTGGCCCACGCCTTCGGCCACGGCTGGGGCACCCATCTGGCGGTGCACTGGGACCTGCACGCCCGTCCCGCGCTCGAGGCGCCCGACATGCTGCGCCTGCTCGGCCCGCGCACCGGCCCGGCCGGGCGCCGGCTCGCCGGCTGGACCTGGCGCCTGCAGCTGGGCGACCTCGCCTACGACCTGCCGCTGGTGCAGGCGGTCGATGCCGCCGCCTGGCGCGCCCGCCTCGAGCCGCTGCTGGCGATGTGGGCGGGCCGCTTCCACGCCGGGGTGGCCGAGCGCGTGCGCGCCGCCGGCATCCTCGCCTCCTGCTTCGCCGACCTGCTCGCGCATGCCGGCAGCCGCAGCGAGGACCGCCTGTCGCAGGTGCTGGCCGCGGCCGCCACCCGCCCGCGCGCGCGCGTGCGCATCGCCGCCCTGGCGCGCGAGGCGGGCATGGGCGAGGCCGCCTTCCGCGCGCGCATCCGCCAGCGCTTCGCCACCGGGGCGCGCGAGCACATCGAGCGCCTGCGCCTGGAGCGCGCCGCCCTCGCCCTGTGCAGCGGCGACGCGCCGGTGGCGGCGGTGGCCGCCGCCGCCGGCTACGACGACCCCTTCCACTTCGCGCGCGTCTTCCGCCGGGTGTTCGGCCGCAGCCCCAGCGCCTACCGCGCCGCCGCCAGGTTGCCGGTGGCGAGCACGCGCGGCGGCTCGGCGCCGTCCCAGGGGATGGCGTAGGGCCGGCCGGGGTAGAGGTCGAAGAAGTTGTCGGCCAGCGTGCGTTCGCCGTCGAGGTCGAGGCACACGCCCCAGACGTAGGTGGCGCTGGTGAAGGTGGCCATGCCGCCCTCGACGCGCACCTCCACCGCCGCCGGCGCCCAGGCCAGCTCCGGCGGCAGGGGCAGGGCCAGGCGGTGGCGCGCGACGGTGCGGCCGCCGGCGCTCAGCTCGGCGAAGGCGAGCTGGCTGCGCGGGTCGCTCCACGCCGTGCGCGGGAACGAGGCCAGCTCGGTGGCGGCGTTGGCCGGCAGGGTCACCGCCAGGGTGCGCTCCAGGGGATGGCCGCCGGCGAGGGCGAACAGGCCGTGGCGCAGCTCGCCGGCGAGCGCCTGCGGGGTGTCGTTGACCCCGGTCACCACCACCCGCCCGCCGTCCTCGTGCACCACCACCGTCACCGGCAGGAAGGCGCGGCGCACCGGGTGGAAGGCCGGGGTGCGGCGCAGGCGGTGGTCGACGGTGGTCCAGCTGCGCACGCACGGCCAGCAGTCGTTGTACATCCAGAACACCGCCGCGCCGGTGGTGGTCGAGCGGCGGCGGCGGAAGTTGGCGATGTACTCGCCCAGGCCCTCGCCGTGCACCAGCCCGCCCCAGTAGACGAAGGCGGCGATGTCGAGGCTGCGCAGATCCTTGCCCACCCACTGCATCAGCTGGCGGTCGGTGGGGCAGGGGTCGCTCCAGTGGGCGACCGCGTTGTCGTGCTGCTGCCAGGCGAAGCTCCAGGGGCGGTCCTCGCCCGGCAGCAGGCATTCGCGCACCGTGGGCAGGCTGTTGGGCCCCAGCACCCCGCCCTCGTTGGGGAAGCGGCAGGCCATGCTGCGGTATTTGCGGTAGTCGGTGTCGGAGAAGCCCAGCGACCAGGGATGCTGGTCGCCCACCGTGTCGTCGTTGGGGGTCTGGCCGTCGGGCGACCACGGCGAGCTGGGCTGCCAGTGGCGGGTGCCGTCCTCGCGCGCGAACAGCCGCGGCAGCAGGTGGTGGTAGATCTGGTGGTCGGGCAGGCTGGCGTCCTTGTCGAAGCCCCAGTTCCAGTAGCCCTCCTCGATCTCGTTGTTGCCGCACCAGGCGATCAGCGATGGGCGTCCGGCCAGGCGGCGCAGCTGCCAGGTCGCCTCGGCCTCGATCTCGCGGTAGAAGCGCTCGTCGTGGCCGGGGTAACGTGCGCAGGCGAAGATGAACTCCTGCCACACCAGGATGCCGCGCTCGTCGCAGGCGTCATAGAAGGCCTCGTCCTCGTAGCGCCCGCCGCCCCACACCCGCAGCAGGTTGAAATGCTGCTCCAGCGCCAGCTCCACCAGCCGGCGGGTGCGCGCCGGGTCGATGGCGGCGACCACCGTGTCGGCGGGCACGTAGTTGCCGCCGCGGCAGAAGATGCGGCGGTTGTTGATCTCGAGGTAGAACCAGCGCCCGCCCGCCGGGCACGGCGACTGGTCGACTGCGATGCGGCGGAAGCCGATCTTCTGGCGGTCGCTGGCCACCACCGCGCCGTCCACCAGCAGCTCGGTCTCGACCGAGTAGCGCTCCTGGGCGCCGTGGCCGACCGGCCACCACAGCCGGGGTTGCGCCAGCGCCAGCGCGGCCTCGACCACCTGCAGGCCGGGCTTCAGCGTCACCGCCGCCTCGACCGTCACTCCGCCGCAGCGCACCCGCAGCAGCGCCGGCAGGGGTTCGGCGCGCAGGCCCTCGACCGCGGCACGGACCTTGAGCCGGCCGGTGGCAAGATCGGCGTCGACGGTGGCGAGCGGCGCCACCTGGTCGAGGCGCACGGCGGCGCGCGTCCATTCCAGCCGCACCCCGCCCTGCAGGCCGACGTTGAGCAGGCGCGGCGCCCAGTCCCAGCCGGCCTCGTTCTGGGGTTTGCGCAGCCAGTGGCGCTTGCTGTCGCGGTGGTCCTCGCGCACGTACCCGTGGCTGGGCAGGTCGGCGGTGCCCTGCAGGCCGCTCTCCACCGCCACCAGCAGCAGGTGCTCGCCTGCGGCCAGGCCGGCGCCGAGGGCGATGCGGCAGGGGCGGAAGCTGTTGGCGTGGCGGCCGACCTCGCGCCCGTCGAGGCTGACCACGGCGTGGTGGTCGAGGCCGTCGAGCACCAGCCAGGCGTGCGCGCCGGCCGCCTCCGCCGGCACCGTGATGGTGCGCACGTAGCGCCAGCGGCACTGCTCGACCCAGCGCCCGGCGAGGTGGCCGAGGCCGCGGTGGCGGTCGGGCAGGATGCCCAGGCGTTCGAGGTCGAGATGGACCTCGCCCGGCACCTGGGCGGTCAGTGCGGAGGCGGGGTCGCGGCTGTCGGCGCGTCCGCCGCGCTGGGCGTCGTTCCAACGCAGTTCCCAGGTACCGTCGAGGCTGAGGGTGTCGATCATGGCGATGATCCTGCCGCCGCCGGCGGCCCACCACCATGCCTGGGCGCGGCGGCGGCATATCCGCGCGCGTCAGCGCAGGCGCTGCTCGCGCCAGACGGCAGGGGCGGCGCCGTGCTGGCGGGCGAAGGCGCGGCTGAAATGGAAGGGGTTGGCGAAGCCCAGGCTGTCGCTCACCGCGCGCACCGGCCAGCCGGTGGTCAGCAGCAGCTCGCCGGCGCGCTCCAGCCGCCAGCGCGCATGCGCCGCCGCCGGGCCGCAGCCAAGCTCGGCGCGGCAGCGCCGCTCCAGGCTGCGCCGGGGCAGGCCGCAGGCGCGCGCCAGGGCCTCGCCATCCGCCCGGCCCGGGGGCAGGCGGGCGAAGGCGGCGTGCAGGCGGTCGCGCAGGCCGTCGCCGGCGGCGGCGAAGGCGCCGGCGCGGGCGGCGGGGTCGAGGCCATCGACCAGCACCCCGAGCAGCTCCGCCAGACACAGGTCGAGGCGGGCCGCGGGTGCGCTGGCGGCGGCGAGTGCCTGCAGTTGCTCCACCAGGGCGGGCAAACCTGCTGGCCGGCGCACCACCTGCTGCCCGGCGGCGATCCCGGCCGCGAGCAGCCCGCCCGGCAGGTGGAACCACAGGGCGTGGTAGCGGCAGCCGGCGGCGAGCAGGTCCTCGTGCCAGTCGCCCGGCCGCACCACCAGGGCGTCGCCGGGATCCAGCGCCAGGGCGTCGCCGTTGACGGTGCAGCGGTAGCCGCCCCGGACGACCAGGATGACCTCGTGGTCGGCGTGGCGGTGGCGCTCCCACACCGTGGCGCGCGGCACCTCGACCTGGCTGAGGGCGCGGAACACCGCCGGGGCGGCGGCGCCAGCGGCCGGGCGGGTCCAGGTGCGCATGCGGGGCGGCAGGGCGGGCATGGCGGCAGCCTAGGGGGCCGGCATCCCGCGCCATGCGCTCAGCCGGCGGCGGCGCGGATGGCCTCCACCAGCTCCACCACCCGCGCCGCCTCGTCCGCCGGCACCGGCGCCCCCAGTCCGCGCTCCCGCGCCTGGGCGAGGTCGCGATAGAAGGTCAGGTCGGCGTCACGCTCCCCGGCCGGCTGCTCGTCGGCGCGCCAGCGGCCCTCGGGCTCCCAGACCAGGTCGTCGCGGGCGTAGGTCCGCTCCGGCCCCGGGCGTTCCTCGACGGTGCGCCCGCCCTGGCGGGCGGGATCGATCCAGCGCCAGCGCAGCTCGTCGTGGCCGCCGCAGAGCCCGCCGGCGGCGCCCCACAGCTGCCAGGGCGGGGCGGGATAGGCGCATGCGCTCGACAGTTCGAGCTCGACCGTCGGCCCGTCGCCACTGCGGAGGGTGGCGAGCACATGGCCCTCGGCATCGCCCAGCCACAGGCCGCGGTCGAGGTGGGCGGCGACCCGCACCGGGCCCGGCGCCAGCGCCCCGAGCGCGAGCGCGCAGTCGAGCGCATGCGATCCGTAGTTGGCGAGCATGCCTCCGCCGCAGCGGCGCAGGGTCTGCCAGTCCCAGCGGCGGGCGAAGGCGGTGCGGCTGATGCGCACCAGCAGCAGCCGGCCGAGCACCCCCGAGGCCACCACCGCGCGCAGCCGGCGCACGCAGGGCAGGTAGCGCTGGTTGTGGAACACCGTGAGCATGCGCCCGGCGGCCTGCGCCGCCGCTACCATGCGCGCGGCCTCGGCGGGGTCGCGTGCCATCGGCTTCTCGCAGACCACGTCCTTGCCCGCCGCGAGGGCGCTGCAGGCCTGGTCGGCGTGCAGATGGCTCGGCGATGCCACCACCACCAGGTCGATCTCCGGGTCGGCCAGCAGCGCTTCCGGATCGGGATGGATGCGGGCGCCGAAGGCGGCGGCGAAGCCCTCGCGGCGGCCGGCATCCTGGTCGCAGCCGGCCGCCACCCGGTAGTGCGCGGGCAGCAGGGCGAGGGCGCGGGCATGGATGTCCCAGCCGGCACGGCCGAGGCCGATGATGCCGACCCGCCAGGGGTTCATGGCAGCACCGCCGAGGCCGCCGCCAGCACCACGATGGCGGTGCCGGACGAGCGCAGGGTCAGGCGGCGCAGCTCGGCGCGCGGCCGGGGATTGGTCCAGGCGGCGCGGTAGAGAGCGCGGCCGCTGCGGTCGGGGCCGAGCAGCTCGAGCGCCGGGGCCAGGGCGGGGTCGGCGCGTGGACGGTACCAGTCGTCCAGGTCGCGGCCGCGCAGCAGGGGCAGCTCCTCGGCGGCGCCGTCGGCGTAGTCCACCCTGGCCGTGGCCAGGACGGCGCCCGGCGCGGCGCCGACGTGCAGGGCGGTCAGCAGCAGGTCGATGGCCGCCGCGCGCCCGGCGAGCGGGATGGCCGCCTCCGCCGGCAGGGCCCTGCGCGGCCCGCCCGCCAGCATCACCAGGGCCGGGCGGGTGCCGCCGGCATCGTCGAGGATGCGGAAGGATCCGCCGCCGCGGCGCTCCTCGCCCGCCGGCAGCAGGCGCAGGTCGTCGGGACCCAGATCGGCGAAGCCGCCCCGGCCGTCGCCGGCGACCTGGTCGCGCAGGGCCTGGTTGGCCACCGCCGCGAGGTCGAGGGCGCGCACGCGGGCGTGGTCGAAGGCGCGTTCCGCGGGGAGGAAGCTGACATCGTCCACCAGCAGCGTGCCGGCGCCCTGCCCCAGCCCCCAGGACAGCATGAGCGGCCCATGGTCGGCTGGGATGTCGATCTCCAGCGCGAGGTGGCGCCAGCCTCGGTCGCCGCCAACCGGGGCCAGGGCCTGCTTCAGCACCCGTGAACGGGCATCGTAGCACGACACCACGGCGCGGCCGTCGCCGGCGCTGCGGCGGAACCAGCCGCCGAGGACGTATCGACCGGTTGCGATCCCGCGCGCCTCCTGCACCAGGTAGACCTTGCCCGCGCCCGCGCCGGAGACCTCCATGGCGTAGCGGCCGCTGCGCGCCTCCTCGCTCGGGCGGATGCGGCCGGCGGGGTCATGGCGGCGCTCGCGCAGCTCGAAGCCGCGGGCGCGGCCGGCGGCGGTCCCGGCCATGGCGATGTCGCCGTCCAGCTCCTCGAAGCCGGGATTGAACAGGCCTGGAACCCCGCCCAGGGCCTCGATCGCGCGCACCTCCAGGGGGGAGGCCGACACCACCCAGGCGCCGCCGTCGATGGCCAGCGCGCACCCGTCGCCGTCCACCGTCCAGGGCAGGTCGGCGCCATCCAGGCCGCGAACCCGCAGCGGCCGGCCGGCGAGGGCGATCCGCAGCGCGCCGCGCTCGCTGGCGAAGGCGGTGAGCACGCTGCCGTCGCTGCGCGCGAAGCGGTGGTGCAGCAGCAGTTCGGCCCCGGCGGGCAGCGGCGCCAGGCCGGCGAAGGAGCGGCAGGGCCGCAGCTCGTTGAGCAGCACCGCGGTGGTCCACAGGTCGTCGGTGGGGGACAGGGTGGCGGGGTCGGCGTACAGCTCGCGCAGGCCCATGGTGTGGAAGCGCTGGTAGCCGGCGGCGGCGAACAGCAGCGGGGCGGCGGCGGTGAGGCGCTGGCGCAGCTGCGGGTCCGCGACCTGGAACCACATCTGCTCGCCCTGCCAGGCCGGGGCGCCGGGACGGCGGCGGCGCCAGTCAGCCAGCCAGGCGGCGGGACCCTCGACCCCGCCGTAGCCATGCACGTTGAGCACGTCGGCGACCTCCGCCAGGCCGCCGGCCAGGGCGGCGGCGGGCAGCTCGCGGTCGCCCTCGGTGCTGAAGCCGCTGGTGGTCACCAGGCAGCCCGGGTCGGCGGCCTTGGCCGCGCGGTAGGCGAGGCGCTGCAGTTCGAGGTACTCGCCGGTGCTGCCGCTGAACGAGCCGGGGCGGACCGGAGGATGGAAGTTGACCTCGTTCCACACCTCCCAGGCGCGCACCCGCCCGCGGTAGCGCGCCACCGTCTCGCCCACGTAGCGCGCCCAGGCCGCCGGGTCGGCCGGCGTCCAGCGCTCGGGCCGCGGCCCGTAGGGATGGCGGGCCTGGATAGCGGCCGGCGGCTCGCGCGCGGCCCAGCGCGCCGGGTAGCCGAGCACGCCGAGGATCTCGAGTCCGGCGCCGGTGCATTCGTCGACGTAGGCGTCGGCCTCCTGCCAGCTGAAGGCGCCGGGGACCGGCTCGATGCGATGCCAGAGGAACGGCCGTGCCCCGGCCCAGGCGCGGGTGGCAGCCACCCCCAGGCTGGCGCTGGCGGCGATGCCTATGTCGCCCTCGTGGTGCACGCCGTAGAAGCGCGCCAGCTCGCCGTCGGCGGGCGCGGCATCGTGCGGCCAGCGCGCCACCGCGCCGGCGCCGGACAGGGTGGGCAGGCCCGCGCCCTCGATGCGCCAGGTGAAGGGCCAGCGGCCGGCCGGGCGCGGCAGGCCGAGGGGCAGCAGCAGCACCTGCGCCGCGCTCCCAGGCGGCAGCTGCGCGCGGGCGGCGACCGGTGCCAGGGCCGCGCCTCCGGGCTGCTGCAAGTGCACGGTGATGGAGGCGTCGATGGCGCGCCCGGTGGGGTTGGCCGCCACCAGCGGCAGCGCCGCCGCCGCGTCCTGCGCCAGCCATAGGCGCTCGGCGCGCCAGGCGGGCTGGACCAGCGCGCCGTTGCCGGCGGCCTGCCAGGGGGTGGGCGGCAGGGCCGGCACCCGGCCGTCGGCATGGGCCAGCAGGCTGGTGTCGCGGTCGGCCGCGAGGGATGTGGCGGCGGCGCGTTCCACGGTGGCGATGCGCAGGGTGGCGGGCCGGAAAGCGCCCCAGCGCGGCAACTCGATGCGGTCGCCCCACAGCTCCGCCGGCGGGGTGCCGTCCAGGGGGGTGCGGGCGATGGCCCGCCCATCGGCCCACAGGGCCAGCTCGGCGCCCCAGCTCAGGCCGAGGACGAGGGGCCTGCCGGCCGTCCAGGTGAAGTCCGGGGCGTTGACCCGGACGGTGGCGCTGGCGGTGCGCAGGACCGCCGAAAGCCCGCGTTCCGGTGCGGGGGGCACGAACACCGCCAGCAGGCGGTTGGTCTTGCTCAGGGTGCGGGCGGCCGGGACGCTGAAGAGGAACTCCCAGTCGTTGCCCAGCTGCTCGATGGGGCGGTCGGGGGTGGCGGCGACCTCGATGGTGCCGGCATCGGGACGCACCGCACCTGGCAGCCAGCAGCGCCACCAGGCGCGGTTGGCGGTGAGCAGGCCGTCGTCGCCCGGGCGGGGGATTAGCTCCACCGCCGCCAGGGGGAGGACGGCGAGGATGATTGCCAGCAGGCGCAGCGCGGTCACGGCTCACTCCTCCATCAGCGCCGCACCGTACCCGGGCAGCACCCCGTCGCGGGCATCGCCGGCGACCAGGCGGCCGGCGGGCAGGCCGGGCAGCGGTTCGGGGCCGAGGTTGAGGGCGAGGATCCAGCCGCCGCCCTCCGGCAGGCGCACGCGCAGCGCGCGCCCCTGACCGCCCAGGTCGAGGGCCGGCGCCGGGTTGGCGGCGGCGCAGGCGGCGCCGTCGCCGTCGCCGCCGCCGCAGCGCACCAGCCAGCCGGCGTCGATCAGGTCGCTGCCGGGGGCGGCGTGGCGCGGGCCGTCCCACGCCCCCCACACCAGCTCCTCGACGTGCAGCGAGCGGAAGGCGCCGCCGCGGCGGTGGCGCGAACGCTCCAGCGCCAGGCTGTCGCCGCCGGCCAGGCCGACGCAGGCGTAGCCGGGGGCGAGCCGGGCCCAGCGCGAGCCCAGCACGGTGCGCCCCTCGGCCTCGCCGGCGCGCAGGCGCAGGGGGCCGCCGGCGCCGGCGATGGTGCGCTCGCCGCCGTTGAAGCAGTCGTTGGGCAGGTTGAGGTGCAGGGCGCGGGCGCCGCGCACCAGGGCGTGCAGTGCGCCCACCCGCGCCACCTCGATGGCGAGCACGCTGCGCCCGTCGGGCAGGGCGGCGAAGGCGAGGTGGTGCACCGCCTGGCCGTCGGCGGGGGCGGTCCAGCCCTCGTCGAGCACGCAGCCGCAGCCCAGCGCCAGGCGGCCCCAGGTCAGGAAGCCGCCGGCGAAGGATTCCTGCCGGTGCGCCAGCAGCCGGCGCCGCTCCGGTCCGGGCCGCAGGTCGACGAAGTCGACGCTGCCCACCAGGTTGCCCTCCCATTCCGCCAGGTCGCCGTCCTGGGGCGGCTGGCAGGTGCCCTGGGCGAGGTGGTGGGCGCGCCAGGCGAAGGCCGCCAGGCGCGCCGGGTCGCGCTGCGCCACCGCGCCGTGCTCGGGCTCGCCCCAGCCGCCCTCGACCGGCACCGGCACTGCCGGAACCGCCGGGCGCAGCGCCGGCAGGTAGCTGATGAGCATGGCCAGGGCGCAGGCGCGGTCGCTTTCCAGGCGCAGGTAGTAGCTCGGGCTGGTGTTCGCCAGGTGGTCGAGGCGACGGCGGTAGAAGCTGCCGTCGGCGCTGAAGGCGGCCTCGCGCTCGGCGCTGCCCAGCCAGCCCGCGAGCAGGTCGAGGGCGCCGGCGTCGCCCAGGCGGTCGGCGGCGTAGAGCGCGGCCGGCACCAGGTATTCCTGGCAGTAGGCGTAGCGCACCCGGGTGTCGCCGCCGATGCGCGCCAGCCGCCCGTCGGCGAAGATCAGCCGGCGCACCACCGCCCACAGGTCGGCCTGGTGGTGGTGCAGGGTCTCGGGCTCGGCGAAGCCGGCCTGGCGGGCGTCGAAGCGCAGGATGCCGGCGTGGCTCAGGC
>JAKLKR010000075.1 GCA_023150565.1 Planctomycetota bacterium
CGCTGAAGCCCAGGCGGCGGCCGAAGGCCGGCAGGCCGGCTTCCTGGCCGACATGGCAGCCCAGGAAGGGATGGGCGGGCGGCGTCCCCGGCGGCAGGCAGCCGACGCTGGCCACGTCGCGGAAGCGCCGGCTGGCGCCGATCGCCACCGTGGCGCGCAGCTTGAACACCCCCAGGCGCGGGCAGGTGAACGACACCGGCACTTCGGCGGCGCCGCCGGCGGGCAGGTCGATGGGGACCTCCTGCGCCGGGCCGGCCGGCTGCTCCCGCAGGTCGAGCAGGGTCAGGGTCAAGCTGGCGAGCGGCACGCGCAGGCTGACGGTGGCGCCGGGGGCGACCAGGGTCTCGCCGGGTGCGCGGGTGCGCACCTGCGGCTCCACCAGCCAGGGCTCCTCGACCGCGCAGGGGATGGCCTTGGCGCGGGCGGCGATCCCGGCCGGATCGGCGGCCACCGCCGCGACCTCGTCGGCGGACAGGGCGCGGTCCCACACCAGCAGCTCGTCGACATCGCCGGGGAAGGTGCGCCCCAGCTCCAGCGGCGAGCCGCCGGGGCCGCGGCGCATCAGCTCGGTGCGGGTGCGCGCCAGCAGCCTGCCATCGCGGTACACCGCCTTCTCGCCGCTGGCCGCGTCCCAGGTCAGCGCCACCGCCGTCCAGGTGCCGCGCGGGAAGCTGGCCAGGGGCAGGCGCAGGCTGTAATCCCAGGCGAAATCCCGGCCCGGCGCCGGCGCCCCGGTCATGAAGAACCAGGTGTCCGGGTAGGCGATCAGCTGGTGGTTCATCGCCGCCAGCAGGGTGGGGCGGGGTTCCTTGCCGAGGGTGCCGGCGAGGTCGCCGGCGGGGCGCAGCCAGAAGGCGGCAGTGCCGTGGCCGAGGTCGAGGTTGAGCGGGGTGGGGATGCGCCAGCCGCCGCCCTGGTTGCGCCAGGCTCCGCCGACGCGGCCGGGGGCGGCCTCCCAGCGGCAGTCGGCGCTGCGCGACCCGCCGGCGAATTCCGGGGTCGCCCCCTGGTCGAAGCTGGCGTAGAGCGACAGGCCGGCGAGGGGGTCGGCGGCGGCGGCGCTACCGGCGATCAGCAGCAGGAGCGGAACGGGACGGGGCATCGATGTTCCTGACCGGACGGTTGGCGCGAGGTCACAGATCAGGGCGCCACTTCACCCATTCATTGACCGCGGCATTGGTGCCGGTGGCGGCGGGAAAGGTGACCTGGGACAGGTTCAGGCGCGCCACGTGGCCGTCCATGAACAGCATGTTGGCGCCGTTGCTGTGATCCTTGCCCGGCGCATTCCACGGATTGGCGGGCTGCATCGACACATAGCCCAGCCAGTTGCGCGAACCGTCCTGACGCTCGCGGTCGGCGATCCACGGTACCAGGCTGGGCCCTTTGATCTGGGCGATGGAACGTGGGCCTCCACCCCAGGCAGCCATATTCGAAACGCTGAACGCTGCGGTCATGGTGTAATTCGGGTCACTCAGGGCATTGCGGACGCTCGGGCAGCGTAGGGTCTTCTTGGTCGAGTCGGTCGGGAACCAGTGGTAGCTGTAATTTGGTGAGGGATCCTCTCCGTGCAGGCCGAGACGGATCATCACCACCCACCAGCGGTAGTTGGCTACTGCGCCCAGCGAAGGCCAGTTGGGGTCGGTCGGCATCACCATCTGCTCATTGTCATCCACGTAGATCAGGCAGCCCATCCCGAGTTGGCGCAGATTGCTGGCGCAGTTCGCTGATCTCGCTGCGTTCTTCACCATGTTCACCGCCGGCAGCAGCATCCCGGCCAGGATCGCCACGATGGCGATCACCACCAGCAGTTCGATCAGGGTGAAGGCGCGGCGTCGCATGGTCCAGGGTACCTCGTGATCGTGGGTGGGCGCAAGGTCCGGATCACGGCGCCAGGAAGGGGTGCCAGCGCGCCCCGCCGGCGTCCATGGGGGTGGCGGTGCTGAGCGAGGCCGGCACCAGCCGGGCCGCGCCCAGGCGGTCGACCCGGCCGCTGACCATCAGCACGTTGGCGGCCTTGCCGTGGTTGAAGCCGATGGTGGCGCGGCCCCAGCCGCCGGCGCTGAAGTTGGCCAGGGCTCCCGGCCACATCCCGCGCCATTCGCCGGTGCCGGCGGTGTAGTCGGCGGCATTGAACTCGCTCAGGTACACCACCTCGTCGGGTTGCACCACCGCGTTCAGGCCGGTGCTGCCGGCGATGCCGCGGTCCCAATTGCTGAAATAGCGGCTCACCGCGTAGTGGTTCCAGGTCAGCAGCTTGGGCTTCAGGGTCTGGCAGCGGAACAGGGGGTTGCCGCGCCCGGTGATCTTGGCTGACAGGTAGTTGGCGTTGATCGTCTCGCCCAGGTGGCCGCCGCGCAGCAGGGCGATGTGCCAGCGGTTGCTGTTGGCGTGGTCGCCGGGATCGGCGTCCTGGTAGGCGCCCTGCCGCAGGCCAGGCCGTGGGCGCTGGTCTTGACCGCGTTCAGCGCCGGCAGCAGCAGGCCGGCGAGCACCGCCACGATGGCCATGACGATCAGCATTTCGACCAGGGTGAAGGCGCGTGCGTGCATGCCTGTCTCCTATTTTTCTCTTATTAGCACGTGACAAAAGAAATCCACCAGGAAACCGCCGGGGCGGGGGGCGGTGTCGCCGGGTGTCACCAGGTGCAGGCGGTGATGCCGGCCACCAGCACCGCGGCGCCAGTGCCCTGGGATTCCAGGGTGACGCTGGCGATGGCGGCGTCGGAACGCGGGTTGGCCCACTCCATCACATGCAGGAAGCGCCAGGCCTGCTTGCCGTCGCCGTCCTGCGCCACCCGGATCGGCACCGGCTTGCACTGGGCGTCGGCGTGGAAGCCCTGCCACCAGTCGCGGATGCCCTGGTCGACCACCACCGGGATCTCGGCCTGCTGGCCATCGGCGTAGGTCACCCGGTAGGTGGCGATACGGTTTCCGGCCTTGCCCGACCAGTTGCTGGCGTGCAGGAACCACAGGGTGCGCACCCGCGCCAGTCCGACCGGGATGGGCGGGCTGATCTTGGCCAGATCGGGGATGGTGCGCCCGGGCAGCACCACCGCGGCGCGGCCCTGGCAGGTGGCGGGATCGCGGATGGCGAAGCGCACCCCGTGGAACAGCTGGTCGCCCTGTGGCATGGGGTCGAAGCAGTTGAAGCGTCCCTCGTCGAAGCTGCCGCCCTTGCCATCGCCGGCGCTGTCGTCGCGGAAGGCGAAGTTGGCGGCGGGGCCGAGGTCGACCGGGTGCAGGCGGGTGGAGCCCTCGACCGCGGCCGGGAAGGGAGGCAGGTCGGGTACGCGGTGGCCGGCCTGGGCCGGATTCTGCTCGGCCGGCAGGGGGGCGGCGGGGGTAAGCTCGACCACCGCGGCGGCTTCGATCGCCGCCCGCACCAGCGCCGGCGGGGCGGCGATCTCGCAATACCAGGGCTCGTCGCCCACCGTCCATGCTGCGCTCGCCGGCAGCGCGGCGCCGAGCAGGTCGAGGCGACGCAGCACCGCTCCCGGCCACTGGGCCGGGATGGCCAGCTCGGCGCCCTGGCCGGCGAACCATTGCACCAGGGTGCCGCCGGGGACCTCCCACAGGCTGGCGCGCAGGCGGCCGGGCTCGCGCCGCACGATGCCGCGGTGGGGCTGGCCGTCGACCAGCTCCTGCAGGGCCTGGCGGGCGAGGGTGCGCAGGCGCGGCACCCCGCCCAGGTCGAGGGCCTGGAGATCGACGCCGGGGCTGTTCCACAGGTAGCCGAACGACTTGGCGACGCCCAGGTCCATGAGGAAGGAGGCGTGGATCGCGGTGAGGGCGGCGCTGCGGCGCGGCGCGTCGGCGCGGCGCAGCGCCTCGGGCGCCAGGCCCTCGTGCTCGACGCCGTGGAACCACGAGTCGTCGCCGCAGCCGCTCTCGGTGTCCCACAGCGGCAGCTCGCGCCCAAGCGCCTCCCGGGCCAGGTCGCGGAAGTGCCCGACCGAGGCCTTCAGTTCGCGCCACAGCAGCTCGTGGTCGCCGGCGCCGCGGTGGTAGGCGTGGAAGGTGAGCACGTCGAGCCCGGCTAGGCCGCCGGCCTTGGCGAAGGCGCGGTGCCAGGCCCATGAGCCGGGGGTGAAGCCCATGCCCAGCACCCGCGCCTGGGGATCGGCGCGGCGGATGGCGGCGGCGCCGACCGTGGCCAGCTCGGCCAGCTCCTCCGGCGAGCCGCCCCAGAACATGCTTACGTCCGGCTCGTTCCACAGCTCCCAGTCGTGGATGCGGCCTTTGAAGTGCGCCACCGTGGCCTCGGCGTAGCGCGCGAAGGCGTCGAGGCGCGGACGCGCGCCCGAGGGGTAGGCGTTGGGCCTGTCGGGGGTGCGTGCGCCCTTGGCGTCGGCCCACCACGGGGTGCCGAACAGCTGGCCGAGCACCGCGCCGCCGCCGGGCCGGTCCCAGTACGACACCTGATGATCGAGCTGCCAGCTGAACGGACCGTCGGCGGGCTGCACCCGCGGCCACCAGGTGGCCTGCAGCATGTTGTGCCCGCGCACCTGGGTGACGCCGAAGCGCTTGCCCCAGGCGGCGGCCTGCTCGTTCCAGCTGCCGACGTGATGGCCGAAGAAGCCGAGCTGCCGCTCGCCGGCCGGCTGCGGCCAGCAGGCCAGGGTGGCGACATCGCGGCTGAGGGTGCCGCCGGGCTGGGCCACCAGGGCGGTGAGCTTGTACAGCCCGCGCGCCGGCGGGGTGAAGGGGGCCGGCACGGTGACCCGGCCGCCGGCGGCGAGCTCGATGCGCTGGCTGGTACGCGCCAGTTCGCGTTCCCGCCAGTCGCTCCACACCAGGGTCAGCTCGCCGCTCCAGGCGCGCTCGGCATGCACCGTCACCGGCACCTCGGCGCTGGCGCCGGGTTCGACCACCCCGGGCCCGGCGGGCTTGGTGGCGGGGCCCACCAGCGGGATGCGCACCGGCCAGGCGGCGGGGGCCTGGGCGTGGGCGGCGGCGTGGGCGGCGGCCTCGGCCGCCACCGCTTCCGGTTCGCGGGCCAGGCGGGCGATTTCGGCCGGGGCGAGGGCGCGATTCCACAGCAGGACCTCGTCGAAGGCGGTGGCGACCGCGCCACCGCCCAGGGTGAGGCGGTGGCCGGGGCCGACCCCGCCGCCGAGATGGGCGGCAGGACCCTTGGCCGCCAGCTCGCCATCGAGCCACAGCTGCCTGCCGCTGCTGCGGTCCCACACGATGGCGACGTGGTGCCACGCACCGCCCGGCCAGCGCGCCGGGGCCTGGGACATCACCGCGTAGTCCCAGCGGAAGCCGGTGGCCGGGTCGTCGCTGCCGCCGGTCATGAAGAAGGTCGGGCGGTGGCGGTCGCCATGCGTGGTGACGGCGAAGTTGCCGCCTTTGAGCGCGAACCAGCGCCAGTGGCCGTTCGCCGGCAGATCGCCCGCGTCGCGCCGCACCCACGACGCCCAGGTGCCCTGCGCCAGGTCGAGGTGGCCGAGGGCCTGGAGATCGGGGGGGTCCCCCGGCTTGCCCGCCAGCGCGGCCCCCACCCGGCCGTCGGCCACCGCCAGCGCCCCGGCCAGGGTGCGTCCGGTGGCGCTCCAGCCGGTGGCGGCGTCGCCCTGCCACCAGCGCAGGCCGTCGCAGACCGCTGCCGGCCCGGTGACGGCGGCGAGCAGCAGGGGGATGAGGCGAGCGAGGTCGCGCATGACGGTGATTCCTTGGACCTGGTGGGAGGAGGGAGCCGAACGCCGTGAGGTGGCCGTCAACGGCCCGGCATCGGGAGGAGGGCGCGGGCGGTGCGGCGCAGGAAGGCATGGGCGTCGTTGCGGTAGCGCTCCAGGATCTCGCGCCCGTGCGGGGCACCGCAGCGCCAAGCGGCGACCGCGAGGCGGAACTCGCGATGGGCGCTCAGGAAGAGCGGCGCGGTGCGGGCCCCCAGCAGGGTGTGGTGACCGGCGACACCGGGTCGGGCGAGCAGCTCCTCCATGGCAGGTGCCAGCTCCGGGCCGGCCTTGCGCTCGACGGCGTAGGCAAGGACCAGGAGCCGGTTGGCGAACGGCTCGAAGGCGATGTCGCGGCGACTGGCATCGTAGGGCATGGGCGGGCGCACCGCCTCGCCCGCGCCGGGGGTGGCCTCCACCAGGCGCGCGAGGGCGGCGCGGACCTCGGCCTGGCCGCCGGACCGGCCGGCCATGGTCGCCAGGCGGTCCACCAGCCTGGCATCGTCCTCCTGCCAGCCCTGGTGCAGGCGCGGTGCGCGACGGGACGGCGGCGTGAGATGGCGGCCCTCGTCCATGGCGCGGTGGAGCAGCCGCGCCAGCTGCGCGGCCCCGGTGGCTGAGCCGTGCCAGGCCAGGGCCTGGACCAGCAGGCTGCGCCTGGAATGGAACCCCTCGTCCGGCGGCGCGTCGGTGAAGGCGCGCTCCAGCTCGGCCAGGGCCGCCGCGGCGGGCAGGGCCAGCAGGGGGCATAGGGCGGCGGGTCCGCCCTCGCCCAGCCTCGCCACCGCCGCCGCAACCGATGGCGCCGGCCGTTCGGCGAACGCCCACTCGGGCAGGACGCCGAGGCGGCGCAGTTCCTGGCGCAGGGCGGTGAGGTCCACGGCGCGCACGCCTCGACCGATGGCGGCGGCCATCGCAGCAGCAGCGCCCAGGGCGTAGCCGGCGTTCTTCACGTCGGCATTCATGCGACAGAAGCTGGTGGCGTCGCGTTCGCCGGAGATGGCCTTGCCGCCCACCAGCAGGCCTTCGATCCCGCGGGGGATGAAGCAGCCGAAAGGGATGAGGACGGGGAGGTCCTCGCCGCCGCCCATGCCGCCGATGCGGCCCAGGTCGGATGAGGTGAAGGCGTGGCTGTCGGCCGAGGTGCAGGCCACGGCCAGCGCATCCGGGACCGCGCGGCGGAGCTGGACGTCCTCAAGGGTGAGGGCGGCCTCGCCGACGATGCGCCGGCCCTCGCGCGGGGTGACCATGGGCGAGATCTGGTGGGCCGAGCAGGCCGGATCGCGGTGGGCGATGGCGATGGCGCGCAGGTGCTCGGACCACAGGCCGGGCTGGTATACGCCGGGATCGCCCAGGCAGCGGCAGGAGAAGAAGTGCGGGGCGGGGTAGACCTCGGTGCCCCACATGCTGAAGGACTGGAGCATGCCGTCGCGCGAGTCGCCGCACTCGGTGGCGGCGCCCGCCAGCACCGCCAGGTCGGCGTTGCCGGTGGCGTCGATGGACACCGCTGCGGAGATGGCGCACAGGCCGTCCTCGTTGGCGACGATGGTGCGCGCCAGGCGGCCGCCCTCGACCCGGGCTCCGCACACCCGCGTGCCGCCCAGCACCACCGCCAGGGCGGCGCTCTCATCCAGCAGCAGGGCGTGGGGCAGGCCGCCCGGAGGCGGGGCGGCGATGGCCGCGGCGGCGAGGCGCCCCGCCGCCTCCGCCGCCGCCGCGTTGGCGCCGCCCTGGTGGCCGTGGTAGTAGGCCACCACCCGACCCACCGTGTGGGTGCCACCCAGGATGCGGTTGGCGTCTACCGCCACCACGCGGCGGCCGCGTTCGGTGGCGGCGAGCATGGCCATGCCCCCGGCCGCGCCGGTGCCCGCCACGCACACCTCGGCGTCCAGGCGCTCCGGCGGCTCGCCATCCCAGGACGCATCCCACACCGGCACCGGCAGGGCTTCGTCGGCCGAGGGGCGCAGCGCCACCTCCTCCGCCGCCAGGTCGAGGCAGCGGCCGCGCCAGCGTCCGCCAGGCCGCGGCGGGCGCGGGGCCAAGGCCTCGACCAGGGCCTCTACCGCCGCGCCGGCGGCCACCGCGTCGGCGATGGAGAAGCCCCAGGGCAGGAGCGGGGCGGCGGCCACGTTGCCCAGGTCCGCGGCCGGTGCTGCGCTCTCTTGGTCGATGTGGCACTCGTCGGCGAGGTGGCAGAGGCTGGCTGCGCGCCAGGCAGGCAGCCCGGCGCGCAGCCAGGCGGCCAGACCCAGGGCGCGGGCGCGCGCCTCGGCCTCGATCCGGCTGCGCGCGGCCGCCGCCGGCCCGCGCCCGGCCTCGGCCCGGTGGGAGCGGAAGGCGAACTCCACCAGCACGGTGCCCAGGCGGATGGTGGGATGGAGGCGGACGCTCCCCGGTTCCAGCTCCAGGGCGGTCTCGGCGCGGCGCAGGCCCGCGCCCGGATCCGCAGGCAGGGCGGTGCCGTGGGGAACCTCCATCTCCAGGACCATGCGCACCGTCGCCGGGGCCGGGTCCAGGTGGCGGCGCCCGGCGAGGGCGCGCAGCAGGTTGGCGCGCTCGGTGGCGTCGACCACTGCTCCCGCTGGCAACCAGGCCAGTCCGGTGGGGCAGGCCAGGAGCAGGCCGGTGGCAGCGCCGTCGGACGCCGACACCGCCACCGCCTCGGCCTCGTGCAGCACCGCCACGCCCTCGGACTCGAGCAGGGCCTGGAGGCGCTGGCGCACCAGGCCCGGGGACAGCAGCAGCTCGTCCGGCGCGGCGCAGTCCGAGAACAGGCTGGCGAAGCCGGGGACAAGGCCGCTGCGGAGGTCGCAGCCGGGATTGCAGGGCACGGCGACGAAGGAATGGTCGCAGGCGGCGACCTCGCGCCCGAGGTACTGGCGCTTCTCCACCACCACCGTGCGCCGGCCGCGGCGCGCCGCCGCCACCGCCGCCATGCATCCCATCAGGCCGCCGCCCACTACCGCCAGTTCGGGGGCGTTGGCCAGGGATGCAGGGGAGGGGACGGTGTCCATGGTGCGGGCTCCGCGCTCGTGGTCAGAGGACGGCTGCCGCCCGGTGGAGGGTGCGTCCGGTGGCGCTCCATCGGGTGGCGGCGTCGCCCTGCCACCAGCGGAGACCGTTGCAGGCCGCGCCCTGGGCGGCGGTGGCCGCAAGCCGCTGGACAGGAACGAGGGGGGCGTGGCCATGGCTGGTTCAAGGGGTTCGCCAGATCATACGCCGGTCAATGTCCCCGCGTTGATGTCACGTGCTAATGCATCGATTTTACCTGCCGGTCACAGGCGCGACAGTATTGCGTTCATGCCAGGTGCAGGGCACCCGACGGGTCGGCAGCGGAGTGGCCGGGTCGGCCAGGCGGGCTAGCATCAGTTCGGCCAGGGCCACGCCCATCTCGTCCTCGGGGATGCGCACCAGGCTGGGCTGCAGGCCGATGCTCCACAGCGGGTCGCCGTCGATCGCCACCACCGAGAGGTCGCGCGGCACCTCCAGGGCGGCCATGGCGGCGGCCTGCAGGATGGGGGCGAGGTGCACGGTGCCGTTGATGATCACCGCGGTCGGACGCCGGTCGCGGCGGAACATGGCGGAAAACCACCGGTGGCCGGGTTCATGGCCGGCGGCGCTCACCGAGGAGTCGGCGGCCTGGTACGATTCCGCCTCCAGGCCGGCGGCGGCCATCGCCGCGGCGTAGCCACGGCAGCGGTCGGCGGCGCTGATGTGCAGGGTGTGCAGGGGGTTGACGTAGACGATGCGGCGGTGGCCGAGAGCGATCAGGCGCTCGGTGGCCAGGCGGCCGGCCTGCTCGTCGTCGGGCCGCACGGTGTTCACCGGATGCTCGATGTTGAACCACACCGCCGGGGTGCCGCCGGTGTCGAGCGCCGCCGCCACCGGGTCGTCGGCGGGGAAGATGCGGTTGAGGATCACCCCGTCGACACAGTGCTGGGTGGCGATCTGGGGCAGGCGTCCGGCCTCGGTGAAGGCCAGGTCGGGGGTGCGCATGAACAGCAGGTGGTGGTCGGCGGCGGCCAGGCGGTCGGTGAGCGTCACCAGGGTCTTGATCGGGATGTTGCTCAGCCCCGAACCGGTGCTGTTGATCAACCCGACGTTGGCGAAGCGGCCCAGGCGCATGGCGCGCGCGGCGGCGTTGCGGCGGTAGCCCAGCTCGCTGGCGGCGGCCATCACCTTGGCCACGGTCTCGGGGCGCAGCAGGTGGCCCTTGCCCGCCAGCACCAGGTTCACGGTGGGGCGCGACATCCCGCAGCGCTCCGCCACATCCTTCATGGTCACGGCCATGGGCGCATGGTCGCCGGCCGGGCTGCGGCGGCAATCCTCGGCGCCCGCCGGAAAGGTCGGCCGCGGCCCGCCGTCCTCCTGGCAGCCCGCCACGGAAGGATCCCATGAGCAGCCTCGCCCTCGCCCGTCCCGCCCCCCGTTCCCTGGTGCCCGCCCTGGCCGCCGCCCTGCTGCTGGGCGGGGCGCTGGTGCTGCTGCCGCCCAGCCTGCGCGCGGCTGAGCCGCCGGCGTCCTACGCCACCGTGGTCAAGAAGGCCGCGCCCAGCGTGGTCACGGTCAGCACCAGCAAGGAGGTGGCGCGCCGCCAGCCGATGCTGCCGCCGCAGTTCCGCGACGACCCCCAGCTGCGGCGCTTTTTCGGCTTCGGCGGGCCCGGCGGCCCGGGCGATGGCGACGAAGGCCCCCGCCAGCGCCAGGGCGGCCTGGGCTCGGGCGTGGTGCTCACCGCCGACGGCTACATCCTCACCAACCACCACGTGGTCGAGGGCGCCAGCGAGATCAAGGTCAGCTTCGACCGCGCCGGCAAACCCGGCGGCCCGCGCGAATGGGTGGCCAAGCTGGTGGGCAGCGACCCCAAGACCGACATCGCGGTGCTCAAGGTCGAGGCCACCGACCTGGTGCCGATCGCCATCGGCGACAGCGACCGGGTCGAGGTCGGCGACGTGGTGCTGGCGATCGGCAACCCCTTCGGCGTCGGGCAGACGGTGACCATGGGCATCATCAGCGCCCGTGGGCGCGGCATGGGCATCACCGACTACGAGGATTTCCTGCAGACCGACGCCTCGATCAACCCCGGCAACTCCGGCGGCGCCCTGGTCGACGCCCAGGGCCGGCTGGTGGGCATCAACACCGCCATCTTCAGCCCCAACGGTGGCAACCTCGGCATCGGCTTCGCGGTGCCGGTCAACCTTGCCACCCAGATCAAGGACGGCCTGGTGGCGCACGGCAAGGTGGTGCGCGGGTTCCTCGGGCTGATGATCCAGCCGGTGAGCCCGGAGATCGCCAAGGCCTTCCAGCTGCCCGACACCGCCGGGGCGCTGGTGGGCGACGTGGTCGAGGACGGCCCCGCCGGCAAGGCCGGGATCAAGGCCGGCGACGTGGTGGTGGAATTCGATGGCAAGAAGGTCGAGGACGCCCGCGCCCTGCGCCTCAAGGCCGCCGCCACCGCTCCCGGCACCACTGTCACCCTGGCCCTGGTGCGCGACGGCAAGCGCGAGCAGGTGCAGGTCACGCTCAAGGACCTGGCCGAGGCCCCGGGCGCGGCCGGCGAGCCGGCCGAGGCGGCTGCCCCCGCCAAGGGCAAGGTCGGCCTGGCCCTGGGAGCGCTCGACCGCGAGGCGCGGCGCCGCCTGGGGGCGCCGGATTCGCTCGAGGGTGCGCTGGTGAACGAGGTCGTCCCCGGCTCGCCGGCCGAGGCCGCCGGGGTGCGTCCCGGCGAGGTGGTGGTCGAAGTCCAGCGCAAGCCGGTGAAGAACCCCGCCGAGGCCCGCGCCGCCATCGCCGAGGCGCCCAAGGAGACCGTGCTGCGCCTGTGGTCGCGCGGCGGCATGCGCTACGTGGTGGTCGAGAAGAAGGACGGCTGACAGCCTGGAAGGCCGAATGCTGGGATAGAGCTGGCCTGGTCGGTCTTCTTGCTCATTCCAGCATTCAGGCAGTCCAGTCTTTGGCCATTCCCCCGCCGCGCTTGCTTCCGGGCCTGGACCCGGGCATAGCAGGTGCCCGTGCGCCCATTCTGCCTGTCGTTAGTGATCCTGGGGGCGGTCCTGGCCCTGCTGCCGGCCGCCGAACCGGGCGAGGGCGTCACCGCCGCCGCCATACTCGCCCGCGGCAAGCTGGTGGTGGCCCAGGTTGCCGGCGAACGCTTCCCGTTCTTCTTCACCGATCCCACCGGCCGGCTGGTGGGCGCCGACATCGAACTGGCCCAGGCCATGGCCGAGGGCCTGGGCGTCATCCTCGAACTCGAGCGCAGCGCCGCCACCTTCGACGAGGCGGTGGAAAAGGTGCGCCGCGGCCAGGCCGATGCCGCGGTAAGCAAGCTCAGCGTCACCCTCGGCCGCGCCGCCAAGGTGCGCTTCAGCGCGCCCTACCTGGTGCAGCACGAGGCCCTGCTGGTCAACCGCCTGCGCCTGGCCGCCGAGCATCCCGGCCTGGACGCCTGGGCCGCCTGCCAGGTGCGCGGGGTGGCGATCGGGGTGGTGCGCGGCACCAGCTTCGCCCGCGCCCTGCCCGAACTGGCGCCGGGGGCGGTGGTCAAGGAGTTCGCCGACCCCGCCGCCCTCACCGCCGCGGTGGTGCGCGGGGGGGTGCTGGCGGCCTTCCACGACGAGATCACCTTCATCCTCATCCGCCAACTGCGCCCGCATGTGGCGCTGTGGGCCGAGCTGCACCTGCTGCCCAGCCGGCATGACCACCTGGCGGTGGCGCTGCCGGCCGGCGACGCCCACTTCGCCGCCTGGGTCGACCTGCTGATCGAACGACGCGGCGGGCCGGTGGCGGCGGAGCCACTGCTGGCGCGCTGGCGTTCCAGCGACCCCGCCGGCCAGCCGCGGGTGGTGGCCGAGCAGGCCGCCGCCATCGACCGCGCCATGGACGAGGCCGGCGCCGCCGAGCCGCCGCCGCAGCCGCGGCGCTGGGGCGCGCTCAGCCTGCTGGCGGCGCTGCTGGCGGCGGTGGCGGTCGGCACCGGGCTGGCGGTGGCGTGGTGCGGGAGGACCGCCCATGCACGCTGACGGCCCGCTGCTGCACCCGATGGGCGGGGGCCGGCTGGTGGCGGTGCTGCGCCACCCCCTGGTGGTGCTGGCCGGGGCCGGCTGCGGCGCCCTGCTCGGCCTATGCTGCCCGGCGGCGCCCCCGGTGCGGCTGCTGACCGGCTTCGGCGCGGTGTTCCTCATGGCCCTGGGCATGACCGCGCTGCCGATCATCTGCACCGGCATCATCGCCGGCCTGGGCGCGCTGGTGCGCGATCGCATCCAGGGTCTGGTGCAGGCACCACCAGCCCCACAGGGCGTTGAGGCGCCGGCGCAGGAAGCCGCTCAGCAGCAGGGCGGCGCCGTCGAGGTGGCCATCGGCGAGGGCCGCCACCAGGCAGGCCTCGGGACGCTCGTGGGCGGCGGGCAGGCCGGCGCAGGCGGGCGGCAGCCTGACCTGGCGCAGCTGGAGGATGTGGGCCGAGGCGCCCTGCTCGAGCAGGACCAGCGGCTTGGACTTGGCGGAACGCAGCAGGGGGGCGGTGGTCATGGGATTCCCGGTTCAGTCGAAGCAGCCGAAGCCGTACTCGCCGGCGTACATCGCTGCCGCCAGCGAGCAGTCGAGCACCTCGGTCTCCTGGCTGAGGCCCTGTTCTGAGCTCTCCAGGCTGGCGTCCTCGGACTGCATCGCGGCGGATTCGTGGGTGACGGTGGCGTCGTCGTCCGAGACCGAGGAGGACTCGTGCTCGACCGCGTCCTCGGTGTGGGCGACGCTGCTCTCCTGGTGCTCGACCGCGGTGTGGTCGTGGTTGACCTCGGTCTGGTCGTGGTTGAGCGCGGTCTGGTCGTGGTCGACGTGCTCCTCGTGGCGCTGGATGCCCTGCTCGTGCAGGCGCCCGGTGGCGTAGAGGCCCATCTTCACCATGTCCAGCGGCCAGGCGATGTCGATCACCTTGCCGGCGAGCTGGAAGGCGGTCTTGACCCCGGTCATCACATCCGAGCCGGTGGTCGACGAGCCGTCGTCGGGGTTGCGCGCCAGCGCCGAGCCGCCCGCCGCGATCGCGCTGAAGAAGCCCACCCCGAAGGTGCGCAGCAGGCTCATGTCGGTGGTCGGGGTCGAGGTCAGCTCGGCGCGCCCGCCCAGGCATTCGATCTTGGCCGAGCCGAGCAGGGCCTCGGGGTCGCGGGCGAACTTCACCGCCACCCCGGCCACGTCGGCCGAGGACATCAGCATCTCCTCGGTCAGGGCCGCGACCTCGCCCGCGGGCAGGTGGGCGGCGTATTCGCTGGTGATGCCCTGGGCGTTGGAGGCCTTGTAGCCCGAGAAGGTGCTGAAGGCCGACTTGACCACCGAGGTCCCGGCGCTGAGCAGGCCGGTCTTCATCTCGGCCGAGACCCCGGCCATGGTCGCCCCCGCCAGTTCGGCGCTGACGCTCGAGGCCGCGCTGGCCATGGTCGCGCCGATCAGGCCGGTGAGCGCCATCGACGGCGCCGAGGCCTTGAGGTCGAGCAGCGAGCAGGAGATGGCCGAGCTCGCGCCCGGGGCGTAGGGGTTGTAGACCCCCAGCATCAGCTCGCCGTGCTCCATCTTGAGCATGGTGTTGCCGACCCGGATGGTGAGCGATTCGCCGGCGTCGATCACCAGCGAGCGCCCGGCGCGCAGGATGCCGTCGTGGGCCGCCTGCAGGTGCAGGTCGCGGGCGGCGAAGAGGTCGGCGCGCTCGGCGCCGGCGGTGTCGTCCAGTGCCAGCTCGTTGCACTTGCGCTCGGCCAGCTCGGGCTTGGCGGTGCTGTCCTCGACCAGGGCGAACTCCTCGCCCACCTTGGCGATGCGGGTGGCGGCCGGCAGCGCCTCGTGGCGCTCGTCGGAGGGGTCCTTGCTGCCGTCGGTGTTCAGGCCGCGGCTGCGCAGCACGGTGCGCGCCGGCAGCTCGCTGGGGTCGTGCGGCGGCTTGTTGAGGTGGGTGAACAGCCCGCCCATCACCACCGGCTGGTCGCTGCGCCCCCAGGTGAAGGCCACGGCGACCTCGTCGCCCACGCGCGGGATGATCAGCATGCCGCCGCCGTCGCCGGCCTGGGGCTGGACCACGCGCACCCACCCGGTCGGGTGCGCCGCATCCCACGGGAAGGCGACCTTGACCCGCGCCAGCTCGTCGGTGGCGATGGCGGCGGTCGAGCTGCCCTCGGCCACCACGGTGGCGAGGTGGATGCCGGCCAGGGCCGGGGGCGGCTGCAGGCGCTCGGGCACGAAGGGGATGGCGATGGGCAGGGCCTCGACCGCGCAGCGCGCCTCCAGCCCCAGGCCCTGCCACGACAGGGTCGCGCCGGGCGTCTGCGGCGGCTCCGCCAGCAGGTCGAACGCCGGCCGGCTCCAGCGCACCTCGGCCGCGGCCAGGGCCATGCCGGCGATGGCGTCGTGCAGCGGCCGCAGGTGCTCGGCCACCGGGCCGTTGACGGCGGCGGCCAGCACCGGGCGGATGGTCAGGCGCGCGCCCACCACCAGGTAGCTGTCCTGGGGGCTGCCGGCGAACGACATCACCGTGCCGGCCTGCAGGCCGATGTGGTCGCCCTCGCCGCGCAGGCGGCGGCGGCGGCACAGCAGCTCGCCGGCGCGGCGGTCGGCCAGCACGCTGGCGCAGGTGGCGTCGGAGGCGTCGGGGGCGTACTCGGAATCGTCGGCCACCCCCGCCAGCCCGGCGGGGAACTCGCGCCGCACCAGGGTGGCGGTCGCGCTCGGCGAACCCACCGGGGCGAGGTCGAGGGCGCGCGCGCCCTCGGCGTCGACCTTGGGGTTGGCGCTCCAGTTGCGGTAGTCGCGGTCGGCCACCGCCACCTTGGCGGCGCCGTCGCGGTCGATGGTCTGCCAGCGCCACAGGCGGCGGCCGGCCGCCGAGGCGTCGTTGCGCTCGCGCACCACCCCGGCGACCACCGGGTTGGCGGCGTTGCGGCGGCGGTCCTGCGCCGCCTGGTCCTCGCCCGCCACCGGCTGGTCGGGGGCCTGGTTGCGGTTGCGCTCCGACAGCACCAGGGTGTGCACCCCCAGCCCGTCGCTGCCGCCGTCGGCCTGGTGCACGTGGTAGGTGAACACCCCCTCGTCCTCGAGCAGCCGGCGCACGGTGGCGGCGGTGGATTCGCGCCAGCGCAGGATCTGCTGCCGCGCCGGGCGCTTGGCCGACAGGAAGCCGTCATAGAAGGCCACCCCCAGGGCCGGGTCGGCGGCCGCCCCCGCGTGGTCGCGGCCCGCGAGCAGGTCGGTGGCGACCTGGATGGCGCTGCGCCCGCGGTGCACCCCGTCGGCGAGGTCGTGGTCGAGGCGGGCGAACGCCGGTTCCAGGCGGGCGCGGTAGGCGTTGAGCCGGCCCCTGCCCGGGACCTCGACGGTGCCGAGGTCGTCCCAGCCGGTGACCTGGGCGCTGACCACGCGCGCGGCCGGGCCGCCGGCGGCGGCGCTGATGGTGACCAGCGCGCCCTGGCCGAGCACCTCGGCGGAAGGCACGGCGGACGCGCTGGCGCAGTCGAGCTGCCACAGGAAGCCGGCGGACAGGCGGTCCTCGCCGTCCAGGCCCAGGACCTGGGGCTGCAGCGGGGCCTGGCCGTGGCGGCCGATGCGGGCGATGACGGTGAGCATGGCGGATACTCCGACGGTTCAGAACAGGCTGTTGAGGCCGGCCGAGAGCACCACCGGCACCGAGGCCGGGGCGCCGAGGGCGGCGGGATTGGTGCCCATGGCCACGCTGGTGAGGGTGGCGGCGGGGCGGCCGTCCATGATCATCATGCTGGTGGTCGAGGTCAGCGAGCCGACGCACATCGCGCCCGCCACCGCATCGCCCAGGCAGGCGATGGGCATGCCATTGGCCAGCAGGTTGGGCGCGCCCGGTCCGACCACGCAGTCGCCGGTGGCGGTGAGTCCGGTGAGGGTGGCGACAGGCAGCATGGCGGGCTCGCGGTGATCGGGGTGGGCAGCGCTGGGGCGGTGCGAGGACGGGTCCAGGAGTAGCGTCTGCCCCGACCGGGGGCAATCCCCGGTCGGGGCATGGCGCGGCGGGTGTTCAGTACTTCTGCCCGACCACGTCGCCGGTGTATTCGACCTTGCCGCCCTTGGCGCCGGTCTTGGGGTCGGTCTCGGTGTAGGCGATGGTGATCTTCCCGTAGTCCAGTTCGACCGCCTCGGCGGGGACCACGCTGCCCTCGACCATCTCGCCGTTCTTCACGCTGCTGACCAGCACGTCCTCGAGGGTGACGGTCAGGTAGGGGGTCGAGTCGCCGGTCGAGCGGCACAGCTCGAAGGTGACCTTGCCGATCGACTTGCCGGTGCACAGCCACTTGAACAGGTTGGGGCTGGCCTTGTCGATGAAGTGGGCGAAGGCGAAGCGGTCGACGCTGACGCCGGCGCCGGAGCGGGCGCCGCCGTGGCTGGCGCGCACGGTGGGCTGGGCGCCGCCGTAGGTGTAGCGGACGACGTCGATCTGGCCCTTGTGCTTGTCGTCGGTGCTCTGGCCGTCGATGCCGTCGATCTTGATGAAGGCTTTGATGGAGTTGGTCATGGCTGGCGCCTTTCGGGCGGGGTGGGTTGGTGCCGGTTGCTCACCGGCGATGGCTGCATCCTGCCATCCCGCCCTCCCGCTTCCGGGCCGCATCGCCCCCTCTCCATCCCATCCCCGGGACGGGGTCGTCAGGGCCTGGGCGGGGCCTGGATCGACCAGGCGGGGGCTCCGCCGTCCGGTTTGGCCACCTGACGGCCGAAGCCGGCCCGGCCCGCCCACGGGCTGGGCGGGCGCTCGCCCAGCGCCAGCAGGCGGTCGAGGGTGAGCAGGCCCTGGGCGATCTCGATGCCCCAGCCCAGGTACTGCTCCAGCCACTGGGCCGGCTCGCGTCCGCTGCCGGGCAGGTTGCGCGCCAGCACCAGGGCGGTGGCGATGGCGCGCGGGGCCAGGGGCGGTGGCGGCGGCACCGGGTGGAGGTCCTGCCCGGACCCCGGCGGCTGCAGGCTGGTGCCCGACCAGAAGCAGGCCTGGGCCACCAGCCCGGCCGGCATCTCGCGGTCGGCGCAGGCGCGCCCGGCGGTGAAGGCGGCCCAGCCGGTGGTCTGGTCGGGGGCGAGCAGCCAGCGCCGCGCCGCCTCCAGCGCCGCCATCACCCGCGGCGAGGCGGGGTCGCCGCGGTCGGGCCGGCGCGGCAGGCGCGCGCGCATCGCCGCCAGGCGCCCCTGGACCTCGGCCAGGCGCGCGCGCACCCCCGCCTGGCGGGCATCGAGCGCCTGCTCCAGGCGGGTGAAGGGCTCCTGGGCCTGGGCCTGGGCCGCGTTGCGCGCCTGCAGCCGGGCGGCGAAGCCCTGCACCAGCAGGTCGCGCGGCGGGCCGCCGCAGAGCGCGTACAGGCGTTCGCGTCCGGCCGCCAGGCGGGATTCGGCGGCGGCGCGCTCGGCCGGCGGCAGGCCGGCGAGGTGGGCGTGCTGGCGGGCGACCAGGTCCTCGGCCAGCGTCCGTGGCCGGCCGGGCTGGTCCTGCAGCGCCGCCGGCAGCCATTCCAGCCGCCCGTCGGCGATGCGCACCTCGGGCCAGGCCGCCGGGTCCTTGAGCGCCTCGACCTCGCCCGCGGGCGGCGGCGCCAGGTCGGCGGCGGTGATGCCGAGCGGGGCGGGTCCCGCGGCGGCGGGGGCCGGGGCGTCCGCGGCCTCGGCGGCCAGCGCCGCGGCCGCCTGCACCGTCTGCTGCACGCACCACCAGCCCCACAGCGCCGCCACCCGGCGGCGCAGGAAGCCGCCCAGCAGCACCGCGGCGTCGTCGTGCCGGCCGTCGTCGAGCAGCGCGAGCAGGCACTGCTCGGGCCTGGGCCGGCGCTGCGGCAGGTCGGCCAGGTCCTCGGGCAGGGCGAGCTGGCGCTGGCCCACCAGGCTGGCGCTGTCGCCCTCCTCGAGCAGGACCAGGGGCTTGGCGCGGGCGCGGGCAGAGAGGTCGTCGGGCATGGGAGTCGTCAGTTGATGGAGTGGAGGTCGTCGTCGTTGACGCTCATGGTCGAGGTCGAACTGCGGAAGATGTCGTCAGTGCTGGAAGTGATCGACGAGGACTCCTGGGCCTCGGCGTTGACCACCAGGTGCAGTGCCTCGCTGGTGCTCTCTCCTGTCTCCTCCGAACTGGAGGCGGCCGTGCTGTCGCTGTCGACCACCAGGATCACCGCGTGCTCGCTCGAGCTGCTGGACGAGATGCTGCTGGAGCTGGAGCTGCCGCTGTCCGAGTCGCTGTCCAGGGTCAGCGAGCTGGCGCTGCCGTGCTGCGCGCTGTGATCGAGGCTGCGCTGCGAGGATCCGCCGCTGCTGCCCAGCACCCAGTGCGCCGTCGGCGGACGGAACCAGGTGTTGGTCGCCAGCGCCGCCCCGGCGACGAAGTCGGCCAGGTACTTGAAGGTGATGTGCATGGCGTTGGCGGCGCGGTCCTGGTGGCTCTCGCCCGACGGATATTCGGCGAAGGCCGCGCTGAGCCCGCCGAGCACGCCGGCGGCGATGGTGTTCCTCGCCGCCAGGGGCGAGAACGGCGAGGCGTAGATCTCGGCGGTGCCGCCGATGCAGGCCATGGTGGCCGAGCCGAGGGCGTTCTCGCTCTTGTAGCTCAGCACCGCCAGGCGGCCCATCAGCGCGCCCGCCACCAGCGCCTCGTCGACCAGCTGGGCCACCACCGATCCGGTCGGGTAGTTGAAGGCCGCCTGGGGCACCTCGCGGCGGTCGTAGCTGGCGGTGTCCCAGGGGCTCACCGCCCCGGTGGCGATCAGGGTCGACACCGGTTCGATGGTCCCGCATGCCGCCGCGAACAGGTCGCTGGTGGCCTCGATGCTGGCGCCGGCGATCGACACCCCGGCCAGCTCGGTGGCCACGCCCGAGCCCGAGCTGCGCATGCTCGCGCTCATCAGCCCGGTGAGCGACACCACCGGCGCCGAGGCCACCAGGTCGAGCGGCGAGATCGACAGCGCCGCGCTGCCCGAAGGCGCGTCGGTGTTGTAAACGCCCAGCTTCAGCTCGCCGTGCTCCATGGTGAGCATGGTGTTGCCGACGCGGATGCAGAGCAGCTCGCCGGCCTCGAGCACCAGGCGGCGGCCGGCGCTCACCACCAGGTCCTCGCCCGCCGACAGGTTGAGCCCGCGGGCGGCGAAGAGGTCGGCGCGCTCGGCCCCGGCGGTGTCGTCGAGCGACAGCTCGTTGCAGCGCCAGCCCGCCATCGCCGCCTCGGCGCCGCTGCGCCCGGGATCGGCCAGGCCCCAACCGGGCTCGCCGCCGTCGGGGCGCGGCACGCGGTCGATCTCGAGGTCGCCGGGCAGCACCCGGTTGGGCGAGGCCGGTGGCGCGCCGGTGCGGCGGCTGCGCCACACCGTGCGCGCGGGCGCCGCGCTGGGGTCGTGGGGGGGCAGGTGGGCGTCGCCGAACAGCCCGCCCAGCACCACCGGCTGGTCGCTGCCGTCCCAGGCGAAGGCCACCGCCACCTCGTCGCCGATGCGCGGCACCGCCAGCATGCCGCCGCCGGCGCCGGCCTGCGCCTGCACCACGCGGATCCAGCCGGTGGGCTGGCCGGGCGCCCAGGGGAACTCGACCTGCACCCGCGCCAGGCGGTCGGTGTGCACCCCGGGGGCGCCGTCGCCGCGGCCGTCGGCCCCCACCACGGTGGCGAAATGGATCCCGCCGGGCGCCGGCCGCGGCTGGCTGCGGGCGGGGAAGAACGGCACCGCCAGCGGCAGGGCCTCGACCGCGCAGCGCGCCTCCAGCCCCAGGCCCTGCCAGCCCAGGCTGACGCCGGGGACCTGCGGCAGGTCCTCGAGCAGGGCGAAGGCCGGGCGCGTCCAGCGCGCCTCTGCGGCGGTGCGCGCGAGCGCGCGCAGGGCGTCGCGCAGGGCCGGCTGCTGGTCGAGGGCGGGATCGCTGGCGACGCTCAGCGCCGGGCGGATGGTCAGGCGCTCGCCCACCACCAGGAATGCGGCGCGGGCGGGATCCTCGCCGGCGAAGGACATGCGCGTGCCGGCCTGCAGGCCGATGTGGTCGCCCTCGCCGTGCAGGCGGCGGCGGCGGCAGAGCTGTTCGCCGGCGCGGCCGTCGGCGATCCATTCCGCCAGGTCGCCGGCGATGCGCCGGTTGGCGGCGTCGCTGGCGGCGAAGGACTGGCCATCGCCGAGCGCGGCCATGCCGGCGGGGAATTCGCGCCGCACCAGCGCGTCGGCCGGCGGCTCGATGCCGAGGTCGCGCAGGTGCAGCGGGCGCTCGGCCGCGTCCCTGACCTGGGCCTCGGCCGGCCAGCGGCGGTAGTCGTGGTCGGCGGCCGCCACCGCCGAGGGCCCATCGAGGTCGCGGCTGGTCCAGCGCCACAGGCGGCGGTGGGCGGCGGCGGGATCGCCGCGCCCGCGCACCACCCCTTCCACCACCGGGTTGACGGTGCGGCGGCGCAGCTCCTGGACGGAGGGGTCCTCCACCGTCCCGGCGGGCGCCACCGCGCTCGCCTGGTTGGTGTCAGCGAGCACCAGGGTGTGGCTGCCCAGGCCGCCGCCGGGGCCGTCCTGGTGGATGTAATAGCTGAAGATGCCCTCCTCCTCGAGCAGCCGGCGCACCGCCGCCGCGGTCGGCTCGCGCCAGCGCACCACCTGCTGGCGCGGGTAGCGTTGGCGGGTGATGTGCAGGGCGCAGCGCTCGACCGCCAGCGCGGTGTGGTCGTAGGCGGCGAGCAGGTGCTCGACCGCCGCCGGTCCGCTCACCCCCGCCAGCACCCCGTCGCCGAGGTCGTGCTCGAGGCGCGCCAGCGCCGGTTCGAGGCGGGCGGAGTAGGCCTGGCGGGCGGTGGCCTCGGCGCCGGGCAGGTCGATGCTGCCCAGGCTCTCCCAGGCGGTGACCACCGCGCTGATCAGGCGCGGCGCCTGCTCGTCGCCGGCGCGGCGGATGGCGACCAGGGCGCGCTGGCCGAGCACGGTGCCGGGGTCGACCGCGGCGGTGGCGGCGATTTCGAGCTGCCAGCGGAAGCCCTCGCCCAGGCGTTCGCCGCCATCCAGGCCGAGCACCAGCGGCTCCAGGGGCGCCCCGGGCTGGTCGGTGCGGGCGATGCGGGCGGTGACGGTGAGCATGGCGGGTCCGGGGGGCTGGACAGGGGATCGCGCAGGGGCGTAAGCAACGGGCGCCGGCGAGGCAACAGCAGCCTGTGCGGCAAGGGGATGCGCCCGGCGGTGATCGTGGAATCCACCAATGCCGCCGGGGTGCCCGCGCAGCGCGGGCACCCCGGCGGCCGGCAGCCGGTTCAGTACTTCTGCCCGACCACGTCGCCGGTGTACTCGACCTTGCCGCCCTTGGCACCGGTCTTGGGGTCGGTCTCGGTGTAGGCGATGGTGATCTTGCCGTAGTCGAGCTCGACCGCTTCGGCGGGGACCACGCTGCCCTCGACCATCTCACCGTTCTTCACGCTGCTGACGATCACGTCTTCGAGGGTGACGGTCAGGT
>JAKLKR010000076.1 GCA_023150565.1 Planctomycetota bacterium
GCCTATCCACGAGGTCGGGCGGGCCCTCCGCCAGCACCACCGTCTCGCGCAGCAGCAGCAGCCGCTTGCCGGCGGTGACCACGAAGGTCAGGTCGGCGCGATCGCGCCCCTCGGCCCAGACCACTGCGGGGGCGGCGACCTGGGCGGTGAGGTAGCCGGCGGCGCGCAGCCGGCGGCGCATCTGCGCCGGGGCGGCGTTGATGGCGGCGGTGGCGTAGTTCTGCCCCAGCCCGGCGGCGGCCACCAGGTCGGCCGCGGGCAGGCCGGGATCGCCGGTGACCGCGACGGTGCCGATGCGCACCAGCGGGCCCTCCTCGACCACGAACAGCAGTTCGCCCTGTTCGCTGCCGGGCGGGATGGCGGTGACCCGCGCCCAGGGCAGGCCGCGGCTGTCGAGCAGCGCACGCATCGCCTCGCCGGCATCGACCAGGTCGGCCGGACGGCGGCCCTGGGCCTGCCAGGCCTCGATCGGGCGCCGCGCCGCCTCCAGCAGCTCACCCTCCGACACCGTGGTGCTGCCCGCCACCCGCGCCGGATGGTCGCAGCCGGCGAGGGCGAGCAGCAGCAGCGGCAGCAGGAAGAGCGCCGTCCTCACCGCCGATCCCCGCCCCAGGACCAGCGCAGGATGAGGCCCATGTTGTAGTCCTCGTAACGGTCGCGCTGTCCGTAGAGCAGCAGCCCCAGGGCACGTTCGAGCGGGGTGAGCAGGAACTCCGCCTCGATGGTGTCGCGGCCATCGGCGCTGACCTTGCGTCCCCAGTCGATGCTCAGGCGCTCGCCCAGCCCGGGGCCGCTGTCGGGATCGCCCGGGCCCTCGATCATGCGCCAGGCCTCGAGCCCCAGCCAGGCCCCGGCCCGGCCCACCGCCCCGCGCTGCCCGCCCTCGGTCTCCAGCTCGCTGGGGGTGGCGCCGGTGGTGACCAGCATCATGGCGTCGTTGTCGTCGAGGCCGTTGGCGCTGGCGGTGACCTGGGGGTCGGCCAGCGGCCCCTCCACCCGCACCGTCACCTCGTGCCCGCGCAGGCGGGTGGTGGCGACCGCGTTGACGCGCGGGGCGAAGGGCTTGCCGGGGGCGAAGAGCAGTTCGCCCTGGATCACGCGCAGGCTGCAGGCGGGCAGCACCAGCACGCCCTTGCGCATCTGGATGCGGCCCTCGGGCTGGGGCGCGGCGCCGGTGCCGCCCAGGCGCAGGTCGAGATCGGCGACCGCGCGCACCACGTCGGTGGTCAGTCTCACCCCGTCGTCGCGCCCCTCGACCTCCGGCCGGCTGGCGATGCGCAGGTCGAACTGCAGCTCGGACAGCGGCGGCTCCAGCTCGAACAGCACCAGGCGGCCGTCGCCCGCCGGCTTGGCCGTGCCGGGAGCGCGCAGGGCCGCGCGCAGCAGGCTGAGCTCGGGGGTGAGCAGCGCGCTGGTGACGGTGATGTCGCCCGCCACCAGCAGCGCCGGCCAGGTGCCGCCGGCGGTGAGCGCCAGATCGGCGCGCAGGCGCGCGTCCGGCCGCTGCAGCAGCAGCAGGTTGCGCCCGGCCACGCTGGCGGTGACCGCCGGCCCGCCGGGGGCGTCGAGGCGCACCGTGCCCTGGGCGGTGATGCGCTCCTCGCCGAGCAGGCCCGAGCATTCCTCGATGGTGAGGTCGCTGCCGGCGACCGCGAGGCGCAGGGTGCCGGCGGTGAGGGTGGGGATGGCGGGCGAGAGCTTGGCCTCCAGGGCGCTGACCGTGATCCCGCCCGTGCAACGCGGCTGGCCGATGCTGCCGCTGCAGGCCAGGTGGCCGCTGGCGGTGCCGGCGAGGTGGCGCAGCCAGCCCAGCACCGGCGCCAGCTGCTGCAGGTCGAGGCCGACCAGGTCGAGCGAGCCGTTCACGGGATGGCCGAGCCAGGCTTGGCGGTCGAGCCGTTGCTGGAGGGGCGGCAGCCCGGGCAGCTCCAGGCTGGCGCGCAGCACCTCCTGGGCGGCGATCGCCACCCGCGCGCTGCCGTGCAGGCCGTCGGCGCCCACCCGGATGACGGTGTCGGCATCGATCGGCAGCACCTCGGCGGCGCGGTCGCCGGCCACCGTGACCGCGCCCGGGCTGGCTGCTGCGGCGGCGGTGGCGGGGCTGGCGCTGCGCGGGATCGACGCCTGCGCCCCCAGGGGCCTGAGGCGGACGCCGCGCAGGGCGCCGGTGACGCTGGCCCAGTCCTCGCCCTCGACCCCGTCCACCACCACCTCGGCGCTGCCGGCCTCGCACCAGCGCGGCAGCCAGCGTTCCAGGTGGGCCGAGCCCAGGCGGGCGTGCAGGGTGGATCGACCCGCGACCCGCTGCATCCCGCCCAGACCGAACACCAGCGGCAGGCGGCCCTCGGCCACCAGCTGGCCGAGAGCGCCGGCGTCCAGGTGGGTGGCGCTCACCAGCAGCCCGTCGGCGTCCTGCTGCAGGGTTGCGCCGGTCTCGACCACCACCCCGAACAGGCGCAGGTCGCGGGTGGCGAGGGTCAGCTTGGCCAGGGGGGCATTGGGGTCACCGCGCAGCTCCGCCGCCAGCTCCAGCTGGCCGGCGAGATCGGGCGCGGCGTCCAGACCGGCCACCAGCCGTTCCAGCTCTCCGGCGAGGGTGAGGCGGAGGTCGACCGCGGCCGGGCCCAGGCTGCCGCGCAGGCTCAGGCGCAGCGGGCCCAGCCCGCGCACGGCCAGGCCGCTGGCGTCGAGGGTGCCGTGCAGGGTCCAGCCTGCCGCCCCCGGCTCGGCGACCAGTTCACCATCAACCCGCCCGGCCAGCGGCAGCAGTTCCGCCGGCAGCAGCGCGGCCAGGGTCGGGGAAAGGGCGGCGAGGTCGACCTGGCGCAGGGTGACGGTGGTGCGGGTGGCGGTGGCGAGCAGGTCCACCGTGCCGTCGCCCACCGCCACCACCGCCTCGACCTGCTGGCGGTCCTGCGCGAATTCCAGCGCCAGGCTGCTCAGCGGCAGGCCCAGCAGCTCGACCGGGGCGGCCAGCTCCAGGCGGCCGGGCCGGCGCAGTACCAGGGCCAGGTCGCCGCTGGCGGGTGCGCCATCGTCCAGGCGCAGCCCGGTCAGGTGCAGGCGCAGGTCGGTGCCGCCGCCGGCGAGCGACCAGCCGCTGGCCAGCCGGTGTCCGGCCAGCGCAAGGCGCAGCCCGCCCCCGGCCTGCACCTGGGGCAGGCTGCCGCCCAGCCCGGCGAGCAGCGGCGGCCAGGCCGTCGGCGCCGTGCGCATCGGCGCTGAGCGGTCGAGATCGAGATCGACGAGCAGGTTCTCGGCGGTCAGCGTCTGTACGCACTCCAGCCGGCCGAGCAGCAGGCCGGGGCGGTAGGTGGCGGCGATCCTCGCTGCCTCCAGCCGGCGCACCGGGTGGTGCGGGCCGCCGCTGGCGCTGAGCCCGTGCAGGGCGGCGTCGCCCAGCCAGCCGCCCGCGGCCCCGGCCACCTGCGCCTGCCCGTCGAGGGCGCCGGCGATGACGCCGGCCGCCGTGCGTGCCACCAGCGGCCCGAGCAGCGGCGAGCGGAACCACCAGGCGGCGCCCAGCACCACCACCACGGCGAGCAGCATGGTGCGCCAGCGGCGGCGCAGCATGGCCAGGATGGAGGCTGACGCCCGCGGCATGGGCGGCACGGTAGGCTGCCGGCCTGCGCGGCCATCAGCTTCTGGCGTCGTGCCCGCATGCAGCCGACGTCAGCTGGCGCGGGCGGCGGCTCCCAGGGCGGCCAGCACCGGCAGGGCCTCGCCATCGGCGGCGAAGCAGCTGCGGGCGTTCAGGCGGTCGTCGGCGGGGTGGCCGACCGGCAGGTATTCGGCACCCCACCATATCACCCCCAGGCCCAGTCCGCGCGGCACCGCGCGCACCACCGCCACGATCTCCTGCAGCCGCGCCGCCTGTTCGCCGGCGCTTTCGGCGATGCCGGCGCTCTTCTCGGCTAGGCAGGGCAGGTGGTGGCAGGCGTATTCGGCCACCAGCACCGGCTTGCGCCAGCGTTCCGCCGAGGCCGTCAGGCAGTGGCTGAGGTCCTGCGGGGTGCCGTGCCAGAACGGGTAGTAGCTCTGGCCGAGGATGTCCCAGGGGACGCCGCGGGCGTCGAGGCGGTCGATGAAGCGTTCGGTCGCGGCCCAGTCGCCACCGCGGTCGAGATGCAGGCAGAGCGGCGGGGTGGCCGCACCGCAGGCGGCGCGGATGCCGCGCACCGCGGCGCGCAGCAGGCCGGCGAGGGCATCCCACTGCGGCGGCTGGTCGCCGTCGATGCGCCCGTACGGCCAGATCATGCCGTTGGTGATCTCGTTGCCGACCTGGACCATCGCCGGCAGCAGGTCCTCGACGATCAGACGGGCGAAGAGCGCGCGGTTCCACTCCTCCAGCGCCGCTTCCAGCGCCGCCCCGGACAGTCCGGCCCACATCGCCGGCGCATCCTGGTGCGCGGGGTCGGCCCAGTGGTCGCTGTAATGCAGGTCGAGCAGCACGCGCAGGCCGGCCGCCCGCGCCCGCCGCGCCAGCGGCAGCAGCTGGGCCAGCACCGGCGCGCAGTTGAAGGGATCGGCGGCGGCCAGGGCGTCGTCACCGGTATAGAGGCGCAGGCGCACCAGGTTCAGTCCACGGGCGCGGCAGATGGCGAAGGGGTCGCCGGCACGGCCATCGCAGCGGTAGACCGCCCCGGCGGCCTCCAGCCAGCACAGGTGCGACAGGTCGGCGCCGGCGATGAAGACGGGCAGGGGGGATGCGCTCATCGTGGCCAGCCTAACCGCCCGGATCCCGGCTTCCAAGCCCGGCGACGATGAGCGGAACCGGCCAGCGCATGCCCGGATCCGGCCAGCCGGTGCTGCCGTGCCGCTACCAGCCCAGCTCCTTGCGCACCGCCGCGGCCAGGGTGTCGGCCATGATCTGGTGGGTCTTGACGCTGGGGTGCCAGTCGGCGCCGATGCCGTCGCTGGGCTTCTGGTTGGCCAGGGCCAGGGCGTGCACGCGGGTGTCGCCGGCGGCCGCCAGTTCGGCGACGATGGCGGCGTTGTAGCGCGGGATCACCCCGTCGGGGCCGTGGCCCATCGAGCCGATGGTGAGGAAGATGTGCGCCTGGGGGTAGGCCTTGCGCAGGTCGGCGATGAAGGCGACGTAGGCGTCGTGCCAGGGCTTCTCGTCGATCTTCTTGGCGCTGGTGTCGTTGGTGCCGAGGTTGACCACCACCGCATCGGGCTGCCAGGCGGCGGTGTCCCAGGCCTTGCTCGCGGTGAAGGGCATGGTCCGCCGCCACAGCGCGGGCATGACGTTCTTCTTCTGGCCGTTGTCCTGCAGCCAGCAGCCCGAGATGGCCTCGATGTGCGGCTCGGCGTCGAGCGCACGCGCGGCCACCGCGGCCCAGGCCAGCCAGGCGTTCTCGGTCCTGAACGAGAAGTGCTCCTCCTTGCTGGTGGCCTCGTTGCCGTAGCCGGCGGTGATCGAGTCGCCGAGGAACTCGATGCGCCGCGCGGGTGCGGCCGGCGGGTCGAGCAGCCTGGCGCCCTCGGCCAGCTGCAGGCCCTGCACCTGCACCGGCCCGCCCCAGCATTCGGTGCGCTTCCACAGCTCGATCCGGTGGCGCCCGGCGGGCAGGCCGCTGGCCACGGGGTAGACGGCCTGGCCCGGGACCAGGGTGATCACCGCACCGGGCTTGCCGTCGACCACCACCTGGAAGGCGTGGTCCTTGGGCCCGGCCAGGAGCACGTTGGCGGCGCTGCCGTCGAGGGTGAAGCGCAGCGCCACTGCCGGCCATTCCGCCCGCGGCCCCTTGGCATCCTGGGTGTCCCAGCGTCCGCTGTAGCGGATCTGGGCGCTGGTGGCGGGCACCGCCACCGGCAACGGGGCGATGTCGGCGGCCAGGGCCAGGCCGACAGGCAGGAGTAGGGCGAGCAGGGCGGTGCGCATGGGGTCTCCGGTTGGCAAGGTTGTACCAAAAGGATACCGGTATGTTGACCAGTTCTTTATTGGCTGCTGCAGGACGGGGCAGAGGCTCCACTCGACCGCACCGGATCCGCGCTGACGCTCCCAGCCATCTGCCGCTGGGCCATCCCTGCCCAAGCCCACGCGAGGTCCCATGCGTCCGTTCCTGCTCGTCCTGCTGCTCGCCACCGCCCTGCTGCGCGGCGGTGAATCCGCCACCGTCTTCGCCGCCGCCAGCCTGACCGGGGTGGTCAGCGAACTGGCCACAGCCTACCAGGCCAGGACCGGGGTGCGCATCGTCACCAGCTTCGCCGCCGCCTCGACCCTGGCCAAGCAGATCGAGGGAGGCGCCCCGGCCGACATCTTCATGTCCCCCGACTTGCGCTGGATGGACTACCTGGCCGAGCGCAAGCTGATCGACGGGCCGACCCGGGTCGACTTGCTGGGCAACGCCCTGGTGGTGGTGGCCCCGGCGGGCAAGGGCTTCGTGCTCAGGATGGAAAAGGGTTTCCCCGCCGAGTCCGCCTTCACCGGCCGCCTGGCGGTGGGCGATCCCAGCAACGTGCCGAGCGGGATCTACGCCAAGGAGGCCTTCATCAATCTCGGCTGGTGGGGCTGGATCGAGAAGCGCCTGGCTCCGACCGCAGACGTGCGCGCCGCCCTGCGCCTGGTCGAGACCGGCGAAGTCGATTGCGGGGTGGTCTATGCCACCGATGCCAAGGGTTCGTCCAAGGTCGCGGTCCTCGCCGCCATTCCTTCCGAGTTCCACAAGCCGGTGCGCTATCCCATCGCCGCCACCCCCACGGCCGGGCCGGCCGCGCGCGCCTTCCTCACCTTCCTGACCGGACCCGAGGCCAGGCCGGTCTACCAGCGCTTCGGATTCGAGGTTCTGCGCTGAGCCGGGCATGAAAAAGCCCCCGGATGGGTGTCCGGGGGCTTTTTCATGGGTGACTAGTGCTGGCGGAGACGGGCGGATTCGAACCGTGGGCGACGGTTGGTTATGTAAGCGTAGTATAGATAACATCTTGTGAATGTCCACTCCGTCCGTTAATCGCTTACTGTGACGACACAGTGCCATCTGTCGGCGAAGGTGGTCAATGCTCTTTGGTGGCCCATCATCCCTTTGCTACGAGGGTCGGGTGGATCGGGGTGGCGGCCATTGACCGGCTGTCGCGGGGCCTGGGAGCAACTGAGTGCCCGTATCGCGACCTGGGAGGACCAGGGCATCGCCATCGTGGCGCCCGGTCTCGGGTATGACCATCCCGGAGGCCTGGGGCATGCTCGATGCGGCCGAACGTCGGCGCCTGCTGCACGCGGTGGCGGAGCGGGTGGTGCTCACCGACCCGGTGGCCCTGGGGGCGCGGGAGGCAGCTGAAGATCCTGCCGCCGGCCGGTTCACGGGGGTCTCCGTCACCGGTTGGTCCGGGGCGATGGGGCGGTCGACGCTGGCGGTGGGGCTGGCGCGGGCACTGGTCCAGCGGCCGGGGTGGGATTGGGAGGCGGGGTTGCGGGCGACTGGGTGGGAACCGGAGCCGGAGACCGGGGGGACGCAGTGGCGTCAGCGGGAGGGGGAGGCCTGCATCACCTTTGCGCCGGCATGACGGCGGTGGCGGGCGGCAGGGGTACCAACCACGACCCGACGTCGGCGATCAGGCGGCCCGCGTAGTCGCCGTGGTACCGCTACCAGCGCGAACCTCGACCCAGCCCAGGTGCTTCCGGTCAGCGATCATGCCTGTTGGTGACCAAGAGTTCACACCAGGGCAATCGATGACAGTCCCCAGGGGCTCCAGCATGTGCTCCTGGTGGTGGAGCGTCTGGCGCCGCCGGTTGGAGCGTTCAGCCGATCTGGCTCAACGCTTCGCGCCCCAGCGCTTCAGGAATGGCCTGCGTCGTGATCAGTTCTTCAATTTCGCTGCGAGCGGCATCGTAGGCGGTGAACAGCTCCTTGAGCCCACGGTCCTCGGTGACGTCATCAGGAGAGGTCATGGGCTGGAGCGTGGTTGCCACCATGAGCAATCAAGATCGTGTCGGCATGCGGAAGTGCGGGAGGAATCCCGACGCGGCTCACCACAACCGTCACCATCGTCAGCACGGTGCTGGGCCTGAAGTCAGACCGGTGCGCATGCGCCGCAGGAACTCCTGCACCAAGCCTGGCACGGCCTGATCAGCCGATGCAGCCACCACCTGGACACGGTCAGGCAGTCGAGTGGTGGGGTGTGGATCCACGTAGACCACACGTGCGGAGCTGGGGGCATCCTGCCACAACCCCGCCGCCGGGTAGACCGAGAGCGAGGAGCCGATGATCCACACCTCCTGGGCCCGGGCGATCACCTGCTGCGCAACAGTGATGAGCGGGACTTCTTCGCCGAACCAGACGATGTCGGGCCGCCAGCGGGCACCCCGGGGGCAGCGTGCCAGCGGGTCCTGCGCCTGGTAGCCGATGTCCTGCGTGATGGTCGGATCCAGACAGGACCGCACCCGGGTCAACACCCCATGGAGATGCAAGACGTCGCTGGAGCCGGCGCGCTCGTGCAGGTCATCGACATTCTGGGTGATGATGCGCACCGCCACCGAGCGCTGGAGGTCGGCCAGCGCCCGATGGGCGACCGATGGCTCCACCTGGGCCAGGGCGCACCGTCGCTGGTCGTAGAAGGTCCGCACCCGGTCGGGGTCCTTTTGCCAACCAGCGGGCGAAGCGACCTCGGTGACCGGGGTGCCATTCCAGAGTCCGCCAGCGCCACGAAAGGTGGCCAGACCACTGCCGGCGCTGATTCCAGCTCCGGTCAGGATGACCAGGGGGATCTGGGCCAGGGGATCGGGGACATCGATCATAGGGTGGTGTCTGGTCATGCGTGGTGATCGCCCACGAGGAAGGGAGACCGTCCGCGTTCGATGCCTGCCCTCATTTGGTCGCCAGGGTATGCAAGTGCCGACGCACCGCCTGGGTGAGGTTACCCAAGTGGTAGCCCCCCTCCATCACGCTGATGACCGGGATGCCGGCCATCCGTTCCAATGCTCGGCAGACCCCGGTGTCGAGATCCTCCTGGGTCAGCCCCAGATCCCCGACCGGATCGTAGCGCAGGGCATCGGTGCCGAACGAGATCACCACCGCGTCGGGGCGGGTGCTGACCAGACCCGTGGCCACCGCATCCAGAGCAGCCAGCCACGCCTCTCCACCGCCATCACCTGACAGGGTCCGGTTCCAGCACCGCGGCGGCTCATCAGCGAAACCGGTCCCGGGGTAACCGGCACCATGCACCGAGGCATAGACCGTCTCCCCCAATCGGGGCAGCAGGGCCTGGGTGCCGTTGCCATGGTGGGCATCGACATCCAGAATGGCAACCCGGGTGGCGATGCCGCGATCCTGCAGCAACCGGGCCGCCAACGCGGCGGTGTTGAGGTAGCAGTACCCCTGCGCCCGGTCGGCGCTGGCATGGTGGCCCGGCGGCCGCACCGCCAGAAAGGCGCGCCGACAAGGCCCGCCCGCCGCCAGGTACTGGGTCGCCAGGTCCGCAGCGCCCGCTGCGTGCAAGGCCGCCATCCAGGTGCCGGCGACGATGGGCGCATCGGGCATTGTCCATGCCCTGCTCGGATGACGCTCTATGGACGCGGACAGCCGTTTGATGTACCGGCGGCAATGGACGGTCTTGAGCAGCGCCAAGGGCACGCCGGTCGCCTGCCGCTCCTCCAGGGGGACGCCAGCTGCCCGGGCCAGGGCGATGGCCTCCTGCATGGCCACCTGCCGGACCGGGTAGTCCATCGTGCCCGGGTCATGGGTCTGGGTGTCGGGAGTGGTCACCACCAGGACCCGCGGGGGGACGGGGGACATCACGGCTCCCGCCCCACCGCCAGGTGAGATGCGACGGCCCGATACCCCGTCCGCAGCAGACCCAGCCCCCCATCCACCACCCCATCAGCTTCCGCACAGAGGGGCCCGGTGATCCAGGGCTCCAGGCCAGGGCAGGCCCGCCGCGCCAACGTGCCCATCAGGAGCACCACCAGCAGCAGCACCAGCACCTGCAGCAGCTGCCAGAGATGGCGGAGAGCGACACCCCCACCCGGCTGGCATCCCTCATCGCCAGCCGGCTTCACGGCAGCACCCCGGCGGCCAGATCCGGGACGAATCCCGCTCCCACCAACACCTGCCGGGTCGCCGCCGCCGCCAGCTCCGCCGTGGCGGTGGCCTGGGGTGGCTCCCCCGTCCCACCCACCGCGGCCCACCGCACCCGGCGCAGGGCCGGATCGATGACCGCCCACGGCAGAACCGCGGCGGCCCGGCGACGCAGATCCGGCGGCACGCTACCCTCCACCAGGTGGATGACCGCCAGATGGGGGCTCACCGCGAGGGCATCCACCAGGGGCAGCAGACGGCCCACCGCCTCGGCATCGTCGACCTCCAGGTGGAGGACGCTGCAGCCACCCAGGTCATGCAGCAGGGCGATGACATCCTGTTCCTCCCAGCGGTGGGCGTCGGCATCGGGCGGAGCGTGGCGCCGGGCCGTGAATCGACTGCCCGGAGGGCGTTTGCCGGAGATGGCGGTGAAGGCCTGGTGCCAACTCCGCCACTCGCCGTGACGATCCGCCGCATCCTCGTGCTGGTGGTCGGCATGGCGCCCCCCATCCCCCACCCGGGCCAGCGGCAGATGGAGGGCCGCCGCCAAGGCTTCGCTGACCTCCCCGGCCAGACCCCGATCCGGCCCCTGGATGACCAGGAGGGCGCCGATGCCGACGCTCCCGGCGCTCCCGGCGCCACCGGCGTTGGTCCGGGTGATCCGGGAGGTCCGGGTGGTTCGCAGAGCGGTCAGGGCGCTGCACAGGGCCATGAAGCGTTCCAGGCGCGCTCCCCAGGTCGCGCCGTCCGCCGGGTGCGGACGCTCGATCCAGCGCACCCGGGTGGTGCGACCGCTGTCGACAACCTGCTCATCCGCCACCTGGAGACGCAGGGCATCGGCCAGATCCCCGATGGTCACCGGGGTGGCGGCGGCTCCGCCGCGCGCTCCTGCCAGCATGCCGGCGACCTGGACCACGCTGCGCCAATGCCCACCCGACAACCGGGCCCCCTCGGCCAGACGGGCCAGGCTATCCTCCTGGATCAGGCCAGAAGCCAGGGGCAGGCCCGAGCGTCCCAGTTCCAGGCGCAGGATCGCTGCGCGTTCGACCGGGCCGGGGATGTCCATGTGGATCTTGATCTGCAAACGCCGGTCGAGCGCTGGATCGAAGGCCAGGGGCTTATTGGTGGCCACCAGCACCACCGCTGGGTGCCGTTCCAGGGCCAGGAGAAAGGAGCGGCTGACTTCGCTGCCCTCGCGCAGCAGGTCATCCGCCTCGTCGATGAACAGGATGGCCTGGTCGGCGGCAGCCCGCCGCACCAAGCCGGTGATCCGGCCACCCACACCCTCCCCCCGGCGTTCCTCATCGTCCTGGCTGGCTGCCCCATCGAAGAGAATGAGCGGCACTCCGCGCTCCCCCGCCAAAGCCCGTGCCACCAGCGTCTTGCCGGTCCCGCTGGGACCATGCAGCAGCACTGTCAGGGCGTTGGTCGCCCCCGAGCGGTTGCTCCAGGCGGTGTCGATACCCTGCACCAGGCGTGCCTGGTCAGTGGTCAGTACCACATCGCTGAGCCGTTCGGCCGAGCGCACCACGGTCACGCCCGGGGATCGCGCCAACGCTTCGATAGGCTCCCCCAACACAGCGGCGACCTGGTGGGCGCAGAGGCAGGGTTCCCAGGTGGTGGGATCCGCCGTGCGCTCCTCGGCGCTGGGAGGATCGAAGACCCCCGCCAGCACCGCGCTCCCCGCGGGACCGAACATGGCCGGCAGATCGCTCCGGCGGCGGTCACCCCGTTCCTCGCCCAGGGCGTTGGCCCATTCCCCCAGCGCCGAGGCGCCTCGTTCGAATCCGGAACGGATCAGGGACAGGTTGATGTCATTGCCCGCCTGCTGGAGCAGCAGGCAGGCGAGCAGGCGGGCCGCCAGCGGCGGCAGCTGCTCCTCCAGCGCCGGCAAACGGGCGAGCGGGAAATCCACCGGAGCCAGGGCCAGCCGGGCGAGGCGCCAGGCGCGGGCGGCATCGCGCAACTGACGCCACTGGTCGAGCGGGAGGTCGGCATGGACGCACAGCATGGGCGCTGTCCATTCACGGCCGCCCATGGTCAGGGTCATCCCCTGGGCCAGAGGTGCGATCCAGCCGACGGGCAGATCGACCGGGATCGCCTCGTTGATGCGATCCTCGACCAGGCCGCCACGGCGTTCGCGCTGGCAGCGCACCAGCGCCAGATGGGCGGCGGTTTCCCGGGCGAGATCATCGAGCGCGTCGTCGATAGATCCCGGGGCCGTGGGAATGGGGAGCGCTGCGGGAGGCGGCGGCAGCGCGGCGGAGCCGACCGGCTGGACCTCCTCCTGGTCGTCGGGCAGGCCGATGCTACGACGCCGGAGCTGTTTGACCTTCTGTTTGATCTGACGGATGGTCATGCGGCCTCCAGAGCGGGAGCCCACACCCGGTCGGCGATGCCGAAGCGCACCGCTTCGGCGGGCGACAGCCAACGGTCGGTGGCCGCCAGCAGGTCGGCCTCGATGGCGGCATCATCATAGAGGTGGGTGCAGATGCGATAGTGGTCGACGATGCGCCGGTGGAGCAGGTCCTGCTGGCGACGGGCGGCGAGGAGGTCGGCGTGGTTACCGGTGGTCATGGTGGCGAAGCGGTGCGACAGCAGCGAGCAGTTGGGCATCACCGTGCGCTGGCCGCGCTCCCCGGCCATGAACACCAGGAGCGCCATCGAAGCCACGCAGCCCATGGCGGTGGTGCGGATGGGGATGCGGCTCCAGCGCATGAGGTCGATGAGGGCGAAACCCTGGTCGACCTCGCCACCGGGCGAATTGATGTAGAGGCGCAGGACATCCCGGCCGCCGGTGAGGTTGTGGGTGAAGATGGCGTCGATGAGCGGTTCGACGCTCGCCTGAGTGATGGGGGCGCGCAGGGTCAGCACGCCTTCGTCGTCGAGCGTGGTGTGGGACATGTCGGGGATCCTCCGGATGCGACCGCGGCAAGCGTACCGCGCCGGTCGGGGGATGTGTGCAGTGGGAACTGCATGCTGGTGGTGTGGGCGGGGAGGCGGATGACGGAGCTACCCCGCGCACGCCATCCACCGGATCACCGTGGACCACCCGCGGGGATGGCGATCAGAACCGGACTGTCGACCCGCGTCCTAGACGCTGGTCGCCCCGCCCGCCACGACCCAGGCCCGGCAGTCGGCTGTCTGCTGCGGGGTCAGGTGGTCTGGGTCGATGTCCTCGGGGGCATCGTCCTCCAGCTGGTCGATCCAGGACTGGACGAGATCGAAATCGGGCTCGTCCAGGAGGTCATCCGTGGTGCCGATCCACAAGGTCTCCTCCCGGTCCTGGTTGTGCTTCGCCAGCTGCCGGACGGTGGGGATCTGGCGGCCGAACCGCACGGAGAGCTCGGCGTGGACGGCCATGCCGTCGGCGTCGGGTTCATGGGCGCCGTAGGCGGTACACAGGCAGGTCGCCAGGAAGTGGTAGAGGGTATCCAGATCGGCAAAGAAGAACGCCATCCGGGTCCACTCCTCGGCAATCACCAGGGCGTAGGTGTCGCCGTGCTGACCAGAACTGTACTCGTCAAATCGGGCCCGTAACTCACCGAACGGGTGCAGCAGGGTGGTGAAGGGCAGGGGACGGGGACAGGGACGGGGACGGAGTACACGGGCCATGGCGGGGTTCCTCACCGTTGGTTGCGGTCAGACGAACTCTGCCCGGGACGACGAGTGCTCGGCGGGTGATGCATCCGTCGCCGCTGGTCGATGGCATACGCGGCGGCCTCAGTTCCAGGCCCAGTCCGTCCGTGGCTGCACCTGGTCGCTCCGCTCCCAATCCTCCCGCCGGGCCAGCGGGCCGCGGTACAGATCACCCTGCTGGTCGCGCTGCTCCAGCACCTGGAGGGCCTGCTCCTCGGCCATCGTCAGCCCCGACAAGCTCTGCCAGATCACCGGGCAGGCCTGCAAGGAGGGGTGGGGAACGACCTGCCCACCGTAGAAGCGCACCAGGTCCGCGTCGAACAGGCGGTGGATATCGACCCGCAACAGCAACCCATTGTCCGGATGGTCGGCCCCGCCGCAGGCGTACGGGTGGATATGCGCCGCCTCCAGCACAGCCTCCACGCTCGTCCGGGTGACCGCGCACCGGCGCCCGTACCGGGCGATGAGCATCTCCTTGAAGGCGCGCTGGTTCTCGCGTGCATCGCGCGCCGATGAATCATCGGGCGCCAGGATGTCGGGAGTCGCTGTTGGTCGTCCCATCATCCGCCCGGGCCCGGGCTCAGATCCCGCCACCTCATCACGCCGAGCGATACTCGCTGATGGTGGCTGGATCTCGCCCGCGTCGGACTTGCTGGTCCAGGTTGGCGCCAGTCGGCCCACACTGCCGGTCCCACGACCGTCCCGCGTCGATTCCCCATCCATCTCGTCCTGGTCCAACTCCCGCTGCAGCTTGCGGAAGGCATCTTCCAGGTTGGAAATGTTGTCATCGCTGGGCGAGATGATGTAGCAGCGCTGCTTGTCGAGATAGGGCCGCATCACCCGTCCGGCGATCTGGATGGCCCGCACCGGCGAGAACATCGGGGTCATGACAATCGCCGTGGTGGCCCGCGGGGCATCGTAGCCCTCGAACAGCAGGTTGACGTTGACCAGCACCTGGGGCGCGGTGGGGCCTCCCTCGCGGAACCGGCTGACGATGTCCCGGCGGTCCGGCATGGTGCCATCGACATAGGCCGTATCCGCGATCCGGGCAAAGCGGTCGCGCAGCCTGCGTCCGTGGGCGCAGGTGGCGGCAAAAACGATGGTCGGCCCGTAGGCGGCGCGGTTCGCCTCCCAGAGCGCGACGATCTTGCGGTCGCGCTCCGGGCTGTTGGCGAACTGGCCGGCGGCATCACCGCTCAGCCGCCCCTCTTCATCGATGTCCCCCGGATTGATGGTGGCCTGGAATCCGGTGTGGGGGTTTTCGATGATCGGACGCAGCAACGCCCCGGAACGCACCAGTTCGACCAGGCTGGTCGGATTGATGAGCCGGTTGCCAAACAGGGCGCGCAAGGCCTGGTTGCGTGGCGAGTCCTCACTGTCACGGAACGGCGTCGCGGTGATGCCGAGGACGCGATCGAAGCGGTGCCGACCCACCTGGGGGACCTTCCAATGCCGCAGCATCGCCTCGACCATCGACCCCATGCAGGTCCCGGTGCCATGGTGGCACTCGTCAACCACCACCAGGTCGATGATGCCGTGGTGGCGCTGCAGCTCATGAAGGGTCCGGGTGTCCCCATCGCTCGGCTGCAGCGTCTGCCAGGAGGCGAAGATGATGCGCGCCTCCGGATCGAGGCAGCGCGTCCCGGCCTTCCACACCCCCATGGCCATCGACGACGCCGAACTGTCGACCAGTCGGACATATTCCGTCATCGCCTGCTCCAGCAGCTCGGAGCGGTGGGCGACCCAGAGGATCTTGGCCTCGGGGCGGGGACGCAGGAAGGTATCGATCACGAAGCGCAGGACGGTGAAGGTCTTCCCCGACCCGGTGGGCATGGTGAGGATCGCCGCCCGCTGGTCGGCGTCCTGGTACCAGGCATGGAGCTCTCCGGCCGCCCGGTCCTGGTAGGTGCGTGGGCGGCGCTGAGGCGCTCCTTCCAGACACAGGCTCCCCCAGGTCATGGTGCCAGGGGCATGCAACGGGATCTGCAGCAGGTCGGTGGTCGGCCCCTCCTCGTCGGCTTCCATGTCGACCCGCGATTCCGGACGCGCCTCACGCCGCCCATCATCCGGCTGTTCGTGTCGCCCGGTGAAACAGGCGTCCCACTCCCCATGCGGCCCCATGACGCGGTCGATGGCCTGGGGGTCGAGGAAGGGCAACCGGGCGATCATGCGCACCAGCTCGACCTTGGGTTGCTTGGCCAACTCATGGGATGCGGGTTCGTAGCGGTCAGCCAGTCCCCGATAGACGTCGACGCCCTCCACTACCATCACCAGCTCATCCTTGTAGAGCCGGGTCAGGTGGTCCTCGACCGCCTCGGCCCAGCGCTCAGGGGTGATGTCGCCCCGACGCACGCCCCGCACCAGCCCGGCTATCAGGTCATCGTTCGGGTCGCGCTCCTGGTACGGCACATTGCAGGCCGTGGCCAGATCCTTGAGGGTCCGCTTCACCAGGGAGGTGAGCATGGCGGTGAGGATACGGATGTCGGCCATGGAGGGATCCTGGAAGAGCGGGTTGTCCGGCCGGCGCAGTGGCCGGGACGGCGGACGATGTATTACCGTTAGGTGTAACATGGCAAGTTGCCGGTGACGACGGGAGGGGCTGCGGGTATCGTGCGCCATGGATGACCCCGTTTGCCGATCAGCTGCGCACGGCCTTGGAGCGGGCCGGGATGTCGGCCCGGGCCTTTGCCCTTGCTGCCCGGGTGCATCCGCCGCGCATCACCGAGATCCTGCGCGGTCGTCGTCTGCCACCGTTGGGCCAGGTGGTGCACTGGGCCACGGTGCTGGGCCTGGCAGGCCCGCAACGCGACGCATTCCTGTTCGCCGCCCTGGAGACGACCCTGCCGGTCGATCTCGCCACCTGGGTCCGGACCTGGTCCACGGCGACGACCATGGCGACCGTGGCGACCAATCCCCGCCCTGCGGCGGCGGCGGCGCGCCTGCGGCGGGCTCCCCGGTCGCGAACCAAACCTGTCGGCTGACGGCGCACCGGGTTCCCCCGGTCGATGTCCTGCCGCAGGTCGACTCCGATCCAGTCTCTGACCCAGGTCCAGCGGGGTGACCGCAGTGTCCAGCGCGGGGAGATTCGGGCGGGTGCCGGGCAGGTCATGGCCCCATTCATGTAGCTCGGGGCTGTTTTAGTGTGCATTAGATATTGCACACACTATCCGGGCCGCCAGGCTCCGGGCATCTCTCCACGCCAGGAGCGCGCCATGCCTCTCATGCTGATCTCGGGCGGTGCTGCCGACACGGCGACGGCCGCCGCCGGCCCGGAAGCCCGCATGTCGGCCATCCTGGAGCTGCTGGGCAAATCCCCGCTCTCCACCGAGGGCCTGCGCCGGCGGCTGGACAAGAAGGGCATCCCGGTCGGCCGGCGGCAGCTCTTCCTGGACCTGGCGGCGCTGCAGGAGCGCCTGGGCGAGGACCGCCTGCGCACCATCCCGCGCCGGGAGGTGACGGTCACCATCCCCCGCGACTGCGCCCAGGACCGGGCCTTTTGGCTGCTCACCGGCGCCGCCGCCCATGCCGTCGCCAAGCCGGGCACGGTGGTGCTGGGGCAGGATGAGCTGCTGGCCCTGGAGATGGCCCACCAGCTGCTGGCCGGTGCCGCGGGGGCGAAGAACCCCTTGGCGACGGCCCTGGGGGCTCTTGCCCGTCGGCTTGGCGCCAAACCTGCCGGCGATGCCGTTTGTGTGGCGTCCTTTGGCACTCAAGAAGTGGCGGGCGACATCCTGCGCCACTGCCTGGCCGCCTTGCGGCAGGAGCTGGGGCTGGCCGTCACCTACACCCGGCTGGGCGCCCTGGAGCAGGAAGAGCTGGCCGTGATCCCGGCGATCCTCTCGCTGCACGAGGGCGAATGGTACCTGGCTGGCTGGTGCCATCGCGCCAATGGCGATGTCCGTGCCACCGCTACCGGGGAGCCCATCCTGCCGCCTGGACGCATCCGCCTGCTCAAGATCGCCTGCATCGCGGCCTGCACGCACATCCCGCGGCCCGAGAAGCCGTCGCGGCTGCAGGAACGCGCCCAGGAAGCCCTGGAGTTGTCTTTCCGCAGCCATTTCGACGGCAAGCGCCAGCAGGTGGAACTGCGCTTCTCGCACCTCGTCTTCGAGCAGATCACCCGCCGCCGGTGGGGAGTCCGCCAGCAGGTCACCGACAACGCCGACCCGGACCACCCCCGGCCGCACCGGCTGCGCTTCGCCTCCGCCGGCATCGAGGCCATCGTGCCCTGGCTGCTCCAGTACGCCGGCGAGGTGGAGGTGCTCCGTCCCACCAGCCTGCGTTCCGCGGTCCGCCTGGCGACCCAGGCGCTGGCCACCGCCCACGACCAGGCCCACGATCCGCTGCCGCCGCCCATGCTGGGCGAGGACGACGGGTATGCGCTGCCGAATCAGGACCAGGACCGGGAGCGGGCGGTCGGCTGCGCCCGGGAACCGGATCCGGCTCAGTATGGTGACCCCAGCGATCAGGCCCGGCAGGCCATCGTCAAGGTCGAGCCGGTGTACACCGTGGGCGGCATCGTGCGCGAGGTGCTCTACACCCTGCGCAACCCAGGGCCGCCCCGGCGGCGCCGGCAGCGAGACCTGCCGTGGGCACCGCCACCGGTGCAGGGGTCATAGGCGACCGAACGGCGATCTCTCCTGGCGTTGACCAGCAGGGCTGACCATCCCGGAGGCCGCCAGGGCGCGATTCGTCCACGGCAGTATTCTCAGCCTGTTTGGCGATATCGACGGCAGGGTCGTCTATGAGGTCGGCAGGACGACAAATATTCAGGGCGTTGAGCGGGTGGAGGAAAATACCCGCAGCCGGCGTTCCGCGCCGCCGGCGTCGCTCACCACCGCCTCCTCGCCCTGGAGCGTGCGCAGGGTGAAGCGCTGCCGGCCGAGGGTGACGCTGTCGCCGGGCGCAGGGCGCGTTCGCCGCCCAGCGCCAGCAGCACCACCGCCACGCCCTGCCGGCGCGCCAGGGCCAGCGCGCGCAGAGGTTCGCCGTCTTCCTCGGGTTCGCTCGCGGTGGCGGCGGCGAAGGGGTCGCGCAGCACCGCCGCCTGGGTTGCCGCTGATTCGGCGGCGGCCAGGGCTGCGGAGAACAGCATGAGCAGGAGGAGGACGGGCATGGCGGCTCCTGGCCTCAACGGGCCGACAGCTGGTAGAGGACCTGGAAGAAGGACACGTAGACGAACCCCACCACCCCGCCGATGACCAGGATCATCGCCGGCTCGAAGAGGGTGGTCATCCAGCGGATGGTGCGCTGCAGGGCCTGCTCGTGGTGCAGGCCGGCCTCCTCCAGCACGCTGTCGAGGGTGCCGGTGGATTCGCCCACCCCCACCAGCTCGGGCACCAGCGCGGGGATGAAGGGGGCGCGCAGGCCCTGGGACAGCGGCCGACCTGCGAGCAGTCCCTGCTCGGCCCGGCGCAGCTGGGCGGCGAAGGCCTGGTTGCCCGAGCCGCCGCCGAGCAGGTGCAGGCCGTCGAGGATGGGCACCCCGCTGCGCAGCAGGATGGCGAGGGTGCGGCAGAAGTTGGCGGTGGTGGCCAGGATCAGCGCCCGTCCGACCAGCGGCAGCGCCAGCAGCAGGCGGTCGGTGGCCAGGCGTCCACGCGCGCCCAGGCGCAGCAGCGCCACCAGGGCGATGGCCGCGGCCAGGGTCACGGCCATGGTCAGGGCGTTGGCGCGCAGGAAGTCCGAGACGTCGACCAGCAGCCGGGTCGAGGCCGGCAGCGCCACCTGGCGCCCGGCGAGCAGGCGCATGAACTTGGGGATGACATTGGTGACCAGGAAGGCGACCACGCCGATGGTGATCAGCACCACCAGGGCCGGGTACGACATGCTGGTCATCAGGCTGGCGCGCAGCTCGGCGCGACGCTCCTGCTGGGCGGCCAGGCGGTCGAGGATCACCGCCAGCTCGCCGCTGGCCTCGCCCGCCGCCACCAGCTGGGTCATCAGCGGCGGGAACAGCCGCGGCTCGCCCGCCAGCGCGGCCGAGAACGAGCGGCCCTGGCGCACCGCGTCCGACACCCGGGCGATGGCCCGGGCCAGGCGCAGCTTGCCGCAGTTCTGCTCCAGCACCTCGAGGGCGTGCAGCAGGGGCAGGCCCGAGCGCAGCATCAGCGCCAGCTGGCGCAGGAACTGCACCAGGTCGTTGCCGGTCACCGGACGCAGCCCGGCCAGCCAGGCGCCCGGCCGCAAAGGCGGCAGGCGCAGCGGCGCCCGTCGTTCGCGAACCTCGAGGATGGCCCAGCCGCGGCCGCGCAGGGCGGCGGCGGCGGCGGTGGCGTTCTCGGCGGCGAGCGCGCCGCGCTGCTGCCGGCCGTCGCCGTCGAGGACCAGGTAGGCGTAGGAGCGCATGGCCTCAGCCGTCCCACGCCACCAGCTGGCGCACCTCGTCGACCGTGGTCAGGCCGGCATGGACCTTGGCCGCGGCGTCGCTGCGCAGGGTGGTCAGGCGCTGGGCGGCGCGGGCGATGGCATCCTCGTCGCCGCGCGCGGCGATCAGCGCGCGGGCGGCATCGTCGACCTCGAACATCTCGCACAGCGCCACCCGCCCGAGGTGGCCGCCGCCCTGGCAGCGGATGCAGCCGGCGGCGGCGAAACGCGGCCCGGCGTTCTCGGCGCCCAGCAGCAGGGCATCGCCCGGCTCGGGCGGGCGTTCGCGCCGGCAAGCCGGGCACAGCCGGCGCACCAGGCGCTGCGACACCGCCGCCACCAGGGTGGCGGCGACCAGGAAGGGCTGGCAGCCGAGATCGATTAGGCGGGTCACCGCGCCCACCGCGGTGCTGGTGTGCAGGGTCGACAGCACCAGGTGCCCGGTCATGGCCGCACGCAGGGCCATGTCGGCGGTCTCGCGGTCGCGGATCTCGCCCACCATCAGCACGTCGGGGTCGTGGCGCAGCAGCGAGCGCAGGGCCATGGGGAAGGTGAGCTTGCCGGCGTCGTCGACCTCCAGCTGCGACACCCCCGGGATCGAGTACTCGACCGGGTCCTCGACCGTCATCAGGTTGCAGTCCGGGCGGTTCAGCTCGCGCAGGGCGGCGTAGAGGGTGGTGGTCTTGCCGCTGCCGGTGGGGCCGGTGAGCAGGATCAGGCCCGAGGGCCGGCGGATCAGCTCCTGGAAGCGCCGCTGCATCGCCGGCGAGAAGCCCAGGTCGCCCAGCGACAGGTCGCGGTGGTCGGCGCCGAGCAGGCGCAGGGTGGCGCGCTCGCCGTGGCGGGTGGGGGCGGTGGCCACGCGGATGTCGAAACCCTGGTCCTCGGCGCCGCGGATGCGGTGCACCAGGCTGCCGTCCTGGGGTTCGCGGCTCTCGGCGATGTCCATGCCCGCCAGCACCTTGATGCGCGAGATCAGGGCCAGGGCGAGGGCCCGGGGCAGGTCCTGCTGATGCACCACCAGGGCGCCGTCGATGCGCAGGCGGATGCGGTGGCCGCGCTCGTCCGGCTCGATGTGGATGTCCGAGGCCCGCCGCACCCAGGCCGCGCGCAGCACCTCCTCGACCAGCGCCACCGCGTCCTCGGCCGAGGCGGCCGAGGCCGGCCGCGCCGGCTCGTCGCACAGCCGGGCGATGGCCGCGCGCAGCTCGTCGGGGTCGGCGAGGGCGAAGCGCACCGGCCGCCCGAGGGCGTGCTGGAGGGTCTCGCGCAGACGCTGGTCGTCGGGCGCCTCCAGGTCGCCGGCCGCCACCAGCACGGTGCGCCCGTCGTCGGCCAGCGGGGCCACCAATCGGCGCTGGAGCAGGGCCCGCGGCAGGCGCTCGGCCAGCGCACGCGGCGGCGTCAGGCGCTCGCGCGCGGCGAATTCCAGCCCGCGCGCCGCCGCCAGCGCCTGCCACACCGCGGCCGACGGCAGGCGGGCGAACAGCGAGATGGTGCGCACCGGATCGGCCTGGGGGGTGGCGGCCAGCTCGCGCTGGATGCGCGCCGCGGCCTCGCCGCCGACCAGCCCGGCCTGGACCACCGCGTCGAGGGCCTGGCGCGGGTTCACGGGGCCATCCCCGGGGCGCCGGCGGCGCGCAGGCGCTGGTCGAGCAGGCGCTGGTTGGGGGTGGCGGCGCGCGCGGTGCCGATGGTGATCCGGCGCGCGGCCACCAGCGCCGCCAGCGATTGCTCGAGGGTCTGCATGCCGCCCTCGCCGCCGGTCTCCATGGCGTTGTAGATCTGCTCGGACTTGTGGTTGCGGATGAGGTTGGCGACCGCGCGCGTGACCATCAGCAGCTCGACCGCCGGCACCCGGCCGCGGCCGTCGGCGCCCGGCAGCAGGTGCTGGGCCACCACCGCGCGCAGGGTCATCGACAGCTGCTGGCACAGCGACTCGCGCTCGTTGGCGGGGAAGGCGCCGATGATGCGGTCGAGCGCCCCCACTGCCGAGCCTCAGTGAATGGTCGAGAACACC
>JAKLKR010000077.1 GCA_023150565.1 Planctomycetota bacterium
GGCGGACTCCGTCCCGGGCGCGGGTTCCGCCTCCTTGCCATCCTGCACCCGTGCCAGCTCGTGGCCGGCGGCGTCGTACACCGACAGGCCGGCGTACAGCGGCACCGCGCCCGCCCCGGCGCGCGCCAGCGCGGCCAGCTGCACCAGGTCGGCCGCCACCTGGGTCCGCGCCGCCTCGGGGGCGGCCGCGTTCATCTCGTCGACCCAGGCGCCGGCGGCCAGGGTCCAGCCCCAGGGCGGGAAGGTCACGCTGGTCACCAGCCGCGTGCGTCCGTCCTCCGCCACCGTGCCGACCTGGACGCCACCGCGGGCGCGGCGCTCGGCCAGCACGGCCTGGAATGGACTGGGCCGCCCCACCTGGTCGGCGCGGGCGTGGGCCAGCACCAGGCCGGCGTCGTCGACCACGCTGGCCAGGCCGCAGCGCCCCACCGGGGTGGCCACCAGCTGGTCGACCAGCAGCCGCTCCTCCTGCTCCTTCACCCCCACGAACAGCATGCCCTGCACCGCACCGTCTGCATCGCGGATGGGCTGGTAGGCGGTGATGTACCAGGTCCCCACCACCCGCGCCCGGCCGGTGAAGGTGCGGCCGGCGAGCACCGCGGCCACCACCGGGTCGGCGCTGCCGTCGGCGCGGCTGGCGGGGATGAAGGTGCCGATCGCGCGCCGGCCGTCCGCGCCGCGCACCGTGGTCGCCACCCGCAGCATGTCCCCCGCGGGGCCCATGCGCTGGAAGATGGTGCAGGCCCCGCCCACCAGCTGCACCACCTCGTCCACCACCGGCATCCCATCCGGCCCGCTGGCCACCGGCACCAGCTCCCTGCTGCCGCCCACCGTCATCACCGGCAACTCGATGGCGCGGGCGGCGCGCGTCGACTGGTCGACGGCCTGCCAGGAGGCCCGCCGCCCGCTCACCGTCACCCCGCCGGCCTGGGCCAGGCAGCGCTCGGCCACCGCCAGGTGGTGCGCCAGGGTCTTTTCCAGCGAGCGCTGGTGCAGGCTGCACAGGCGCTCCAGGCCTTCCATCACCCGGCTCGCCTCGGTGGCCACCATCTCGTTCATCAGCTGGTTGCGCCCCAGGCGCATGCGGTGGAAGGCGAGGAGGTTGCCCGAGCTGGCCACCCGCACCACGTCGGCCTGGGCGCCGCGCAGGGCGGCGTCGAGCACGGCGCGGTCGGCGGCGCAGCCGGTGGTGAGCCCCGCCATGCCCTGCTCGCGCATGGTCTCGCCGGCCAGGCCGGTGAGACGGGTGCAGAGAGAGGCCATCACCAGACCGGCGCCGGCACCGACCACCAGCACTGCGGCGGTCACCATGATGACGGTGGAGAGGGCAAGACGGGTGGAAAGCTTCATTGGTTCCCCTGAGACGATTAACTCAGAAATACTTATATAATAGCCATCATCGACGCCATGGATAATCATCGCTCCGGTCAGCAGCAGGGCGAGGAACCGTGGCATGTCCCCGTAACTCCCGATGGACTCGCGCGCGTGCGAGCGAGCATGCCGCCCCGTGCCCGCTCCCAGCGTCGACATCCTGCTCGCCACCTGGAATGGCGGCCGCTTCCTGCGCGAACAGGTCGACTCGGTGCTGGCCCAGGACGACCAGGACTGGCGCCTGCTCATCCGCGATGACGGCTCGACCGACGATACCCGTGCGATAATCGCCGACTACGCCGCCCGCCACCCTGGCCGGGTGGTGGCGGTGGACTGCCCCTCGGCGGGCAAGGGTGCGCTCGGCAACTTCGGCGCCCTGCTCGCCGCGAGCAGCGCGCCCTATGTCATGTGCTGCGACCAGGACGACGCCTGGATCCCGGGCAAGGTCGCGCTCACCCGCGCGCGCATGCGCCAGCTCGAGGCCGAGCACGGCGCCGGCAAGCCGCTGATCGTGCATACCGACCTGGCGGTGGTCGACGGCGACATGCGCGAGCTGTGCCCGTCGTTCTGGCAGTTCCAGGGCATCGATCCGCGCCTCGACCGCCTCAACCGCCTGCTGGTGCAGAATGTCATCACCGGCTGCACCATGATGGCCAACCGCCGCTGCCTCGAGCTCAGCCTGCCGGTGCCGGCCAGCGCGATGATGCACGACTGGTGGATGGGGCTGGTGGCCTGCGCCTTCGGCGCCATCGCCTGGGATCCCACCCCCACCGTGCGCTACCGCCAGCACGGCGGCAACACCCTCGGCGCCCAGGCCTACAGCGGCTGGGACGTGCTCAAGAAGGCCGCCGCCAAGGCCCGACTGCCCAAGCTGAACGCACGTTACCGCATCGAGGCCAACCTTGCCCAGGGCCGCGCCTTCCTGGCCCGCTACCGCGCCACCCTGCCGCCGCACCATCTGCGCACCGTCGAGGCCTATGTGCGGCTGGGCGAGGCGGGCTGGTTCAGCCGCCGCGGGCTGGTCCTGCGGCATGGCTTCTGGAAGATCGGGGCGATGCGCAACCTGGTGTGGTTCGGGCGCATCTGACCCCGCCATGCGCGTCGCGGTGATCATCCCGACCTGGAAGGCCCGCCCCTGGCTGGCGCGCCAGCTCGCCGCCCTCGCCACCCAGCAGCTGCGCCCGGCCGCGGTGGTGGTGATCGACTCCTCCTCGCCCGACGGCAGCGCCGAGCTGGCGCGCCGCCTGGGCTGCCGGGTCGAGGTCATCCCCCAGTCCGAGTTCGACCACGGCGGCAGCCGCAACCGCGGCGCCGCCCTCGCCTGCGCCGCCGTCGCCGACGTCGAGGCGCTGTGCTTCCTCACCCAGGACGCCCTGCCTGAGTCGTCGCGCTTCCTCGCCGAGCTGGTGGCGCCGATCGCCGATGGCCGCGCCGCCGCCGCCTACGCCCGCCAGCTGCCCTACCCCGGGGCCTCGCCGATCGAGGCCTTCGTGCGCGGCTGGAACTACCCCGCCGAGCCCGAGCTGCGCGACGCCGCGGCGCTGGCGACGCGCGGAGTGCGCGCCTGCTTCTTCAGCAATGTCGCCTCGGCGGTGGCACGCGCCGACTTCCAGGCGGTGGGCGGCTTCCCCGAGCGCACGGTGATGAACGAGGACATGGTGCTGTGCGCGCGCCTGCTGCGCGCGGGCCGGCGGGTGGCCTACGCCGCCGCCGCCGAGGTGCGCCACAGCCACGACTACGCGCTGCGCCAGCACCTGGCGCGCTACCTCGACATCGGCGCGTTCTTCAGCCGCTTCGGCGACCTGGTCCCGGCCGGTGGCGCCGGCGGCGAGGGCCAGCGCCTGGTGCGCGCGCTGGTGCTGCATCTGCAGCGCAGCGGCCACGCCGAGCTGGTGCCGCGCGCGCTGGCGGAATCGGCGGCCAAGCTGCTCGGCTGGCAGCTCGGCCGGCGCGAACGCTGGCTGCCCGGCTGGTTCAAGCGCCGGGTGGGCATGCATGGCGCGTTCTGGGCGCGCGACGGCCGGCAGGAGGGCGCCCCGTGATCCACCGCACCTGGCCGACCCGGCTGTGCCTGGTCCTGACCGACGCCGCGGCGATCTCCGCCGCCACCGCCCTGGCGGTGCTGCTGCGCTGGTGGGCGGGCGGCCACTACCAGCCCGCCGACTACCTGCACCTGGTGCCGGGCATCGCCCTGTTCCTCGCCGTGCTGTGGCGCGAGGGCCTGTACGCCGACCTGCCGCCCAATCCCGCCGACGAGCTGCGCCGCATCGCCGCCGGGGTGACGGTGGCGTTCCTCGTCCTCGCCGCCGGCACCTTCCTGCTGCGCGGGGCGGAACGCTATTCGCGCACGGTGTTCTTCCTCGCCTGGGCCTTCTCGCTGGCGGCGGTGCCGGTGGCGCGCGGCTGCCTGCGCCACCTGTGCGCGCGCCGCGCCTGGTGGGGCCTGCCGGTGATCGTGCTCGGGGCCGGGCGCACCGCCGAGATGCTCATCCGCGCCCTGCAGCGCAACCCCGGCCTGGGCCTGAAGGCGGTGGCGCTGGTCGACGACGACCCGGCCAAGCTCGGCACCACCGTCAACGGGGTGCCGGTGGTGGGGGCGGTGGCCGAGGCCCCCGAACGCGCCGCCGCCCTGGGGGTGCGCTGCGCGGTGGCGGCGATGCCGGGGGCCGAGCCGCAGCGCCTGCTCCAGCTGTGGCGCGACCTCGGGCCGCGCTTCCCCCACCTGGTGGTGATCCCCGGGCTGTTCGGCTTCGCCAGCCTGTGGGTCGAGGCCAAGGACCTCGGCGGCATCCTCGGGCTGGAGGTGCGCCAGAGCCTGCTGATGGCCGGCCCGCGCGCCGCCAAGCGCCTGCTCGACCTCGCCCTGGTGCTGCTGTTCCTGCCCTTCCTCGGCCTGCTGGTGCTGGCCTTCGCGGTGCTCATCCGCTGCGACGGGCGTGGGCCGGTGTTCTATTCCCAGCGCCGCCTGGGCCGTGACGGGCGCGAGTTCCCGGCCTGGAAGTTCCGCACCATGCGCCCGGACGCCGACCTGGTCCTGGCCGAGGTGCTGGCGCGCGACCCCGCCCTGCGCGAGGAATGGGAGCGCGACCACAAGCTGCGCGACGACCCGCGCGTGACCCGGGTGGGGCGCATCCTGCGCGTCACCAGCCTCGACGAACTGCCGCAGCTGTGGAACGTGCTCGCCGGCCAGATGAGCCTGGTCGGCCCGCGTCCGATCGTGCAGGCCGAGGTGGCCAAGTACGGCGAGTTCTACCCGCTCTACCAGCGCGTGCGCCCCGGCATCACCGGGTTGTGGCAGGTGAGCGGGCGCAACAACACCACCTACGAGGAGCGCGTCGGCCTGGACGCCTACTACGTGCGCAACTGGTCGCCCTGGCTCGACCTGTGGATACTGGCGCGGACGGTGAAGACGGTGGTGCTGCGCGAGGGCGCGTACTGACCCTGCGGTGGCGTGCGCGGTCCTGGCGCTAGCCTGCGGCCATGAGCGATCCCCTCGGCTATGTGCGGGTGGCCTGCGCCGTCCCGGAGCTCCACCTGGCGGACCCCGCCGCCAACGCCCGCGCCACCGCCGCCGCGCTGCGTGCCGCCGCCGCCGCCGGGGCGCAGGTGGTGCTGTGCCCGGAACTCGGCCTCACCGGCTATTCCTGCGCCGACCTGCTGCACCAGGAGACCCTGCTGGCGGCGGCGCGCACCGCCCTGGCGGAACTGGCGCCGCTCAGCGCCGAACTGGGGCTGGTGGCGGTGGTGGGGCTGCCGCTGCGCCGCGATGGGCGGCTGTTCAACTGCGCCGCGGTGCTGGCGGGCGGACGGGTGGCGGGGGTGGTGCCCAAGATCTTCCTGCCCACCGGCGGCGAGTTCTACGAGGCGCGCTGGTTCGCCAGCGGCCGCGGCGAGGCCGGCGCCATCGCCCTGGAGGGGGGCGAGGTGCCCTTCGGCGCCGACCTGCTCTTCCCGCTCGCCGGCGACCCCGAGGCGGTGCTCGGCATCGAGATATGCGAGGACCTGTGGGCGGTGCAGCCGCCCAGCGGCGAGCAGGCCCTGGCCGGCGCCACCATCCTGCTCAACCCTTCGGCCAGCGACGACCTGCTGGGCAAGGCGCCCTACCGCCGCGAACTGGTGCGCGGCCAGGGCGCACGCTGCCTGGCGGCCTACGCCTACGTCTCGGCCGGGCCGGGCGAATCCACCACCGACGTGGTGTTCGGCGGCCACAGCCTGGTGACCGAGAACGGCGCCGTGCTGGCCGAGGGCGAGCGCTTCCGCTTCGACGCCCAGCAGATCGTCGCCGACATCGACGTGGCCTGGCTGGCGCACGAACGCATGCGCAACACCAGCTTCCTGGCCGCGCGCGCCGGCCGCGCCTTCCGCCGCGTCGAGGTGCCCTGCCGGGCCTGGGCCGAGGGCGGCCGCCTGCTGCGCCCGCTCGCCGCCCGCCCGTTCGTGCCCGCCGACCCCGGCGTGCGCGCCGCCGCCTGCGCCGAGATCACCGCCATCCAGGCCACCGCCCTGGCGCGCCGCCTGCGCCACACCGGCTGCCGCAGCCTGGTGCTGGGCATCTCGGGCGGGCTCGACAGCACCCTCGCCCTGCTGGTGGCGGCGCGCGCCTTCGACCTGCTCGGCCTGCCGCGCAGCGGGCTGGTGTGCCCGACCATGCCCGGCTTCGGCACCACCGCGCGCACCCGCGGCAACGCCGGCAGGCTGGTCGACCTGCTCGGCGCCCGGCTGCTCGAGATCCCCATCCACGAGGCGGTGCGCCAGCACTTCCGCGACATCGGCCACGACGAATCCCAGCACGACGTCACCTACGAGAACGCCCAGGCGCGCGAGCGCACCCAGGTGCTGCTCGACCTGGCGAACAAGCACGGCGGGCTGTGCCTGGGCACCGGCGACCTCTCCGAGGCGGCGCTCGGCTGGTGCACCTACGGCGGCGACCACCTGTCGATGTACCACGTCAACGCCGGGGTGCCCAAGACCCTGGTGCGCTACCTGGTGGAATGGGCGGCGGATGCCAGCCCCGACCCGGCGGTGGCGGCGGTGCTGCGCGACATCGCCGCCACCCCCATCACCCCCGAGCTGCTGCCCACCGCCGCCGACGGCTCGCTGGTGCAGGAGACCGAGGCCGCGGTGGGGCCCTACGACCTGCACGACTTCCTGCTCTACCACGTGCTGCGCCACGGCAGCCGCCCGGCCAAGCTGCTGTTCCTGGCCGAGCGCGCCTTCGCCGGGCGCTTCGACCGCGCCTGCATCCTGGCCTGGATGGCGGTGTTCTACCGCCGCTTCGCCGCCGCCCAGTTCAAGCGCTCGTGCATGCCCGACGGGCCCAAGGTGGGCACGGTGGCGCTGTCGCCGCGCGGCGACTGGCGCATGCCCAGCGACGCCACCATGGCGGCCTGGCGGGCCGAGGTCGAGGCTTTGGGGCAGCGTTGACCGGCTGCGCGGCGGGCGGAGCATCCTGCCCTTCCCATGGGGATCCTGCATGACCGTTGAACCGAGCGCCGCCGCTGCCGCCGTTCCGCCTGCCGGCATCGCGGTCAGCTTCGTCATCCCCTGCTACCGTTCCTCCGGGGCGCTGCCTGAACTGGTGCGGCGCATCGCCGCCCAGGAGCCCCAGTTCGGCAGCTTCGAAGTGGTGCTGGTGTGCGATGCCAGCCCCGACGGCACCTGGGACGAGATCTGCCAGCTGGCGGCCGCCGACAGCCGCGTGCGCGGCATCCACCTGGCGCGCAACTTCGGTCAGCACAACGCGCTGCTGTGCGGCATCAGCGCCTGCGGCGGGGCCCTGGTGGTGACCATGGACGACGACCTCCAGCATCCGCCCGAGGAGCTGCCCAGGCTCTTCGCCGCCCTGGTGCCGGGCGTCGACCTGGTCTATGGCCTGCCCGAGCGCGAGACCCACGGGCTGGTGCGCGACTTCGCCTCGGTGGCGACCAAGAGCGCGATGGACCGCGCCACCGGCAACCGGGTCAAGGACACCGGCGCCTTCCGCCTGTTCCGCGGCCACCTGCGCGAGGTGTTCCGGCGCTACAACGCCTCCTTCGTGTCGGTCGACGTGCTGCTGTCGTGGGGTACCACGCGCATGGTCGCGGTGCCGGTGCGCCACGATGTTCGCAAGCTCGGCACCAGCGGCTACACCCTGGGCAAGCTGGTGCGCCATGCGGTGACCATGATCACTGGCTACACCGTGTGGCCGCTGCGCCTGGCCAGCTATATCGGCTTCCTGTTCTTCGCCCTGGGCGGGCTGATGTCCCTCTACGTGGTGCTGGGCTACCTGGTGCGCGGCAGCCCGGTGCAGGGCTTCACCTTCCTGGCCGCGGCGGTGACCCTGTTCTCGGGCGTGCAGCTGTTCTGCCTGGGCATCATGGGCGAATACCTGGCGCGCATCTATTACCGCACCATGGACCGGCCGCCGTACCTGGTGCGGGAGACGGTCGGCGGCGCACAGCCTCCTTAGGTCGCCACCGCCTCCTTCTTGTCCTGCCTGGGGCGTTTCCCAATCAGCATATTGCCCAAACGTTTCTCCACCATCCGGTAGCACACCTCAGAGACCAGCGCGATGGGCAGCACCAGCGTCAGGATCAGGAAATGGTATTTGCAGGTGCGCAGTGAGGGGAATGCATAGACGGCCACCACGATGATCGGCACATGGCAAAGGTAGGTAGAATAGGAACAATCTCCCAGTCTGATCAGCGGTGCAGCGGCCCAACTCGATAGCAATCGGGTGTTCTCCAGACTGAGCAACCCAATGACGGCTAGGGCGGATCCCATCACGATGTACAGGGTGCCATGATCCTGGATACCGAGGCGGAAGCAGGAGTACGAGGCGAAACCCAGCAGCAGGAGGATGAACAGGCGGGGCAGCGCAGCGAGATCGTCGAGGGACTGACGTTCGTGCAGGGCGGCGCAAAGCATGCCGACAACGAAGATGAGAAACGTTGGACGGGCAAAGAATGATAACGGGGAGCCATTAACCTGCAGCCAGAGGTTGAGGACGATATTGACGACCAGGATGATGGTGATGACGACATGAATGCGCAGGGCCGGGGAGCGGGCCAGGCAGGCGATGGCGCACACGGCATAGAAGAATGCTTCTTGGTTAATCGTCCAACCCACGGTCAGAAGAGGGAAATAGCCGCTGCCGGCCGGATTGCTGGCGGGGATGAAGGTCAAGGACTGGAGCAGAAAGGGCCATTCGAGACGAGTGAGGGTGAAGCAATCGGGGATGATAGCGAGGATCCCAGCGGTCAGGAGGGTGAAGATCCAATAGTTAGGCACGATCCTTGCCACGCGGTTGCCGAGGAATGCAATGGCGGAGGGCGAATTCCTCACCGAGTCGTACATGACGAAGCCACTGATGATGAAGAAAACATCGACTCCGAAATGCCCGTATGCCCTTGCGAATGAATTGAACCGGTTGGTGGTGGCTGGGTCGCAGCAGAGAGCCGCGATATGATGGAAAACGACCATCCACGCCGCCAGGCCACGCATGATCTGGAGCGAGGTCAGCCGTCTGCGCCTGCCTTGGGCCGGTGGTGGGTCAGGAGGTTCCAGGCAGCGCAGGGGATAGGTCAGCGCGGTTGCCGCTGAACGCAGCACCAAGAACCCTACGGTTTTTGGGCGTGAGGCCGAAAATGACGGGGAGGTCGGCTCAGATGGTGGTCGTCGCGCGAAAAATCCTCGCCAAGTTCCGGCCGACCACTGCATGTGGGCCCTCTCTTAGGAACGCGGAACCGAGGGGCAACCCAGATAGCTGCGGCTTTCCGCCGATCGTCCCCGGCGGGGCCCAAGTGCCTGTTCTTCGCTACCGACCGCTGTACTCTTCTCGACCGAGAAGGATCGCTGGTGCATCCAGCTCTGATCGATGGCCACCATGTCCTCACCCGCGACCACCTTGATTCCCTTCAATCGTCCTGGCAGCGCCCCCAACGAGGCCGCCTACCTGTCCGAGGTGCTGGCCTCGTCGACGCGCTGCGGCGACGGGCCTTTCACCAAGCGTTGCCAGGCGCTGCTCGAATCCGGGACCGGGGCGGCCAAGGCGCTGCTCACCACCAGCTGCACCGACGCCCTCGAGATGTCCGCGCTACTGCTGGGGATTCGCCCGGGCGACGAGGTGGTGGTACCCTCGTTCACCTTCGTCTCGTCCGCCAATGCATTCGCCATCCATGGCGCGCGCATCGTTTTCTGCGATGTGCGCCCGGACACCCTCAACCTCGACGAGCGCCGGTTGGAGGCGCTGATCTCGCCCCGCACGCGCGCGGTGGTGGTGGTGCACTATGCCGGCATCGCCTGCGCCATGGACGAGATCCTGGCGATCTGCGCCCGCCACCAGGTGGCGGTGGTCGAGGACAACGCCCACGGCCTGTTCGGCGGCTACCGCGGGCGTGCCCTTGGCACCCTCGGTCGGCTCGCCACCCAGAGCTTCCATGAGACCAAGAACTTCAGCTGCGGCGAGGGCGGCGCACTGCTCATCAACGACCCCGCCCTGGTCGAACGCGCCGAGATCCTGCGCGAGAAGGGCACCAACCGCGCGCTGTTCTTCCGCGGCCAGGTCGACAAGTATTCGTGGGTCGATGTCGGCTCCAGTTTCCTGCCCTCGGACATCCTCGCCGCCGTGCTGCTCGCCCAGCTTGAGCACCGTGCCGCCATCCAGACCCACCGCGAGGCGGTGTGGCGGCGCTATGACGGCGCCCTGGCCGAGTGGGCGGCGCGCCTGGGCGTGCGCCGGCCGGTGGTGCCGGCGCACTGCGCCTCGGCCTGGCACATGTACCATCTGCTGATGCCCTCGCTGGCGGTGCGTTCGGCCTTCATCGTCCACCTGCGCCAGCGCGGGGTGATGGCGGTGTTCCACTACCTGCCGCTGCACCTGTCGGTGATGGGCCGCCGCCACGGCGGCGCCCCCGGCGACTGCCCGGTGACCGAGGACGTCAGCGACCGCCTGGTGCGTCTGCCGCTCTACAACAGCATGGATGCGGCGATCCAGGACGCGGTCATCGCCGCAGTGCTGGCCTTCGCCCCCTGACCGGCCATGGATCCGCTCCCTGTCGCCGCTCCCGCCAGGTTTCCGCTCATAGCCGGGGTATTCATCTTTCTCACCGTGCTGTTCGCAGTCGCAGGTCAGGTGGTGATGCGCTGGCAGATGGCCAAGGTCGCCCGGCCTGCCGATGGCGGAGGCCTGGCCTTCGCCCTGGCCTGCGCCACCAACCTGTGGATGTGGGTGGTGGTGGCGTTCGCCTTCCTGTCGATGGCATGCTGGGCGGTGGTCCTGAACCGCATCCCGCTCAGCCTGGCCTATCCCTTCACCGCCCTGTCCTTCGTCGGGGTGCTGCTCGCCAGCCGGCTGTTCCTGCACGAAGTGCCCAGCATCACCACCATGGTCGGGGTGCTGGTGATCTGCCTGGGGGTGGGCATTGTCGGCTGGGGAGCGCGGTGAGCGCGGCCGTCCTGCCGGAGTTGGAGCCCTTACCCTGGGACTCCTCACATTTCGGTTTTGGAGTGGCGCGTTGCACCTATGCCCGGCCACGATCCGGTCAGCTTGCCGAACTGCGCACGCGCATGCGAGCGGCCAGTCTGCGGTTGTGCTATCTCTTTGCCGAGGCTGCCGAAGGTCCGGACTCCGACCTTGATCCACAGGCTCCCTTGGTCGATCTCAAGACCACCTTCGTCCGCGCCCTCACCGGGCTTGGCCCGGCGGCCGCAGAGCCGGCGCTGCGGCCATTGCGGGGAACCGCACTCACCCCCGCTCTGCTGGCGCTGACCATCGCCAGCGGCTGGAGTTCACGTTTCCGCCGCGACCCGTGCTTGCCTGCTGCAAAGGCTGATGCCCTCTACGAGATCTGGATCAGGCGCTCCCTGGCGGGGGAGATCGCTGACCAGGTTTTTGCCTGGTGCGATAATGGTTCTGACCAGCCGCTTGGCTTCGTTACGATCGCGCTGCGCGAGGACATGGGCAGCATCGGTCTGATCGCGGTTGCGCCCGCTGCGCGCGGGCGCGGCATCGGCGCCAGCCTGGTCGACGCGGCCCTGCGCCATGCCTCCGCCAAGGGGGCGCAGCGGCTGGAAGTGGTGACCCAGGGTGCCAACCAGGAAGCCTGCAGGCTCTACCAACGCTGCGGTTTCACTCTCGCCCAGCGCAGTCGGGTGTTCCATGTCTGGGCCGACCTGGAAGCAGCGGCAACCAGTCCATGAAGCGGGTGAGAGATTCCGCCCTCGCATTGTGGTGCGACCCCTGGAGGAGGGGTTGGACCATCGTGTTGCTGCTATCGGTGCTGGGATTCTCCGGCTGGTTGCTGTCACAGCGGGTGCTGGTGGTCGAGATCGAACCGGGGGCTGCCACCGATCTCAAACTGTACCTCGACCTCGGCCGCGGCTTCAATGAGGCTGATGCCAAGTACCTACTGGTGGCGCCCGGCGCCGACCGGGCCCGCTGCCTGGTTCCGCGCCGCACCTTCGCCCTGCGACTGGACTTGCCTTCGCGCGCCGGCCGCGCCATAACCGTGCGTTCGGTTGCGGTGCAGGGTCTGCTGGGTGGCGATTGCCGTCCCTGGACGGGGGCCTCCACCGCCAACCAGATCGGTGCCGCGGGCGGACCGCTGCCGCTGGTCTGCCGGGTGGCGAGTGAGGCGGACGATCCCTGGCTGCTGCTCGATGGTCCGGCGCGTTCTCAGCGCCCATCCATCGGCGACCTGCTGGTGGTCGCTGGCGCCGCCCTGGTCCTGCTGGCGGCGGCCTGGCTGCTGGCCGGTGGCACAAGGTCGACATCTGCCCTTCCCCCACCGTCGACGCGGTTGCCATGGGTGCTCCTGGCCTGGGTCGGGCTGATCGCTATCTCGACCTGGCTGGCGGTTGGTTCGCTGCCTGGCAACCAGACCGACGAACCCAGCCATGTCGCTGCAGCCTTGTACTACGCAGAACCTGGGCGCTGGTTTCCGCCCGACTTCAGTTCGCCGGCGGTGACGGCCACCATCCTGAATATTTACGGCCATTCCTACCTTTTTGACGGCGATCTCGCCTATCTGGTGCTGGGCAAGGCCGTGTTGCTGCTGGGCTGGACGGGACTGGATGCGGTCACCGCGCTGCGTCTGGCCAACCTCGTCCTTTTCATTGGGGCGGCGGCAGCCTCGGCTCGCCTGCTTGGCGGGATGGCTTGGCTGCTGCTGGCGCTGGGCTTCATGCCCCAGGTCTGGTATGTCGCCGGCTATGTGAACGGCGACGCCTGCGGCTTGGCGGTGGGGCTGGTGGCCACTGGTCTGGCGGCACGGGTGTGGCGCGCCGAGGGGTGTGGCGATCTGGTGAGGTGGGTGCTGCCGGCCATCGCCGCGCTGGTGGTGCTGGCGCTCTGCAAGACCAACTACGTGGTGGTGGCAGGTCTGGTGTCGGCGGTAGTGGCGGCGCGTCTATGGTGGCAGCGGATGGTTCTTGGCCGGTTGCTGCTGCCGCTGCTTGCCGGAGTCCTCCTGCTGCCGTTGGCGGCCGTGGGGGGACGCATGCTGGCTACCCAGGCCTGCAATGGCTGGGAGGCAGGCATGCGCATGGCTGTGACCAAGGAGGCGCACGCCGAGGACGGTTGGAAACCGAGCCAGCGTGGGCGGCCGGTGCTGGTGGCTGGGCGCACCGCCGGGCCTGAGCGTCCCCTCGCCCGCTTCGCATTCGATCCCGCCTGGTATCTCGATTCGTTCCGCTCCCTGGTGGGGGTCTACGGCCCAATGGTGTTCTTCCACCCCGCCCTCCATTACCTGGGGATGTGGGGGGGATTGGCGGCGCTGCTCGGGCTGATGGTGGTGGGAGCCGGACAGGTCGGAGGATGGCGGCGGGCGGGAACGCTGGTGTTTGTGCTGGCGTCGATCGCTGGCCTTGTGGTTGCTCAAAGTTTGGGCTACACATGGACCTATGATTATCAGGCACTTGGCCGATATCTCTTCCCCGGAATTCCGCTGGTGTTGTTGGCTGGCGTCCTGCTTTGCCCACGCGTGCCTACGGCTGGAGCATTCTGGCTGCTGTGGATGGCTACCCTGCCGGTGGCGTGGTGGTGTGCTGGGGTGGCCTCTGCGGTGGTGCCGCGATCCTGAGGCGGATCCCTTGATCTGAGGCCGGGAAGCGATGCTATCCCCGCCTTCCCATGAGCGGCTTCTTCTCCGTCCTGTGGCGCTACCGCCTGTTCATCGTCCAACTGGTGCGCATCCAGCTGCTGCTGCGCTATCGGCGCACCGCCCTCGGGTTCGTGTGGACCCTGGTCAGCCCGGTGATGACCATGGCGGTGTCGGCCTTCGTCTTCTCGCACCTGCTGCGCTTCCCCATGCAGCAGTTCGTGGTCTATGTGTTCTCGGGCATGCTGCCGTGGCTGCTGCTGTCCAACTCGGTGACCATCGGCGGCGCCACCATCCTCAACAACGAGAACCTGCTGCGGAAGGTCGCCCTGCCGATCCACGCCTTCCCCATCGCCGGGGCGATCGGGGTGCTGGTCGACAACATGTTCGCCCTGGTGGCGCTGTTCGCCATCGCCTTGGTCATGGGCGCGCCGATCACCTCCGCCCTGCTGGTGCTGCCCCTGTCCTACCTGGTGGTTTTCCTGTTCGTGGCCGCCTGTTCACTGTTCTTCGCGGTTGTGTTCGTGTTCTTCCGCGACATGCAGCACATCACCGGAGTGGCCTTGCAGGCGCTGATGTACGCCACCCCGATCTTTTACCCGCTCGAAGCCCTGCCCGAGCACGTGCGGCCGTGGTTCCAGCTCAACCCGATGTACTACCTGATCAGGCTGTTCCGCGAGCCGATCCACGAGGGCCGGGTGCCCGAGCTCAAGACCTGGATCGGCTGCCTGCTCATCGCCGGGGTCATGGCCGTGATCGCTGGCGTCTTCTACTCCGTCTTGCGCAAGCGCATCATGTTCCGGTTGTAAGCCCATGGCCGAATCAGAGATCATCGTCGAGCAGGTGAGCCTGCACTTCCGCCTCTACCACGAGAAGGGCGCCGACCTCAAGCAGGCCATCACCGGGCTGTTCAAGCGCAAGCATCGCGAGTCGCACAGCGATTTCCTCGCGCTGAACGCTGTCGATCTGCGCATCGTCCATGGCGAGCGCATTGGCATCGTCGGCCACAACGGCGCCGGCAAGAGCACCCTGCTCAAGGTCATCTCCGGCATCTATACCCCGACCACCGGCAGCGTCCGCACGGTCGGTCGCATCTGCCCGCTGCTCGAGATCGGCACGGGTTTCCACCATGAGCTGAGCGGGCGCGAGAACCTCTACCTGCACGGGGCGATCTATGGCCTGCACCGCCACGAGATCGTCGAGCTGGTGGACGAGATTGTCGCCTTCACCGGCCTGGGCGAGTTCATCGACACCCCGGTGAAGTATTACAGCACCGGCATGTACATGCGCCTGGCCTTCGCCGCCGCCACCGCGGTGAAGCCCGAGATCCTCATCCTCGACGAGATGTTCGCCGGCGGCGATGCGGAATTCATCGGCAAGGCCACCAGGCGGATGCAGGAATTCCTCGACGCCGCCTCGATCATCGTCTTCGTCAGCCACCAGCTCGAACTGATCGAGCGTTTCTGCCAGCGGGTGGTGTGGATGGACCACGGCAGGGTGCGCGAGGACGGGCCGATGGCCGAGGTGCTGCCGCGCTACCGCGCGGCCATGGGTGGCTGATGGGCGCGGTCGGGAAGCTCCTCGACCACCTGCTGCTGCGTTCGCTGCTGCGCCGGCGGGTCGCTCTGGGCGGACCCCGTCCCGTCGGGCCGTCCGCAGTCGGGAATCATGTGCCTGATGCATGCATGCTGCCGTTGCGTTCACCCCAGGTGGGGATGTCGGTCGCCTGCGAGGTGCTGGTGGCGGCCCTGCCCGCCGGTCAGCCGGCCGGGCCGGCGCAGCTGCGCGCCCGGGGTGGCGTGCTGGGCTTCGCCGTGCGCATTGCCCACGAGGATGCCACCGGCGGTATTGTCACCGGCTGGATGGCTGCTCCCGCTCAGGAGGTGAGCCTGCTGCTGTTCCTGCACCCGCGCGTGCAGGAGCTGCGCGTGCTGGTGCAGGCCGGGCTCCCCCCGCCGCAGCTGGAGCTGGTGCAGATCGGCTGGCCCGAGGCGCTGCTGCGGGTGGTGGTCGGCGAGGGCGGTGCTGGCCCCGTCCTGTCCCGTCTCCTGCGTCTGATCACTGCACCATTCGACAGTTTCCGCTGCGCCCGCGTCGCCTCCAACCTGCCCATGGCCATCACCCGCGGTCAGCGGCGTATGTCGCCCCTGGGCGAGGACCGCGAACTGCGGTTTCTGCACCGGGTCGGAATGCTGGCCGCCACCCGGACCGGGGATTCGCCGATGCCTGTGCTGGTGGTGGTGCTGCTCCCCCACGCCTCCGGTTGGGAGGGTTGGCAGGATTCGCTCGCCTCCATCGCCGGCAGCGGGGCGCGGGTGCTGGTGGCGGGGTGGGCCGGCATGCCCCCGGCCGGACTGCCGGGAGCCGATGCCCAGGTTGCGGTCACTGGCTCTGGTCTCGACGGAGGTTGGTGGACGGCAGGTGGCCCTGAAGGTGCCTGGGTGATCCCGCTGCGCGCCGGCGACCGCCTCGCCGCCGGTTGGCAGGAACGCCTGGCGGTGATGGCTGGCCAGCCCGGAGCCGATCTGGTCTACGGGGACGAGGACCGCATCGATGCCGGCGGACGCCATGGACGGGCCCGGTTCAAGCCGGGCTGGTCGCCGGAGACCCTGCTGGGCGGGAACTACCTGGGGCGCGCCCTGGCGGTGCGGGGCGACCTGTGGATCAAGGCCGGCGGTTGGGAGGGCGATGGCGGCGAGGCGGCGTTTTTCGCCTGCGTCCAGCGCTGCGCCGCTGCCGCCGGACGGATCGGGCATCTGCCGCTGATCCAGCTTCACCGGGGCGGCGGCCCTGGCGGCAGCTCAGAGGCCGTGCAGGCGGTGGCGCAGGCGGGCTGCCGCCGGCGCGGCATCGAAGCGGCGGTCATCCCCGCCGCCGGGGTTCCCGGGCGCTTCCTGGTCCGGCCGGTGGTGCGCGGCCGTCCGCTGGTGTCGGTGATCATCCCCACCCGCGATGGCGCCGACATCCTGCGCGTGTGCCTGGAAACCCTGTTCGCCCGCACCGGCTACCAGGAGTTCGAGGTGCTGGTGGTGGACAACGGCAGCGTGCAGGAGGGCACCCGCCGCCTGTTCGCCGAGGCGGAGGGGCGCTGGAAGGGGCGCTTCCGCGTCCTGCCCCTGGACATCCCCTTCAACTACAGCCGGCTCAACAACGTCGCCGCCGAGGCCGCCGCCGGCGAGCACCTGCTGCTGCTCAACAACGACATCGAGATCATCGAGCCGGGCTGGCTCGAGGCGATGCTGGGCTGGGCGCAGCAGCCCGGCATCGGCTTCGTCGGTGCCAAGCTGCTCTACCCCGACCGCAGCGTGCAGCACATCGGCGTCACCGTCGGCATCGGCGGCGGCGCCGACCACCTGCACAAGGGCGCGTCGCGTCACGAGGCCGGCTACCAGGGCTGCCTGCAGACGGTGTGCAACTGGACCGCGGCCACCGCCGCCTGCCTGCTGGTGCCGCGCCCGGTGTGGCGCCAGGTGGGGGGGCTCGATGAATCCTTCGCGGTGGCCTTCAATGACGTGGACTTCTGCCTGCGGGTGGGCGCCGCCGGGTACCGCGGGGTGGTGACCCCGGCGGCCGAGCTGATCCACCACGAATCCAAGAGCCGCGGCCTCGACGACACCCCGGCCAAGCGGGCGCGCTTCCTCGGCGAACTCGCCCGCCTGCGCGAGCGCTGGGGCACCGACCGCCTGGTCGACCCCGCCCTCGGCGAACTGATCTCGCGCGGCAGCCTCGACCCCGATTGCACCCGCCCCAGCCTGTCCTCGGGCGGCTGAGCCGCCAATCGCCATGGCGTGCGGGGGGATTCTCGCGAACCGCAGGAGCAGTCGGACGCGCCCCTGGGACCGCCGGGCTCCAGCCCGGCAATTCGAGCCGTCCCAATTGCCGGGCTGGAGCCCGGCGCTCCCAGGGAAGAGTGGCCAAACGCCAAGCGCCGATTGCCATTTCACCGCGCCGGGATGTCCTGCGCCGATCCCTTCTGGAGCACCTCGATGAAAGCCATCATCCTCGCCGGCGGTGCCGGCACCCGCCTGCACCCGCTCACCAAGGTGGTGAGCAAGCAGCTCATGCCGGTGTACGACAAGCCGATGATCTACTACCCGCTCAGCGTGGTGATGCTGGCGGGCATCCGCGAGGTGCTGATCATCTCGACCCCGCACGACCTGCCCGGCTTCCGCAAGCTGCTCGAGGACGGTTCGCGCCTGGGGATGACGATCAGCTACGCCGAGCAGCCCAAGCCCGACGGCCTCGCCCAGGCCTTCACCATCGGGCGCGAGTTCCTCGCCGGCGGCCCCGGCTGCCTGGTGCTGGGCGACAACATCTTCTACGGCCATGGCATGACCGAGACCGTGCGCCGTGCCGCCCAGATCACAAAGGGCGGGGTGGTGTTCGCCTACTGGGTCAAGGATCCCGAGCGCTACGGGGTGGTCGAGTTCGACGCCACCGGCAAGGCCCTGACCATCGAGGAGAAGCCCAAGCAGCCGCGCTCGAACTGGGCGGTACCGGGGCTGTACTTCTACGGACCCGAGGTGTGCGCCGAGGCCGCCGCGCTCAAGCCCAGCCCGCGCGGCGAATACGAGATCACCGACCTCAACCGGGTGTTCCTGGCGCGTGGCGAGCTGCAGGTCGAGAAGCTCGGGCGCGGCACCGCCTGGCTCGACACCGGCACCCACGAGAGCCTGCTCGAAGCCGGCCAGTTCGTGCACGCGATCGAGGAGCGCCAGGGCCTGAAGGTCGCCTGCCTCGAGGAGATCGCCTGGCACAACGGCTGGATCGGCCGCGCCCAGGTCGAGGCCGAGGCCAAGTCGATGGGCAAGAGCGCCTACGCCGCCTACCTGTGGGATCTGCTCAAGCAGGACGGCGTCCGCTGAGCGGACCGCTGCCGGTCACCGGGGCGAGCGCGGCGGGCTGGTGGCAGCTGCGCTGGTGGGGCGAATCCGCCCTGCCGGCGCGCGTCCACCTGCTGGTCGAGCCGGCCGACGGCGGGCCCTGCGAACGCCTGCGCCTGACCGACATCGGCAGTCCCGGCTGCGGTCAGCAGCACCTGGTGCGGCTCGTGCATCCCGCGCGCAGCCTGGCGTTGGAATGCCCAGGTGCCGAGCTGCGCTGCGAGCGCTGGACCCGGCGCTCGCCCCTGGCCCTCGGCCTGCGTCTGCTGCGCGCCGAGCTCAAACGACTGGGCGGCTGGCGCTGGCTGCGCCAGGAGGCCGGGCGGAGCGGCTGGGGGCCGCTGCTGCGCCGGCTGCACGCCTATCCCGGGGTGCGCCTGCAGGCGGAGGCCGCGGCCCGGCATGAGCGTGCCCTGGCCCCGGCGGTGCTGCCCTACCTGGCGGCGGCGGATGAACCCGCGCCCGCCCCGCCACCGGCCGGCATCGCCCTCGCCGGGGAGGATCCCGCCGCGCCGCTGCTGGTGCTGCTGGATCCCGGGGTGCGCCTGGCCCCGGGCGCGCTGGCGGCGATCGCCGCCGCCCTGGCCGCCGATCCCGGGGCGGCGGGGCTGTACGGCGACGAGGACCTGGTCGACGCTTCCGGGGTGCGCAGCGCGCCCTGGCACAAGCCGGCCTGGTCGCCTGATCTGCTGCTGGGCGGCCGCTTCACCGGGTCGCTGCTGGCCCTGCGCGCCGAGGCCTGGCGCCAGTTGGGCAGCGGCGCCGTCCCCACCCACGACCTGGTGTTGCGCCTGGCCGAGTCGGGCGCCCGGGTGCTGCATCTGCCGCGCATCCTCGCCCACCGTCCCGCCGCCGCCCCCGCCGCCCAGTCGGCCGACGAGGTGGCGGTGCGCGCCGCGCTGGCCCGGCGCGGGATCGCCGCCCGGCTCGCCCCGGTGGCGGCCTGCCCGCAGCTGCTGCGGGTGTCGCCGGTCGCGCAGGGGCGGCCGCTGGTGAGCGCGATCATCCCCACCCGCGACCACGCCGACCTGCTGGAGGTCTGCCTGGAGGGCCTGTTCGGGCCGCTCACCACCGGGGTCGAGGTCGAGGCCGTGGTGGTCGACAACGGCAGCCGCGAGCCCGCCACCGCCGCGCTGTTCGCACGATGGCGCGCGCGCCAGCCGGAACGCTTCCGGGTGCTGGCCTGCGACGAGCCGTTCAACTTCAGCCGCCTGACCAACCTGGGCGTCGCGCAGGCGCGTGGCGGGCACCTCCTGCTGCTCAACAACGACATCGAGATGGTCGAGCCCGGCTGGCTGGCCGAGATGCTGGGCTGGCTGCAGCAGCCGGGGATCGGCTTCGTGGGCGCCCGCCTGCTCTATCCTGACCGCAGCGTGCAGCATGCCGGGGTGGCGCTGGGCGTGCGTGGGGTCTGCGGGCACATCCACCGCGGGGCGCCGGGCGACGACCCCGCCCAGCACGGACGGGTGCTGGTCGCCCATGACGTCGGCGCCGCCACCGGCGCCTGCCTGCTGCTGCCGTCGGCGCTCTACCGTGAGCTGGGCGGGCTGGATGAGCAGCTGCCGGTGACCTACAACGACATCGATCTGTGCCTGAACGTCCGCGCGCGCGGCCTGCGCGGGGTGGTGGCGCCGGCCACCCTCGTCCATCATGAATCCAAGAGCCGCGGCAGCGATGCCTCGCCCGAGCGGCGGGCGCGCGCCGAGGCGGAGTTCGCCCGCCTGATCGCCCGCCACGGCCGCGCGGTGCTCGACGACCCCTACCACTCGCCGTGGTTCGATCCCCAGCGCGACGAGTGCCTCAGCCTGATGCCCGGCCGCGGGCCTGACGCCCCGGCCCGCCATCCCTGACCAGCTCGGCGGTCAGCCGTCGCACCCCGTGCACGGTGCGGTGGGCGACCGTCCAGGTGGCGCCGCGCAGGGGCGCGAGCGCGTGCGACAGGGTGTGCTGGTTGTGCAGGTAGCACGAGATCTCGGCCCCGTGCAGGCGCCAGCGGGCGATGCGCCGGCCGGGCCCGCGGCCTTCGCGCGCCAGCCGGCGCTCGATCGCCGGGGTGCCGCCGTCGGTCATCTCGAGATAGGCCCGCCCGCCCGGCGCCAGCACCCGCACCACCTCGGCCAGGCAGGCGCGCTGGTCGCGGCGGGTGGGCAGGTGCTGGAAGGACGACCACAGGCACAGCACGCGCTCGAAGCTGCCGTCGGCATAGGGCAGTGCGCGCATGTCGCCCACCCGGTAGCGCAGCGGCAGACCGCGCCCGCGCGCGTCGCGGCGGGCCTGGGCGATCAGGCCGGCATCGAGATCGATGCCCTCGACCGCGAGGCCGGCGGCGGCCAGCGGCAGGGCGATGCGCCCGTAGCCGCAGGCGAGGTCGAGCACCCGTCCGGCGCCGCGGCACAGCCGGCGGGCGAGCGCCACGTCGGCGCGGGTCTTGGCCGCTTCGACCAGGGCGGCGAGGCCGGCGGGTCCGAGTTCCCGGTAAAAATCGTCAGCCATCGCGCCACACCCCCTCGTCGAGCACCTGATGCGGTCCGAAGCGCGCCTTGTAGGCCATCTTGGCGCAGCCCGGGACCCAGAAGCCGGGGTACCACCACAGCATCCCCTGGGAGCGCGCCCAGGCGAGCTCGGCCAGGGCCATGAAGGTGCCCAGGCCGCGGCGCGCCTGCGCCGGCTCCCAATAGCAGTACACGCTCGACAGGGCGTCGCCGAACACGTCGACCACGCTCACCGCCAGCAGGGCGCCGGCGGGGTCGCGGGCGTGCAGTTCGCCGCCGGGGACGCCGCCGTCCTCGACCAGGAACGGCTGCGGGTCGCCCTGGTCGGGCTGCTCGTGGACCTGGGCCTGGTATCGCCGGTACAGCTCGAGCCGGCCGCCATCCAGGCCGCGCGGCGAAAAGCTCAGCTCGAGGTCCTGGTTGCGCAGCAGGCAGCGCTGCTGGTCGCGGCGCGGGACGAAGTGCGCCACGTCGACGCGCAGCGGCCGGCACTCGCGGCAGCCGTCGCACAGCGGGGTGTAGAGCTCGGGCCCGGCGCGGCGGAAGCGCAGGTCCATCAGCGCCCGGTAGGGCACCTGGCGCACTTCCGCCGGGTCGGGTTTGAACACCGCCATGTCGCGCCCAGGCAGGTACGGGCAGGGGCCGCACTGGTGGAGGTGCCCACGCATGCGACCCGCCCGCGGCGCTCAGCGGCCGACCAGGGTCGCGCCGGTGGCGGCGCCCACCGCCTGGGCGATGCGCGTGCTGACCCCGGTGAGGTCGCGCTCGTCGAGGGTGCGCTCATCGCTCTGC